>NZ_DGIC01000010.1:49802-313488 GCF_002392975.1 Candidatus Ruminimicrobiellum ovillum
AGAAGCGGACAGTCTTTAAATGCTTTGGAATATGTTGTTCAGCTTATGTTAAACACAAATCCTTCAACAAGAGCCAAAGTTACTATTGATACCGAAAATTACAGACAAAAACAACAGGAAAGATTGAAAGCAATTATAAATAAAGCAATAGAATATGTTAAGAGAACAAAAAAAATATACAGATTCGATCCGATGTCCGCAAAAGACAGAAAATTTATTCACCAATATTTTAAAGAAATCGGCGGTTTTGACACTTTTTCCGAAGGAGAAGGTGCAATGAGAAAAGTCGGTGTAAAGTTATCGATAGATAAAAATTAATGAACTTATTTAAACAGGAAGATACTATAGTAGCTCTTGCTACAGGCAATATAAAATCCGCTTTGGCTATCATAAGAATAAGTGGTAGTATTGCAAAAACGGTAGTATCTTCCGTTTTTTTTACAAAAAATCGTAACCCCGTAACAATAGAAGACAGAAAAGTTTACCACGGTTACATTTACGATAACGATAAAAAACTTGATGAAGTAATTTTATATTATTTAAAAGCTCCTCACACATATACGGGTGAAGATACCGTTGAAATATCTACACACGGTAATCCTTTAATAGTTCAAAAAATAGTAAATTTGTTATTATCGAAAGGTATAAGGCCTGCAGATAAAGGAGAATTTACTTACAGAGCTTTTATAAATAATAAAATGGACTTATCCGAAGCCGAAGCGGTGAACGAACTTATAAACAGTTCAAATTCCAAATCGGTGGAACTTGCGCTGAATTCGTTGCAAGGTTCACTATCTAACAAAATAAAAAATATTAAACAGGATTTAACTACATTGTTTGCATATTTGGAAGTATCGCTCGATTATCCGCAGGAAGATATAGACTTTTTAACAAGAGATCAGAAAAAAGAAAGTATGCAAAAAATTATTTCTCAATTAAACGATTTAATATCTTCTTATTCTTTAAGTAAACTTATAACAAATGGTATAAAAATCGCAATTGTAGGAAAACCCAATGCAGGTAAATCTTCAATACTTAATTCAATATTGGGATATCAAAGAGCAATAGTTACCGATATTGCCGGAACAACCACTGATACTATAGAAGAAACGGTAGAATATAACGGAATTTCCATTACGATTATAGATACTGCCGGAATAAGATATCATACAACAAACACTATAGAAAAAATCGGACAGGAAAGATCGAAATCTTCAATAGAAGTTGCGGACATAATTTTGTGGATTACAGATTCAAGTATAGACTTTGATGATAACGATAAACAAATCGCGAATTTATTAAAAGACAAACAAGCTAAAACTATTGTCGTTTTAAATAAATCCGATTTACAACAAAAAATTTCTTTAACCGAACTTAAAAAAGTTGCAAACATAAACACGGTTATAAACTTTTCAACGGTAACAAAAACTCCTATAGAAACTATCTTAAACAAAATTTTTGAGTTAATGAATTTAACGGATATTGAAGAAAACACTAATGTATTGCTAAACACAAGGCAATACAACCTGATTTGTAAAGTTCAGGAGCATTTAAACAAAATTTTGGAACTTATTAATAAAGGTGACAGTGATGAAATCGTTTCTTTTGAAACACAAAATGCATTAAATTCTTTAAACGAAATTTTAGGTATTGATGCAAAAGAAGATATTTTGCATACCGTATTTTCAAAATTCTGCGTGGGAAAATAAATTTTAATCTCCGAATTGATGTTCGTATTCGTAAATAACTATCTTTGTTTTCTTTGTTGTATTCTGAAGAATTTTCATCATGCTTTCTTCATCAACGGCTATGCAACCTGCGGTATAATCTTTGTTTCCTTTTACATGAATAAAAATATTTGAACCGTTAGGAAAAACATTTTTAGGATTAAAATCTATACATAATGCATAATTATATTGAGGAATATAATCCATTAAGTGTTCACCTTTACATTCGTGTTTTGCTTTTCTTGCATCTATAATTTGGTTATAATATTTACAATCTTCGTCACATGCATACATATCGTTAGTTATATCAATATATTTCAAAGTTGTTCCCGGATTCATTTTTTTACCGAAAGCAAATGTAGGGTTAAACTCTCCGATAGGAGTCTTTAAATCCCCTTCTTTTTCTTTACCTAACCCTCTTTTTCCTATAAAAGCATCCGTTGCTAAAATAAGGTCCCAGCCGCTGTCTTGGGTTTTATCTTTTATATACATTTTTAAAATTGCATTAGTATTTTCTACGGGAGTTATACATATTACTTCTTGAACTTTTTTATCGGTTTGATATTTGTTTAATATAGGATTTCTGTTTATCGTTTGAACTTCAGGAGCCTTCTTTGCATAAACGGACATACTAAAAAATAACACTACCGCTACCGAAAATGCTAATACATTTTTTATTTTCATGTTTTTTCTCCCTATTCACTTCAAATCTTCTATTCTTCTAAATTGCATTCGGCAATTTTTACATCTTATTCGGTGCGGATACACCGAGCAAATCAAGCCCTACAGTAATTATAATCGATACCGCTTTTAACAGTTGTATTCTTGCTTTTTCAAGTTCTTTATCTTCGCCCAACACTCTGCACTTTTCATAGAATCTGTGATAAATATCTGCAGTTTCTATTAAGTATGTGGTTAAATGGTGCGGACTTTTTGTTTTGTCGCATATAAGCAATGTATCTTCGAAAGATATCAATTTTTTTATTAAATCTTTTTCTTCTTTTGTGCTTAACAAACTTAAATTTGCGGTTGAAGAATCTTCTTTATAATCTTTTAAAATAGATTGGCATCTTGCATTAACATATTGAACATAAAATACGGGGTTTTCGCTTGTTTGTTTTTTTGCAAGTTCCAAATCAAACTCAAGTTGTGAGTCCGGTGCTCTTAACAAAAAGAAAAATCTGCAGGCATCCGTTCCTACTTCGTCCAAGACATCTTTAAGTGTTATAAATTCACCGCTTCTTGTAGACATTGCAACAGGTTGTCCGTTCCTGACCAAACTTACAAGCTGATAAAGTATAACTTTTAATGCCTCTTTTTTCTGACCGAGCATTTGAATTGCCGCCATAATTCTTGCAACATATCCGTGATGATCCGCTCCCCACAAATTTATAACCTGAGCAAATTCTCTTTCGTATTTGTTTTTATGATATGCAACATCGGATGCCAAATAAGTGTATCTTCCATCGGTTCTTCTTAAAACCCTGTCTTTATCGTCTCCGTACAAAGTGGATTTTAACCACAATGCTCCGTCTTGTTCGAAAGCATCACCTTTTTCTTTTAAGTATTGGCAAACATTATCTACTTGTGTTTTACCGTTTTCATCTTTATCGGAAGCGATTTTAGATTCGGAAAACCAACTGTCGAAATTTACCCTGAACTGTTCCAAATCTTTTTTTATTGTTTCCAATATTCTTGTATGAGACTCTTTTTTAAAATCTATTTCTTCAAACTTTTTACCTTCGTTTATTAAATCTTGAGCTATATCTTTTATATATTCACCTTTATACCCGTCTTCCAAAAACGGTATATCTTCGCCTTTAAGTTGTCTGTATCTTGTTTTTGTGGATTCGCCCAAAACATTCATTTGGTTACCTACATCGTTAAGATAATATTCTTTAACGACATTGTAGCCCAAATGTTTTAATATTCTTGAAAGGGAATCACCTATTGCGGCACCTCTTCCGTGACCGATATGTAAAGGGCCTGTAGGGTTGGCCGAAACGAACTCCACCATAATTTTATCTTTGTTTACATTTTCCTGTTTTGCATAATCTTGTTTTTTAGATAATATTTTGTTTAGTTCCTGCTGTAAAAATTCGTCGGTAAAATGTAAATTTATAAAACCTGCACCTGCTATTTCGGCAAATTTTATTGTGCCGGAAAATTCTTTGGAAATAATTTCTATAAGTTCTGTTGCTATAATTCTCGGATTTGTTCTTACTTTTTTTGCAATTATCATTGCAGCATTCAAAGCCAAGTCCGCATTGATATTTTTAGGAGGAATTTCCACAACAAAAGATATTTGTTCTTCTATTCCTTTAGATTTTGCAAAATTGTTTATTGTATTTTTTAATTGTTCTTCAAAATTAAATTTTAACATTTTGTATTTCCTTGAAATTATTTCTTAAATTATACATTATTATTAAAACAATTAGTAATTAGAAATTAGTAATTAGCAATTTCGGAGTGCCTGCGGCACAATTTTTTATAGATTCCGGATCGGAGTCCGGAATGACAACAAACAACGAGATCCCGCATCAAGTGCGGGATGACAAAACGGATGGATTGCCACACCGACAAGTCGGCTCGCAATGACAAAATATTTTTGTACCTTATTCTTGGTGTTCAAAGACTTTCAATATTTTGAATTAGAACGAAGTATTTGGCAAATGAAGTGTACGTATAGCGATTGGTACTCGATTGAGCCAAATACAAAGTTATAATTCAAAAGATAAAGTCGCTTCGCTAAAACAAAAAAAAGAAGCACAGAAAGAAAAATTCTTCCTGTGCTTTAATTGTTTTTTATTGTAATGAATTAAATACTAAATTTATAACCTACTTTCAATTTAAGAGCTTTATATGTTGTATCAATTGTAAAAGGAGCTCCTTCAGGTTCCCATTTTCCATAAGTGAAAGAATAGAATAATTCAACTAAAAAGTTTTCTTTTATTGTTGTTCCCAAACCTATTCCCCAATATAATCCGTTCTTTGTATCTATAGAACCTTCATCAGTATCAATATCTACACTATTTATACCGTAACCTACTTGAGCTATAGGATAAATATTGTTGAACACATCATTATTCAAGGCAATATCATATTTTGCCTGAACAAAAAGATTTGTTGTTCCTACTTTTGAAGATCCGACTGCTCCATCTTCATCCACTTCACTTGGAATAACATATTCCAAACCGAAACCTAATGCAATTTGAGGATCAACATAATAGAAGAAATCTGCTCCCAAAGAAACTGTGGATTTTAAATCAACATCTTGATCCCTAGTTTCTCCCATAAAACTTGCTTCACCGTTAATTGTAGGGCTAAAAAGAACTCCCAATTTTCCGTCAATTTCCATACTGCCTTTTTCTGCTGCAAATGCAGGTGCTACCATTGCTGCTGCCAACAATACTACTGCTAACAACTTTCTCATTTACTGCCTCCTTTTTTAAAGTTACTACAACTTTGTTTTATTCTATATATTTTACATGTTTATTGTCAACGACGGAACAACGAATTTAGAAGATTGGATGATTAGAAGTTATAAAGATTTTTTATTTTTTATAGATTCCGGATCGGAGTCCGGAATGACAATAAACAACGAGATCCCGCATCAAGTGCGGGATGACAAAACGGATGGATTGCCACGGCAACAAGTTGCCTCGCAATGACAAACAACTGCTTTTTAAAATTTTAACTTTACTAACAAAATGTAAGGATAGAGAGAGAGAAAAAAAATATTTGTGAGTGAAACAAAAAATTCCCGAGCTGTAGTGTACGAAAGTGAAACGGTACATGAAGCTCGGGAATTTGAAGTTGTAACTAAAATATTTCTGTTTGTTTATTATAGAGCGAATTTATAACCAATGTTAATAGTCGTTGCAGTATATTGTATATCTCCTGACATTCCGTCTTCACTCACACTGCCGTTAGATGAAGATATTAATAATTCAACTATAAAATTATCTTTTATTATTGTTCCTGCACCGAAACCTAAATATATACCCATATCAGCAGTTCTGGACTCGCCTGCTGCTTCCATAGATACACTGCTTCCTCCGATTTGTCCTATTAAATATATGCTTGTAAAAATATCAGATTCTATTTTTGCTTCAGGTTTTACCGCTACATAAAAATTTGTTACTCCAATTTCAGGCTTTTCACCTTCTATCTCTTTAGCATTTGCTTTAAGGCCGTAACTTATACCTGCACCTACAGACAAATTGTCCATTAATCCGTAAAAGAATTCTGCTCCTAAAGAAATGGCAGGTATTTCCGTTTTGATGCTCATTCCCATACCATCCGGCATATCATCATAACTTGTACTTAAATCATTATTTACACCTAAACCTAATTTTGCATTTATGGATTTATCTCCTTTTTGTGCAAATACAGGTGCTACAAGTGCTACTGCTAATATTAAAGCCAATAAACTTTTTTTCATTATTTTTTTCTCCTTATATAAAAAATTATTTCATAATTTTTTGCTTATAGCTTAGAGCTTACAGTTTATAGTTTTCGGTAAAATTTTGTTTCATAAAATTTATATTAAACTACAAGCCACAAACTGCTTACAATGCAAATTTGTAACCTACATTAATTGTTGTTGCAGTATATTGTACATCCATATCTACAGGGGGGAACATAGAACCTTTTTCCAATGTTAAGTTAGCAGATGAACATACAAGTTCTACAATTATACAATCCATTATCGTTGTTCCTATACCGAAACCTAAATATAAGCCGCTCTTAATATCTAATGACGGTGCACCGGAAGCATCAATTTCTGCTCTTCCCATAGCCAAACCGATTTGACCGATTAAATATATGCTTGAGAAAATATTTGAATCTATTTTTGCCTCGGGTTTTATTGCTGCATAAATGTTTGTTGTTCCAACTTTCAAAGGCATAAAATCTTTACTTTTTGATTTTGAATCAAGACCATAATTTACACCTAAACCTACAGACAAGTTGTCCATTAATCCGTAAAAAAATTCTGCGCCTAACGAAACCGGCATTTCCATATCAAATTTGTAATCAAAACCAGGTCCACCAATTGCACTAATATCTGCAAAAACATTATTGTTTACTCCCAAACCCAACTTTGCATTTACGGACATATCTCCTTTTGCTGCAAATGCAGGTGCTACCATTGCTGCTGCCAACAATACTACTGCTAACAACTTTTTCATTTACTGCCTCCTTTTTTTGTTTTACCACGATGTTTATTTATTTTATTATTTATTGTGTTTATTGTCAACGACGGAAAAATGGAGGGATGGAGAGATGGAGGAATGGATGTATAGAGGTATGGAAACGACAACGACGGAAAGACAGGTGAAGAGGTGAATGGGTGAAAGGGTGAAAAGTTTTCGGAGTGCCTGCGGCACAATTTTTTATAGATTCCGGATCGGAGTCCGGAATGACAACAAACAACGAGATCCCGCATCAAGTGCGGGATGACAAAACGGATGGATTGCCACACCGACAAGTCGGCTCGCAATGACAAAATATTTTTATACATTATTCTTAGCAATCAAAGGATTTTAAAATTTTAAGCTATAACGAAATATTTGCCGACTGAAGATTATACCTTTTAAAAATTTATGAAATAAATTTTTAGGCAATATGTAGATTTTATATCATATTTTTAAATTTACCAATAAAATGTAAGGGCAGGAAAATAGTTTAGATTTTGAGATGAAATGAAGAAATGCAAGAGCGCCATGTGCGTGAATAGCACATAAACTCTTGCATTTCAAAAATATATTTTTAACTTTACCAATAAAATATAAGGGCATAAAAAAACTGCATAGTTTGTCGGTGAACTGAAGTGTTTTAAAATTGCGGTGTACATTAGCGAAGCGGTACATAAGATTTTAAAACACAAAAGTGTAATCAAAAATATGCAGTTTTTTTGTTATATTGTAGCCTTATTTATTTTATAACTTCTTCGCCGCAGAGGTTGCAAATCTTCTCCCACTTTGCATCAACATCTGCTTGAATATTAGCCAACAATTCAGCATTTTGAGGTTTTAACAAATGTTTGAATCTTGACTGATATTTGAAGAATTCGCCAACAGGAAGTTTCTTTCCGCCTCTTGGTTTCTTTGTCATTTTGTATTTACCGTTTACTACTTCATAAACAGGCCAAATGCATGTATCAACAGCAAGTCTTACCATTTCCATTGAATCTTCAGGTTTGCATCCCCAACCGAGTCTGCAAGGTGTTAATACATTGATAAATGTAGGACCGTCTGTGTTCAAAGCTTTTTGAACTTTTGTAATATAATCGTTGAAATCACCGATTATAGCTTGTGCTGCATAAGGAACATTGTGAGCTGCAATTATTGCAGTCAAATCTTTTTTAGGTTGTTCTTTACCTTGTTTAACTTTACCTACAGGTGATGTAGTTGCACTTGCACCTTGAGGTGTAGCACTGCTTCTTTGAATACCTGTGTTCATGTATGCTTCGTTGTTATAGCAAACATAAAGCATTCTGTGACCTCTTTCCATAGCTCCCGACAATGATTGTAAACCGATATCATAGGTTCCGCCGTCACCGCCGAATGCTATAAATCTGATAGGTTCATCTTTTATTTTGCCTTGTCTTATTAAACTTTTGTATGCTGCTTCTACTCCGGAACATGTAGCTGCGGAGTTTTCGAATGCACTGTGGAAAAACGGAGTTTTCCAAGCTGTGTAAGGAAATACTGAAGTTGAAACTTCCAAACAACCCGTTGCACTTACAACAACAACAGGCATATTTTCAGCTGCTATAAGAGTTTGTCTTGCAACAACACCTGCACCACAACCGGCACAAAGTCTGTGACCGCCTGTAACTCTTTCGGCATTTTTACTTAATTCTTTTAAATTTGCCATTTTTATATTCTCCTAATTTATTATTTTATTCTTACATTAATATATTCAACTGTTTTTGAAGCTTGAGCTTTACCTTTTGCAACTTCGTCCAAATGTTTGAAAACATCTGCAATGTGGGTCATATCGATTTCTCTTCCGCCCAAACCGTATACATAGTTTTCTGTTTTAGGACCGGTTACGCCGTTAGCATACATAGCTGCTACAACATCTGAATATACCGGTGCAAATGTGCCTGAGCAAGAATCTGCTCTGTCCAACACTGCCAATGCTTTAACATTAGCTAAATCTTTTGCAATTTCGTCTGCAGGGAAAGGTCTGAAAATTCTTATTTTTATAAGACCTGCTTTTATTCCCTTTTCTCTTAATTCGTTAATAACTGCTTTTGTTGTTCCTGCCGCGGAACCGATTGTAACGATAGCAACTTCAGCATCGTCCATTTTATATTTTTCATAAAATCCGTATTCTCTGCCGAATTTGTTTTTGAAATCTTTTGCTACATCAAGAATAATCTTCTTGGCATCTCTTTGTGCTTGTGCCAACTGATATCTGTGTTCGAAATAATAATCCTGCATTTCGATTGAACCCAATGTGAAAGGTCTCTTATAATCCAACAAATATCTTTCAGGTTTATATGTACCTACAAATTCTTTTACGTCTTCATCAGGATATACTTCCGCAGCTGCCATACAGTGAGAAATAATGAATCCGTCTGTTGTTACCATTGTAGGTAACTTTGCGGTTTCTGCGATTCTTACCGATTGAATCATATTATCATAAGCTTCTTGAGGATCTTCCGAATAAATTTGTATCCAACCTGCATCTCTTGCACCCATTGTATCCGATTGATCACCGTGAATGTTAATAGGAGCAGACAATGCTCTGTTAACTTCTGCCATAACGATAGGAAGTCTTAAACCTGCTGCGATATAAAGCATTTCCCACATTAAAGCAAAACCTTGTGATGATGTTCCCGTCATTGCTCTTGCACCTGCAACAGATGCTGCAATTGTTGCTGACATTGCGGAATGTTCACTTTCCACCGCAACAAATTCCGTAGGAACTTTACCGTCTGCTACAAATTGTGAAAATATTTGAACTATTTCTGTTGCCGGCGTTATAGGATAAGCAGCAACAACATCAGGAGCTATTTGTCTCATAGCTTCTGCCATCATTTCGTTACCAGTTTTGGCAACTATTTTTCCTTTAGAAAATATTGGCTTTACCATTATTATTTACCCCTTTAAAATTTTCTTTAAATTATTTCTTTTCCGCTTCCATTGTTATTGCGCCGAACTTACATTCTTTAGAACAAATACCGCAACCTTTGCAATGGTCATAATCTATACCGGTAACTTTACCGTCTGCTACTTGTATTGATGCATCCGGGCAATATATCCAGCAAATCATACAAGCTTTACATTTTTCTTTGCTCCATACAGGCTTAATGGATCTCCAAGGACCTGTTTTAAACTGAGCTGCTGTTCCAGCTTCTACTATTCCACCTGCAGGAAGTTCTGCAGCTGTAGGTTTTTTTTCTTCGTTTTTCATTTTATTCTCCATATATTTGAATCTGTTTTTTTACAAATTATGAATTTTTTACTTCGTCATATGCTCTTTGTATTGAAGTAATGTTTCCGTCAATAACTTCTGGTTTGCTTCTGAATTTAACTTCGAGTTTTGCTCTTGTATCTTTCAAAACACCTTCGATATCGAGTGTGCCGATAACTTTTACCAAAGCACCTAACATCGGAGTATTAGGTCTGTTTTGACCTATTGTTTCATTTGAAATTTTTGATGCATCTACAACATAAACCTGCTCTTTTGCAATACCGAGTTTTTTTGCCATTTCTTCTGCTGAAAAAGAGGTATTAACAATAACTTTACCTTGTGTTCCCACACCTTCGGTAACATCTACGGCTTCTATCAATGAAGGATCCAAAATAACAACATAGTTCGGTTCCGTAACAGAGCAATGAACTGTAATAGGTTCATCACTAACTCTGTTGAAAGATTGAACAGGTGCACCCATTCTTTCAGGACCGTATTCCGGAAAAGCTTGGATATACTTTCCGGTTGATAAAACAGCTTGTGCAAATAATAGAGCTGCGGTTTTTGCACCTTGTCCGCCTCTACCATGCCAACGAACTTCAATCATCTTTGACATCTTCTACTCCTTTTGCGAAATTTAATATTTTGTTTGCGATTTTATATACAAAAAAGAACACTGATAAGAAGAATTTTATACCATTTTCATATATAAAACTCTCTTATCGGCAAACTGCACAATTTCGACAATTTTTATAGATAAAATTTTATCTGTTTATAAATTATATGTCAATGAATTTAGATTAGTATAACTTTTTTAGTTTTTTACTTACATTTCTTTTCGGCCGGCAATAGCTTTTGAAATGGTAACTTCATCGGCATATTCGATATCGCCGCCTACAGGCATACCGTAACCGAGCCTTGAAACTTTTATACCCAACGGTTTTATTAACTGGGCAAGATAAACCGCAGTTGTTTCCCCCTTGGAATCCATATCCGTGGCAAGTATAACTTCTTTTATACTGTCTTGTTTTAATCTGGTAATAAGTTGGTTAATTCTTATATCTTTGGGACCTATGGCATCAAGCGGAGATAATGCACCGCCCAACACGAAATACAATCCGTTATAATCTTCGTTTTTTACTTTACTTACGGCTATTAAATCCTGCGGACTTTCAACAACACATAAAAGTTCTTTATTCCTTGTATTATCGGAACATATCGGGCAAGGATCGGATTCGCTTAAATTGTAACATATAGAGCATACTTTAACCTTTTGCCTTGCATTTTGTATTGCCTCAACAAAAGATTTTGCTTCCACATCGGACATTTTTAATATGTGATAACATAACCTTTCAGCCATTTTCGGGCCTACGCCGGGCAATTTTTTTACAACTTCTATCATTTTTTCAACTGTTTGAGGTCTGTTCATTTATTATTCTTCCGTTTCCGTATCGGAACTTCCGTCAGATTTTTCGTTATCGCCCGATTTGGCGCTGTCTTTAGCTTTTTTTACTGCAATTCCGCCGAACTTTTTTGCGATACTTTCTATTTTTGAAGGAACGGCGGTTTTTGCCGTTTCTTTAAAATCTTCAACTACAACAAATTTTTCCCGTGCCGGTTGTTCTTCTTCGGTTTCGATTTTTATATCTTCTTTTATAACTCCGCCTTTTTGTGCAATTTCATCAAGCACCATAGAAACTTTTATTTCTCTTCCGCTTTTTCTTGTCATAAGTTTTTGTATAGTTTCCTGATGCATTTTTATCATATTTAAAGATAAAGGACTCGGAACTGCAATTTGAAATGTGTTTGCATTTAATTCTTTAACCGTAGCATCTTTTAAAGTTTGGGCAGACATAGGATGTTTCCTTGAAAATTCGGCAACTATTTCTTTCCATAATCCCATTAAATCGTAGTCAAAAGAGTCCGCCATTGTTACAACAGTATCTTCTTCAACCGGCTCGTTTATTGCAGCAGGTTGTGATATTTCATTATTTGTAACAATTTTTTCAACTTTCACTTCTTTTAGTTCAGGCATACTTGCAAGATTGTGTTTACCTAACTCGTTTATTTTGCTGATAAGTTCGGCAACATTGTAGTACGGTTCCGCCATTTTTAAAAGATAAAGTTCCAACAACATTCTGGGTTGATCGTGCCATTTCATTTCTTCCAAAGCTTTGGATATTAAGTTACCCATTCTTATAAATCTTGATATCGGAAACAACACTTTTTGTCTGTCGTACAATTTTTTATCTTCCGTTGAAACATCGGAAAGATCAGGGTTTACGGAAAATATCATAAGTTGCCTTAAATGATCTCTTAAATCCCTTGCAAATTGTAAAACATTATAACCGTCTTCATAAACCTGTTTACATATTTTCATTATCGATTCAACATCGTTTTGTGCAATATAGTCTATTGTTTTGGATATTATTTCTTTCGGCAAAAGTCCTATCAAATTTCTTATATATTCTTCGGTTATTTTACCGGTAGTTGCAGATATTGCCTGATCTAACAAACTTAAAGCATCTCTCATTGAACCACCGGAAGCATTTATTATTATTTTAAGTGCTTCATCTTCGATTTCAAAGTTATCTTTTTGAGCAATATTTTTTATTGCTTTTGCTATTTCGTTTGTAGATAAAAGTCTGAATCTGTACTTTTGGCATCTTGAAAGAATTGTTATAGGAACTTTATGTTGCTCCGTTGTAGCCAAAATAAAAATTACATGTTCAGGCGGTTCTTCCAATGTTTTAAGTAAGGCATTAAATGCACCTGTAGACAGCTGGTGAACTTCGTCTATAATATAAATTTTATATTTCGAAGATGTCGCACCGAACTTAACATTTTCTCTTATTTCTCTTATATTATCTACGCCCGTATTTGATGCGGCATCTATTTCCATAACATCTATACTTTGGTTCTTTGCTATTTCAATACAATTTTGACATTTTCCGCACGGTTCCGGGGTAGGACCTTCTTTACAGTTAAGAGCTTTGGCAAAAATTCTTGCCATAGTTGTTTTACCCGTACCTCTGGGACCGCTGAATAAATAAGCATGAGCAACTTTATCTTCTTTAATTGCATTTTTTAAAGTTTGTGATATATGGTCCTGACCGATAACTTCATCAAAAGTCGTAGGCCTAAATTTTCTTGCTAAAACTAAATATGACATGCTATACTCCAATTTATAAAAATTATTTTATAATTTTTAGTTGAAAGGTTGAACGAGCTTCGCTCCGGTGAATGGGTGAATAGTTTAATGTATTTTTGCTTTGCAAAAATCTAATTTTTACAACAAGCCTTTCACCCTTTAACCCTTTCACCTATTCAACATAAATAAAATCACTTTATGATTTTATTTATATAAGGTCGGCAGGTTTTTCTCTCGGTGCCAACTTTATGCTGTACAATACAAAAAAACCCGCTATAATTGCTCCGACAAAATATATACACCACAAATAAGTGTAATATCTTCCGAACATTGCAAAAAAGCCAGATAACAAAAACGATCCGGGCAATATTATAAGACCTGTTTCAAGGTATCTCCATTTCGTTTTCATTTTAGTGTAAATGTGTCCTAACATGTAGTTGTGTCTTCTGTGCCTTACAAATGCGGCGGCAAGAAGAATAAGTCCTACAGGAGAAACCAACTGACAAATAAGGTGAACCATTATCAACTGTATTTTGGAATCACCGGAAAACCATGTTGCATCGTACAAATGAATATTTCCAACAGTTGCAATAATTTTTGAACCGTCAACCGCAATTGAATTTATAAGAGCAAACATTATACCCATCAAAATTCCTATTCCGTAAGCTGCAACAACAGAAGATTTCGGCGCACCGCTTTTTCCCGGAACCCAATGCAAAATTCCTACAAAAATCGAAGGTGCGATTATTCCCATAATAAAGAATTGTCTTGCAGAATTTATAATCATCGGCCAAGGGTGCGGACCTATAATATTTTGTAACGGTCTTGTAATAAAATATATACCGAACATTACAAATGCGGCAAACAATTTTTGGTATCCTATTTCACCGAACATAAACTTTCTTATTCTGCTTACTCTTATAACTTCAATTGCCATAACGAAATACACAATACCCGTTATTATAGGCACTAATAAATTAACTAACATTTCCTGCATTTTAATCTCCCACCGTTATAGTTAAATCTTTATGTTTAATTTTGTTATTTTTTAAGTCAGAAGATTCGGTAACAAAAAATACCGGATGTTGTTTGTCTTCATCCTTTACAACTTCACAATGAACTGTCTTTTTCAACATTGTAAAAAAACTTAAATTCGGATCATTATAAACAATTTCAACGGCAACAAAATCTTTACTGCTTAACAAATTTTTAGACAATTTTTTACTGAAAACATCTATTTTATCTAAAGCAAATACCAAATAAAGTTTTTGATAATCAATATTTCCCGGATTTATAAATATAAAATCTTCGTTATCAAAATGGTAACACAGTTGAACTTTTTTTGTTCTTTTACCTATACACATCAATCTGTGCGAACCGAACCTTTTATTTGATGTATATAATATATCAACCGTTCCTGTTTTTGTTCTTGTTTTAAGAGCTTTATCCGTAGGTTTCAGTACGGAAATCAAGCCTTTTTTTTCTAAATATTTAAATACTTTTGTCGAAGATTTTACGGGTTTTAATGTTATCTGCATTTTAATCGCACTTTACCAAATATTTTCAATATGCATTATATAAAATTTTACATACTTTTCATAATGTTAATTTTATCGGCTGAATTGTTTATATACTTTACTCAAATATAAAATTTTCGATGCATTTTCTATTACGGAAAGATACATGCTTGCCTGTTCCAAATTTTTACCTGCGGCAAAAGCACCGTGCCCTTTTATAATTGCACATTTGTATTTTGATATAAGTTCGGGAATCTTTTTTGCCACTTCATCCGAACCTATAGTTTCTTTACAATCAAGTACGGGAATTTGCGGTAAATAAAGCCGACCTTCGCTGTCTATAGGTTTTATAACTTTATTATGCAACGATAACACCGTAGCATATATTGTGTGACCGTGAGCAATAGCTTTAATTTCGGAATTTTTCAAATATATTGCTCTGTGAACTTTAGCTTCAAGCGATGCAAGTTTATCTTTTTTGTCATTGTTTAAATTTATTCTGACAATATCTTTTTTTGTAAGATAGCCCAACATCGCACCGTGCCTTTTTATCAGTATTTCATTACCGTCTCTTATACTTATGTTACCGGAATGAGAATGGTTTAGCCCTTGTTCATACAAAATTTTACCGAACAATATCATATCTTTTATCATTTTTTCACCTTACCAAGTATTGGATTTTTCAAGAATATATACCGTAACTTCTCTAAACATCCACGACTTTTCTTCTTCGGCATTATTTACGCCCAAATCTATTCTGTCACCTTTTATCGCAGAACCAGTATCACCTGCGTATCCGTAACCGTAACCGGAAATATACAGTCTTGTTCTTAACGGTATAACTTTCGGATCAACGGCAACTATACCTCTTTGCATTTTTTGTCCCAAAAAAGTTATTGTTCCGTCTTTCCAGGCTAAAGGATCTCCCGGATAATATGCCGTTGCCACCATTTTCATTCTTTTGGCTTTGGATAAATCGTATATTTTTTCTATGTTATTATTTTTATCCAACAACAACAATCTGTAAAAACTTATTGAATATGACAACTGTTTATCGTATACAATACTTTCCAGTTTCGAGTCGTGAAAAACTTGTGTTATGTCCGAATCGGTATATTTTACTATACCTTTTTGCAACTCAACTTTTCTTAAGTTAGAATTGTATATTTTGTGCCATGTAGGTCTGAAATCCGTTTTGCTTGCCGTTTTCGATTTTACTTTGTTCACTCTTACTATTTTTATTTTTGAGTTCGGTTTTACAGGTTTATCCAAAGGAGAATATACAATATCGTTTTCACCTAATACTATGTTGTTATCCTGTAAAATATCTTTTAATATTTTATTTTTGTCGTACTGTATCGGTATGATTTTACCGTCAACCATAATACAACTTTTTTTAGATAGTACAGAGTTTGTATTTAATATAAAAGTTATTAATAAAATTATTATCGGAATATATAAAAGTCTGACAAACTTTTTTATCTCAATATTCTTCATACTCGTCTAAATACGGTCTTACTCTAAAGTGTACCCCTAACGGTTTTACTACTTCTTTAACTTTCGATACATCAAGCCCGGGAAGTTCCACCGCCGTAACAACTACGGTAGGAATATATTCTTTTGCGGCTTGCGCAAACTTTAAAATTTCGTTAAACGATTCTTCTTTAAACATAGGATTATTTATTTTGTTATGTTCCTGCGGGTTTGAACCGTTAAGACTTATTGAAATAACATCTATTAAACCTTTAAGTTGCGGTAATATGTTTTTACCGTAATATCTGTTGGCAAGACCGGCAGTGTTTATTCTTACGGTTACATTTTTACTTTTTAACCATTTGGATATTTCTATAACTTCCGGTAACCTTATTAGAGCATCCCCGTAACCGCAAAATATTATTTCACCGTATTTTGTGGGGTCGCCTATAGATTCTATTACCTGTTCAACAGTAGGTTCTTTATCCAATCTTAAAGAATTTCCCCTGAATTTTCCTGCCCATTTGTGTTTTATGCAGTAAGGACATGCCATCATACAACGATTGGTTATATTAAGATACAAATTATTTGCATATACATAAGAATACTGTGCCATACTAAACTCCTTAAAAATCGCTCCGCGATTTTTACAACAAACCTTTCAACCTTTAACCCCTTCACCCTTTCAACTATTTTCTAAATTATACAACTTTATTGTGTTGTTTGTCGTTATATTACAAACATCTTCAAACGGAACACATTTTACTTCCGCTATTTTTTTTGCAACTTCAACTACATAAGAAGGTTCGTTTCTTGTTCCCCTGTAAAGTTGCGGTGCAAGATACGGACAATCGGTTTCAACCAAAATTTTGTCTAACGAAACATTTTCTATAACTCTTTTTAGTTTATTGCTTTTCGGATAAGTGCACGGTCCGTCTATACCGATTAAAAAGCCCATATCAACAACAACTTTTGCCTGTTCGTAACTGCCAGAAAAACAATGTATTACACCCTTAGGCAACTGTTTAAATGTTTTAAATATTTCCACCATATCATCGTAAGCATCTCTGCAATGTACACATATAGGTTTATTTATTTCAAGTGCCAAATTTATTTGTTTAACAAAAAGTTCTTTTTGTAACTGTTTATCGTAACCTTCGTAATGATAATCAAGACCGATTTCACCGACAGCAACACATTTTTTGTCACTTAACAAAGATTTTAATTTATTAAATAACTCTTCGTTAAATTTGTCTGCATCTTGAGGATGTAAACCGAACATGGAATAAATTTTTTCCTGTTTGGAAAGTTCGGCTACCTTATCCCATAACGGCGGTTCGCAACCTACTTCCAAAATATATTTTAGTCCGCTGCTGAATGCTCTGTTTAACACTTCTTGTCTGTCGGCATCAAAATGTGCATCGGTAGTATGTGCATGAGAATCTATTAACATCTTTTTTCTCCGATTATTATTTTATGGTTTAATATTATACCATTTTTGAGGTATGGAGGTATAGAAGGATGGAGGGATGGAAACGACAACGACGGAAAGGCAGGTGAAGAGGTGAATGGGTGAATAGTTGAAAGGTTTAATGACAAAAAAAAGAGCAGAGAAAAAAATCTCTGCTCTTTTATATATTCTAATTGTGGTATTAGAAGTGGTATACTATACCTACACTTATTAAAGAACCGTTGTTCAAATTAAAACCGAATTCATCTGCTTTAACCTTTATAAAATCTTCATCCACATCTACATGAACAAAAGTAAGTTCAGCAAAGTTAAGTTTAGCACCGATTGACCATGTTTCGTTTATACTGTAAGAAATTATAGGTGCAATACTAATTCCATAACCGGTAACTCCTATGGTAGGTACATCACCATTTTCTATAACATCAAGATCTGTTTTTGCATAGAAAAAAGAACCTTTCAAAATAATATCGACACCTGCTATCTTTGCTAAATAATATCTTACAAAAGGTGCTATTGCCGTTGTTTTAGCATCAGCAGAGAAAAATCCTGAGAACGGTAGGGAAGGAGACAATGTTTTACCGATATCTAAACCATAAAATTGAGTAACTCTTCCAGAAGAATATTCAAAGTCCAAACCGATATCCCATCTGTCAACTATGGTCCAACCAAATTCCGGTTCAACAGACCATGCTGTTGAAGATGTAGTGATAGCTCCATCATATAAATCATTATTAACGGATGCATAACCGAAACTTCCGCCTACCCACATGTTCTTTTCTGCTGCAAAAACAGGTGCTGCAAGTGCTACCGCCAAAAGCAATGCCAACAAACTTTTTTTCATTTTTTCTTTTTTTCTCCTTTTATTTTTATTTATGTACATTGTTCATTGTACATTATAAATTATACATTTTCTGTTTGTATTCTCGGGAACAGAATTTCGAATTTCCCGAGTTTCGTATCGCTCGGTGAAAAACCTTCTTTCGGTAACACTTTATCTTCAAAATATTTTTTTGCAACATCAATAATGTTACCGTTTCCGCCGTTTAATTGCCAAATCTTTTCGGAAAGTGTAGGCATAAACGGTATTAAATGTAATGCTATTAAATCCGTTGCCTGAAAATAGCAATACATGCAATCCGCAAGTTTTTTAGTATCTGTTTTTGCAAGTTTCCAAGGAGCATCCTGTTCTATTTGCTGGTTAATTAATGTTATTGCCTGCTGTAAAGTTTCCGATGCTTTATGGAACTGCATATTTTCGATTGACAGTCCGTAACCGTTATTTAAAATTTTTGCTACTTCTTTTGTTAAGTTATCTTCAATATCGGTTTTAGGAACTTTACCTTCAAAATATTTTTCCGCCATTTTGTTTGTTCTTGAAACAAGGTTACCCAAATTGTTTGCCAAATCAACATTATATTTTTTTGTAAGCGCTTCCATGGAAATGTCGCCGTCGGGACCGAACGGTATTAAAGATACCGCCAAATATCTTGCAGGATCCACACCGAACTTTTCTACAAGTTGAGCAGGTGTAATAACATTTCCCAACGTTTTAGACATTTTGTCTCCGTTAATTGTAAAAAATCCGTGAGCATAAACTCTTTTGTGTACCGGAATATCCGCACCCATTAAAAGTGCAGGCCAAATTACACTGTGGAACCACAAAATATCTTTTGCCATTAAATGTATATCCGCAGGCCAGTATTTAGAAAACATTTCTTTGTTATCTTTGTATCCGATAGCAGAAACATAGTTGATTAAAGCATCCACCCAAACATATACAGTTTGACTGTTATCGAAAGGTAACGGAATACCCCAATCAAGAGCGGCTCTCGAAATACTTATATCTTCAAGCCCCAATCTTAATTTTCCCAATATTTCGTTTCTTCTTTGTTCCGGTAAAACATCTATATGGTTAGGATTTGCGGGATTTTCTATCATGTCTATAAGTTGTTCGTTAAATTGTGAAAGTTTGAAAAAATAATTTTCTTCGGATTGAACCACGGGTTTTTTCTTGTGATCCGGGCAACAACCGTTTTCGTCCAAATCTTTTTCCGCAATAAACTTTTCGCAACCTACACAATATAAACCTTCATATTGTTTTTTGTATATAAGACCTTTATCGTAAAGTTTTTGCATTATCATTTGAACTGTTTCTTCGTGAAATTTGTCTGTCGTTCTTATAAAACCGTCGTTAGATATATTTAAAAGTTTCCAGGCCTCTTGAAAGTATCCGCTCATTTCATCACAAAGTTGTTTCGGTGTAACTCCTTTAGCTTGTGCGGACTGACAAATTTTTGCACCGTGTTCATCCGTTCCGGTTAAAAAATAAACTTCGTTATTTTGAAGTCTTTTCCAACGGGCAGCGATATCTGCGGCTATTGTAGTATAAGCATGACCTATATGAGGTCTGTCGTTAACATAATAAATCGGTGTTGTAATATAATACTTTTTCATTTTTATTTTTTCCTTCTTTAATTAAAATATTTTTTATAAGTATATCAAATTATTAAAAAAACCGATAATATTTAATATAATGTTTAATTATAAATATTCAGGTAACCGAATGAACATATTTATTACAACCAAACTGGAAAAACAATTAAAAAAGTATAACGATATCGACAGATTTAACTCGTTAATACAAAAACTTCAACAGGTTTCGGTTAACGAACTTTACGCTTTCAACAGTTTCGGATTCAAAAAGTTTAAAGGAACAAATAAAGTCGGTGCGATAGATTTGGGCAGCGACAGAATTATTTGTATGATGCTTTCCGATTATCCTTTACAAAACGATTACTGTTTTAATCAATATTATTCCAATCAAGACATTTATAATACACTGCTTTTATTTTTTATAGCAAAGCATGACCAACAACAAGATAAAGCTTTTTTCCTGGATAAGAACAACTATATTCAACAAGATTTCATTGATACAAACGATAAACAGGTTGACACAATTGTTGAAGATACACAAACAACTTTTAAAGATTTAAACAGACAGGAAGTGTTAACCATAAAACAAAATTTTTCGTTGCACAGTAAAGATATGCAACTTAAACTTCCAAGCATTCTTTCGGGAATTGCAGGCAGCGGTAAAACTGTTATTTCTATTCAAGTAATAAAAGAGTTGCAAAAAAAATATAACAACGAAAAAAAGATTCTTTATGTTACATATTCGGAAGGGTTAAGAAATTTTGTCGAAGAAAAGGTTAACGATTCATCCGTAGACATAAAAATTTTTAAAGATCTTTGTTTATTGCTTGAAAATAAATACGAAAACAAAAAAATTTTAGATACAAACATTATTCAAAGTGCCGCCCGTTTTGAAAAAGAATTTTTGGATACAAGAAACAAAAAATATCAAAAGTTTATAAGAGAAAATAAAAATTTAATTTACAGTGAAATTTGCGGAATATTGAAAGGTTCTATGTATGTTAATTGGGACAGAAAACTAAAAAAACAAAACGGACTAATAAACAATATTATCAATAAAAATTCTTATATTAACAGTGACGAAAAAATTCCGGACGATTATAAAGCATTCAACAAAGAAGACAGAGAAACATTGTATAACCTTACATTGGAATATAATAAATGGTTGCAAAACAGAAACATGTTCGACATGAACGATATTGCATTCGATCTTTGCACTACCATAGAAACAAAAAACATAAAATACGATTACATTATAGTTGACGAAATTCAAGATTTAACCGAAGTTCAAATTTACATGCTTTTCTTATTGTCCGACAAGAAAGGTCTTATTTTTACAGGTGATCCGAACCAGGTAATAAACCCGACATTTTTTAAAATCGGTCGACTTGAAAAATTGTTTAACGATAACGCGGTAAAAGCATTTAAAACAAGATTAAACGAAAATTTCAGAAATTCCACCGACATAACAAAACTTATAAATTTGGTTAACGAAATAAGAGACGAAAAGTTGCCTGCAAGGCACCACGAAGATAAAGTGCCCGAAATTACAAGAAACAATAATGCGGGAAAGTTCGGAATAATAAAATACAGCGACAGCAACAAAAAAATACTTTTTAACGGACTTGAGAACAAAGACCTTGATGTTGCAATAATAGTTTCCGACGAACAAAAAAAAGAGTCGCTGAAAAAAGAGTTTCCGCACCTTGCAAACATTTTTACCGTATCGGAAATTAAAGGCAGAGAATATCCCAACATTATAACTTACAATGTGTTGTCGGACTATTTTTCAATATTCCAAAATTTTTATAATTATGATTGGAAAAAAGACAGAAATTATGACTTTTATTTTAACCAGTTTTATGTTGCCATCACAAGAGGAGAACACAACATTTATTTATTGGAAGAAAAAAACGATATTGAACTGATAAACGATATTGTTTCGAAAATGAATAAATACGAAATTAAATATACTTTAATCGATACCATAAACAACATAAACGAAATTTCGTTAAGTTTGAATGAAGCGACCGACGAAAGATATTATTTGAAAGCATTGAACTTTTTTAACAACGAAGAATTTGAAAAAGCAAAAGAACATTTTGAAAAAGTAACAAAATATAATATTGATGAAACAAAAAGCATGATAGAAATTTGCAACAAATTTTTGTTGGAACCGAACATGAACTATAACGAAAAAGCAGATTTATTGTTTTCTTATAAACAATACGGCCTTGCAAAAAAATATTATGAAAAAGATTATAATTTTGAGCTATATTCTATTATGAGTTTGTATCAGAACAATTTTGAAGATTTTGAAAAAGTTTTGTTTGCAAAAAAATTAAACATCGAACAACTTTACGATAAATATGATTTTGCAAAACAGGAAATAGACAAATATTTCGACTACAAAATTTATGAACTAAAAAACATATACACAAAAATAGAAAATTCAACAACAAAAATAGTAAAGGAGTTAACCGATGAGTGATTTTATAAACAAAGTAAACGAACTTAAAAAATATGCTGCGGAAATTTCTCAAGCTCTTAACAGGTTTGAAGAACTTAATTTAACCATAGAAACCATTAACGAACTAAACAAAAAAACTGTTGAGTTGAAGAACAATTATGAACAAATTGTTGCTATATTACAAAAAGTTGAAACTGCCAAAAAGTCGGTTGAACCGTTGGAAAATATAAGGAAAACGGTAGATTCAATAAACACTACAATTCAAGGTGTAAAAAAGAATATTGCCAACTTTGAAAAGATGCAACAAAAATTTGAAGAATTGGAAAAACTCGATATAGAAAAACAGTTAACAAAAATCGAAGAATTTTATAATAAAGTTTCCGTTGTAAGCGAAAAGATAAGTTTGGCAGACAATTTTTTTAACACATTGGACAGCATAAACAAAAAGTTGGAAAACATAGAAAAGAAGTTACCTAACAGAGTGTTACCGAGAATTCCGATAAACCCTATAAGAAGACCCGGAGTAATACCAAGGCCGATAAATCCGATATCAAGAATTATTCCGAAACCACCGATTAAAAAATAATTTACAATGTACAATGAATGTAAAAAACAAAAAGAGAAAGCAAAAATGCTTGTTTGAAAAAATAGTATTGTTAATAGTGTGGATAAAAATATTCTCATTTATTGTCTGTAACCGGCATTATTCTATCATCTAATTTTTTAAAATACCCAATAAACTTTTTATACAAACCATTATTAATACATTGTTTTGTCATATCTTTTATTTCTCGAATGCCCCACGATTATTATTATGTAATATTTTTATAATTTCGCCTGTTAAAAACCAAATTTATTTTGAACCGACTTATTTTTCTTTTAAAAATCTCTTTAATAAAAATGCTAAAAAATATGGAAATGTATAAAATTTATTATTAAAGCCGATATTTTTTCTGCCTAATTTTATACCATATTTTATATCTGTATATTGTTCTTTTTCTATAAGATTATTTAAAGAATTTGTTGAGCCATCAATTGCTTTAACTTCAACAGGAATTAAAGAAGATTTATCTCTAACTAAGAAATCCATTTCTATAGTTCCTTTTTCATTTTTATAAAAATACAATGAGTAACCTTCTTTAACTAACATATCACCGATAATATTTTCGTATATTGCACCTTTATAAGTATTAAAATTTTTATTTTGTCGTAAATCGTCTTGTGCTTCATCATCTAATGAAGCAATAAGTAAGCTTGTATCTGAAAAATATATTTTAAAATTATCGGGATTATAGTTACCCTTTAACGGCAAATTTAATTGTTGCATACAGTAACAAATATTTATTATTCCTGCATTGCTAAGCCAATCAACTACACCGACATATTCTCTTGACCTTGCACCTTTTGAAATTTGAGATATTTTAAATTTTTTATTATCTTCACCAAGAAATACCGGTATTTTTCTATATACATTCAATATTTTACCTTTATCAAGTCCACCCGCATATTTAGTTATATCTTCTTCGTAATCCAAAAGTATTTGTTTTTGCAAATTTAAAATACCGCTATAATTTTTATTTTTCACAAAAGTATTAACAATTGCAGGCATTCCGCCGACTGTCATATATTCATTAAAATTTTCAAACATTACATCCAATTCTATTTTTGATAAAGGAACAAGCTTTATCATTTTTTCAAACATATCTTCTATTTGAGATTTTTTATATCCTTTTGCCCATAAAAATTCTTCAAAGTCCATAGAATACATTTGATAATCTTGTTTATAACCTACACTGTTAGATTCTATTTCGTTATAATTTATTCCCATTAATGAGCCGGAACATATAACATCAAACCTGCCGTCTTGTTTAAAAAATTTTAAACTTGTTGCACAATTAATGCATTCCTGCATTTCATCAAAAAATATTAATGTTTCGTTAGGAATAAATTCTAAATTAGGATTCTTAAAAGAAATATTTTTTATTATTGTATTAACTTCAAAACCATCATCAAAAATATCCTTAAATTGTTTTTGTATAACAAAATTTATTTCTATTACTTTTTTATAATTTTTATTTGCAAAGTTTCTTATAGATTCTGTTTTACCGATTTGCCTTGCACCTTTAACTATTAAAGGCAATCTGTCTGTATCTTGTTTCCATTGTATAAGAAAATTATCTATTTTTCTTTTTAAAAGTTCCATATTTACCACCTGTTAAAGTGTTATTTTTAATAAGTATATCACAAAATTCTCACAAAATCAACAAGCGTTTTTCACAAAATTCCAAAAGAAATCAATGCTACTTTTCACAAAATTCCAACATTATCCTATCATCTAATTTTTTAATATTTCCTGTATCTTTTGTTTTATTTCGTTTATACTTTTTTTTGCTTTGTTATAATCTTTTACTAAAGAAAGTTTGTTAGGGTCACCATTATATATTGCATCTGCCAAACTTACTAAAAATGTAATATCAACATTAAGTTCCGCATCCAATGCTGCTGTGATTTGGTCTTTGGTTAATTCTTGTGATTTGGGAACATCCCTGTTTAAATCGGAAAGTGTTTCTTCGGTTTGTTCCTGCCCGCCAACGATTATTTTTCCGTTACCGATTGTTGCTTTTGTTGTTGTATTTGGAAAACACAAAAACGGAAAAGAAACAGGAAAAGCAAAAATGCTTGTTTGGAAAAATATTATTGTTAATAATATTGATAAAAGTTTTCTCATTTAACAAATAATAGAAAAAATATTTTAAATTAAAATATTTTTTAAAAAGAAAGCATTAAATATATTTAAAGTTTCCTATTAATACATATGTGCTATTTTTTTCTAAAACCTCATAAGATTTATTCATATAATTTGTATCTTTTAATATTCCCACTCCAACAGTTCCTAAATATTTATTTTCAGTATTATTATGTTTATGGACTATAATATCTCCTTTATATCGTGCAGAACAAAGAAATAAATTTCCCTCTCTATTTCCAAAAATTTGATTTTTAAAAGATTTAAAAATTACAGCTGTTGGAGAAATTTCATAAATGACTTCTCCTTCAATTTCATTTGTACCATTAGAACTTTTAAAATTCCATGGTTCTCCAACACATAAAATAAGTTTTTTATCCATTTTAATCTCTCAATTTATTGCTTCTTTAATTCAAAAGAATCAATAATTTTAATTTCTATTTTATCTTGACTCATAAATTCTATACCCCCTCCAGGCATAGAAAATTTAGGTTCGACAATATTATATTGTTTTGTTATATTAGGATTGTTTATAATTTTAAAGTTTATGCCAAAATCAGGTGTTGTTGGTAATGCCAATTTTTGTTGAGCATCAATAGCATTGCTATAATATTTATTTGTAAAATAATTTTCACCACTAAAACTAGATATTAAATTGTTTTCTTTAATAAAAGCAAATTCTTCTTTTGATATATATCTAAAGAGATTCTCTTTATTTAAATTATTAATAATTAAATAATTTGATATTTCTTTTTGAGTTGCTGTTTTTCCTAAAATTGAAAATTTTACACTTTCACCTATTGTTGTAAATCCTTTTTCGCTACCATATACTAATGCTGTTTCTGTGGCATCATTTCTTAAATATTTTGAAGAATCCTTTGCTAAATTTTCAGCGACTTTTAATTCTTTTGTTGCATTAGCAATCTTTTCTGTTGCTTTTGCCGTTTTAACAAACCCTTTCCCTGCTTTTATCGGAGCACCTGCAATATCCAAAGCAAGTCCACCAAGCACCAATGCAGAACCATAAAACATATTATCATTGTTAAATCCTGCTTCGTACATGTCATAACTTGTTATTATTCTTGCAGAATCTTTTACAAAAAGCATTGGGTTTTCTTTGTAGTCGTAAACCCTGTCCCCGATGTTATATCCTAAGCTTTGTAAATTTTCTACATTGCTTACATTTGTTGTTGCATAGTATGTTTCTTTTAAGCTGTTAGGTATTTCCTTTATTGCTTTTAATGCCGTTTTATATGTTTGTTTGTCTCCACTGCTTTTTGCCATTTCCAATATTAAATTGCCGGTATCTTTTACTATTTGAGTTGTATCGTCACTTATATTCCTTAATTGCGGACTTGTTTCAAGTAATATCTCTGCCATTGATTTACTTGCTTCTCTCATTGTGCCTGCGTATATTTCTTCGTAACTTCCGGGCAAAAATATACTTAAAAATTTCTCATTCGTTGTTATATCGTTATACAAATAATCCGTTGATAAAAATATATTATTTCTTGCACTATCCGCTTCGCTTGTTTTTACTGCATATAGCTTTCCTTCACCATTTATTCCATAAGAATATTCGCCTGTCGCTCCTATTTTTTCTAATTTTTCTGTTACTTCGTTACTTATTTTATTCTTCTTTAAATATTCTTTTAATATCTTTTTGTTATCATTTGCCGCTTGTAGCTTTTGTATTTCTTCATCTAATAATAATTTGTTTTCTATTTCTTTTTGCTTTTCTTTATCTTTGCTGAATTTTATTTTCTTTATATTCTTTTCTAATTCCGTTCTTCTTTTCTCAGTAAGTTTTTCCTGTATCTTTTGTTTTATTTCGTTTATACTTTTTTTTGCTTTGTTATAATCTTTTACTAAAGAAAGTTTGTTAGGGTCACCATTATATATTGCATCTGCCAAACTTACTAAAAATGTAATATCAACATTAAGTTCCGCATCCAATGCTGCTGTGATTTGGTCTTTGGTTATTGTTTGGCTGTTATTTACATCCCTGTTTAATCCTTGTAGGTCTTCTTCGGTTTGTTCTTGCCCGCCAACGATTATTTTTCCGTTACCGATTGTTGCTTTTGTTGTTGTATTTGGAAAACACAAAAACGGAAAAGAAACAGGAAAAGC
This sequence comes from Candidatus Ruminimicrobiellum ovillum, assembly GCF_002392975.1. Classification (NCBI taxonomy): domain Bacteria; kingdom Pseudomonadati; phylum Elusimicrobiota; class Endomicrobiia; order Endomicrobiales; family Endomicrobiaceae; genus Candidatus Ruminimicrobiellum; species Candidatus Ruminimicrobiellum ovillum. The sequence continues at coordinate 77,351 of NZ_DGIC01000010.1, forward strand.
AAAAATGCTTGTTTGAAAAAATATTATTGTTAGTAATGTTGATAGTAGTTTTTGCATTAATGATAAACTATAGCCAACCTTTAGCTTTTAAGTATTTATCCGGAATTCTTAACTCTATTTCTTTTTTCATTTCTTCCATGAATAAATCTATATCAAAATCATCTTCCCAATATTTCTGAGAGAGGTCTAAAAAAACAGGTGTGTTTTGAGAATATAATATACAAGCACCTATGTGACATTGACTGCATCCGATTCTAACCCAATAATATCTGTAAGCATTTAAAGAAAGTGTAAACTCTCTATGGTTTATATCTTCGTTTATTATTTCTATACCAAAATCATTTGATATTTTATTTCCAAAATGCCTTTTCAAAGCATCTTTTATAATCTTTATCATCTCATCAACTGTTTTATCTTGCATACCAATAATCTCCTTTAAAAATTATGTCTTCAAAACCATGTTTTTGTTTTAAATAGTTCCATTCGTCAAACAAAGCAGAGTTTTCATATGCTCTAGGATCATGTGTAAATCTTATTACTTTATTTTCAGAAACAGCATAATCTAATGCTCTTGTGTTGAATTTGTTAAACATTCCTGCATCTGTTAATCCATAAGATTTTTTTATTTCATTCCAATTTGTTCCTAAATCAAAATATGTATCTCCTGTTAATTTTGCTCTTGCTATATATGAATTAGAAGACATTGTTCCATCCATATATTTGCCTAATGTCATATAATTTGAATTTGTATTATGCAGCGATAATTTATATATTTTATCAAAATTCCAATTTGTATATCTTACTCCTTCAGCTTCGTTCATTACTCCCAAAGCTGAATATTTAAATTCCTTTGTCATTCCTTTCCCGGCATTAGCAATCTTTTCTGTTGCTTTTGCCGTTTTAACAATTCCTTTCCCTGCCTTAATCGGAGCACCTGCAATATCTAAAGCAAGTCCACCAAGTATTAACCCTGTGGCATAGAACATATTATCATTGTTAAATCCTGCTTCGTACATGTCATAACTTGTTATTATTCTTGCAGAATCTTTTACAAAAAGCATAGGGTTTTCTTTGTAATCGTAAGCTCTGTCGCCAATGCTATATCCTATTTGTTGTAAATTTTCTACATTACTTGCATTTACCGTTGCATAGTATGTTTCTTTGATGTTGTTGGGTATTTCCTTTATTGCTTTTAATGCCGTTTTATATGTTTGTTTGTCTCCACTGCTTTTTGCCATTTCCAATATTAAATTGCCGGTATCTTTTACTATTTGAGTTGTATCGTTACTTATATTTCTTAATTGCGGACTTGTTTCAAGTAATATCTCTGCCATTGATTTACTTGCTTCTCTCATCGTGCCTGCGTATATTTCTTCGTAACTTCCGGGCAAAAATATACTTAAAAATTTCTCATTCGTTGTTATATCGTTATACAAATAATCCGTTGATAAAAATATATTATTTCTTGCACTATCCGCTTCGCTTGTTTTTACTGCATATAGCTTTCCTTCACTATTTATTTCAAAATAATATTCGCCTGTCGCTCCTATCTTTTCTATTTGTTCTGTTACTTCGTTACTTAATTTATTCTTCTTTAAATATTCTTTTAATATCTTTTTGTTATCATTTGCAGCTTGTAGCTTTTGAATTTCTTCATCTAATAGTAATTTTGTTTCTATTTCTTTTTGTTTTTCTTTATCTTTGCTGAACTTTATTTTCTTTATATTCTTTTCTATTTCCGTTCTTCTTTTCTCGGTAAGTTTTTCCTGTATCTTTTGTTTAATTTCGTTTATCTTTTCTTTGGCTTTGTTAAAATCTTTCACTACCGATATTTTGCTTGGGTCGCCATTATATATTGCATCTGCCAAACTTGCTAAAAGTTTAATATCAACATTAAGTTCCGCATCCAATGCTGCTGTTATTTGGTCTTTGGTTATTGTTTGGCTGTTATTTACATCCCTGTTTAATCCTTGTAGGTCTTCTTCGGTTTGTTCTTGCCCGCCAACGATTATTTTTCCGTTACCGATTGTTGCTTTTGTTGTTGTATTTGGAAAACACAAAAACGGAAAAGAAACAGGAAAAGCAAAAATGCTTGTTTGAAAAAAGATTATTGTTAATAGTGTTGATAAAAGTTTTTGCATTTATTACATAGGTATTCTTAAAATAAATTGTTTTAATGCTTTAGTTCCTTTTTCTGTAGATAATAAATCTTTAGCTGTTTTTCCATCAAAAGCAGTCAAGTTTCTTTTTAGCCATTCAGAAGCTTCAATTTCTGAGTCTAATGTAAAAACTAATACATCAATTATATCTTGAGGAATACCTTCTATTTTAAGTTTTGTCTTTTTGATAGAGTTTGCAATTTTTTCCCAAGTTTCGTCCTTATATTCTTTTACTAAAATATCTATTAAATTTGTTTCATTTTGATTATTTGATTTTGTTTCCTGCATATCCCAACTCCTCTGTATTAAATAAAATTATATTAACACCACCATCTCCTCTTGCCGATGGAGCAATAATTCCGTTATATCCATTTGTATATGCATAATTTCCAATCTTATGGGTAGTTTCATAAGAATTTCCTATAATATCATTTAAGTTAACACCCAATTGTAATCTTGTTGTAGAATTTGTCACATCAAGCATATTTGTTAGTTTGACTGAGTATGAATATGTTGTTCTTTTCCTTGTTATGTCGAATACATCATAATTTGCAAGTTCAGATTTAACTATCCTTTCAGAACTCGCAAAATATAATCCAGGTATTCCTTCAGGAGAATATCTATAAGGTCTATTGATATTGTGAACATCTATAGATAAAGGATTATAATTGTTTCCAATATTCCTATAAATAGTTCCTTCAAAAGTTACTCCTCTTATTGCTAATTGATTATTTGCAACATCCTTCCCTAAATATTTTGAAGAATCTTTTGCTAAATTCTCAGCAATTTTTAATTCTTTTGTTGCATTAGCAATCTTTTCTGTTGCTTTTGCCGTTTTAACAATCCCTTTTCCTGCCTTTATAGGAGCCCCTGCAATATCTAAGGCAAGTCCACCAACTATTAACCCTGTGGCATAGAACATATTATCATTGTTAAATCCTGCTTCGTACATGTCATAACTTGTTATTATTCTTGCAGAATCTTTTACAAAAAGCATTGGGTTTTCTTTGTAATCGTAAACCCTGTCACCGATGCTATATCCTATTTGTTGTAAATTTTCTACATTACTTGCTTTTGTTGTTGCAGTGTATGTTTCTTTGATGTTGTTGGGTATTTCCTTTATTGCTTTTAATGCCGTTTTATATGTTTGTTTGTCTCCACTGCTTTTTGCCATTTCCAATATTAAATTGCCGGTATCTTTTACTATTTGGTTTGTATCGTTACTTATATTCCTTAATTGTGGACTTGTTTCAAGTAATATCTCTGCCATTGATTTACTTGCTTCTCTCATCGTGCCTGCGTATATTTCTTCGTAACTTCCGGGCAAAAATATACTTAAAAATTTCTCATTCGTTGTTATATCGTTATACAAATAATCCGTTGATAAAAATATATTATTTCTTGCACTATCCGCTTCGCTTGTTTTTACTGCATATAGCTTTCCTTCACCATTTATTCCATAAGAATATTCGCCTGTCGCTCCTATTTTTTCTATTTGTTCTTTTACTTCGTTACTTAATTTATTCTTCTTTAAATATTCTTTTAATATCTTTTTGTTATCGTTTGCCGCTTGTAGCTTTTGTATTTCTTCATCTAATAATAATTTGTTTTCTATTTCTTTTTGTTTTTCTTTATCTTTGCTGAACTTTATTTTCTTTATATTCTTTTCTATTTCCGTTCTTCTTTTCTCGGTAAGTTTTTCCTGTATCTTTTGTTTTATTTCGTTTATACTTTTTTTTGCTTTGTTAAAATCTTTCACTACCGATATTTTGCTTGGGTCACCATTATATATTGCATCTACCAAACTTACTAAAAGTTTAACATCAACATTAAGTTCCGCATCCAATGCTGCTGTGATTTGGTCTTTGGTTATTGTTTGGCTGTTATTTACATCCCTGTTTAATCCTTGTAGGTCTTCTTCGGTTTGTTCCTGCCCGCCAACGATTATTTTTCCGTTACCGATTGTTGCTTTTGTAATTTGTTCCTTTTCTTGTCCTTGGTCTTTTAAGGTTACTTTCGTTGTTAATGTATCATGTTCGTTACCCGTTCTTAAAATTGATTCGTTATCGTACTGCCCCGCTGATACCGTAAAACCGATGTTTGAACTGTTTTGTGTGTCGTAATCTTTTATGTCGCTGTATTTTAGTTTACCGGTATCTAAGGTTAAATTATCCGTTTCACTTGCTATTACCGCTCCTTTAACATCGGTTGTATCTTTTACTTTTATGTTTACTTCATTTTGTCCTATTATACTGCTTTGGTTGTTTACCCATGCACTTTTGTTATCAATACTTCCGCTTTCAAAACCTACCGTACCGCTTGCTCCGCCTTTTGATACTCCTGCTCCGATATTTGCCCCGAAACTTGAACCGGTTGTGTTACTTTTATCCTGTAAACTTTCTATTGTAAGATTTTCAGCGGTAATTGAAACATCTTTTCCTTTAACATTTGCTCCTTTAAGTGTTGTGTTGTTGGTTGTGTTTATTTCTACCTTTCCGCCTGCTTGTATTTGTGAATTGTTATGCTTTTCGGCATACTGTTCCTGGCTTGATTGATTGTATCCTACCGAACCGTAACCTCCGTTTGTCCCGTAGGTTGCCGACATAGTATAACTTTTACTTTCCGTTGTTAAATTAAAAGTATCTTTGCTTGCCGAAATATTTGCATTGTTTGCATTTATAAATATGTCGCCGGATAAACTAAATAAATTTGATCCTATTTGGTTATATTCGCCGGTATTTATAAGTATGTTTTTGTTTGCTATCAAGTTTGAGGCAATATTTGTTATTGTTTCTTGTGTAGTTTTCGTTTCTTTCGTTTCATAGGTTGCAGTTCCGCCTACCCCGAAACCAAGGGTTTCGTAACTGGCTGCTGCTCCTGCCGCAGAGCCCGCTGCCATTGCCGTTAAAAATACTATGTTTGCCCTTGCTATTGCTACATTATCTTTTGCCTGTTTTAATGCTTTATCACTTGCTTTACCTTGTTTGTGCAACTCTTCTATTCTTGAAAGCTCTTCTTCAGCTCTTGCTTGGGCTTCGGCTGCTTTTACCACATTATCTACCGCTTTATATGCATTCACATAAGCATTTGATATTTCAAATCCAACTTTTAATCTTGTTTCCTTCTTTTCGGTAATAACCGTTTCCTTATCCTGCTCACTTATTACATTTGTTTTTGAAGTATCATTTTCAATTTCGTTTGCCGTTATGTTACTTGCTAATATGGTTGCTTCTTTACCGGATTTTAAAGTTAATTTTTCTTTACTTTCTATGTTGCTTGCCTTGTTTGTTACTTTTGTTTTTCCTTTCTTGTTTTCTTCTATATCGTAGCTGGCTTCAAAAAATGTATATTTTCCCTCTGTTGCCATTTCGGAACAGAATTTAAACGGAGTTGAGAGTATACTTGAATATAAATCCGTTATGGACTCAACGAAATTAAAATCTTTTGTTTCTTTACGATAATAACTGTAATTTTGTTCTTTAATTGAACCGATATTTATATAGTTTAATGCTTGTATTATTGTATCTCTATCACTATACATGTTTGAACCGAATATGTTTGTATCGTTACCGCCAGATATGTTTATACCGCCTTTTGCATTCAATACACTTTCGTTCAATGTCATTTTTTCTTTTATATCAGTTTTTGACATTCCTGTTAAACCTAATGTCCCGCTTTCTTTCTTTGAATGTTCGGTTGCTTCATAATCCAATACTCCAACTATGTTTATGTCGTCCTTTTCGGATATTAAGTTTATTGTTCCGTCACTTGTTATGTTCGTACCTTGTAAAGTAATTTTGTTTCCTGCTTTTATTGTTATATCTTCACCTGCTTCAAGTTTTGTTTTTATGTTTTCTATTGTTTTTTTCCTGTATATGTCCGTACTGCTTGTTCCGAATGTTCCTCCGCTGTTTCTTACTATCTTTTCCAAATATTTCTTCGTTTGTGAATTTCTTATTTCTATATCTTCTTCGGCTTCTATTTCTGTTTTTTTGTTTGAAAAAATATTATGTTGTATAAGTTCGTTTTTACCTTTTATTTTTAAATTGCCATATGCCAAAACCGAACCGATTATTGTTCCGTTATATATATCTTTATAACTTCCGCTGATGTACGAGTTTTCATATTCTTGGGATAACAAATTTAAATTGTTTTTTGCTTCCAAATTTATATCTTTGTTTGATATTAAAGTTAAACCTTTTATTATTATATCGTTACCGGCTTTTATGTTTAAATTATCTTGTGTTGATACTATTATTCCGGATGTATCTATTTTTGATTCTTTTATTTTTGCAGATAAGAACAAAGATGATAACTTATTTTCGTATGTTACCAGTGAAATATTGTTAATAAAATCATGTCCTGCAACAATATCTATGTTTTTTGCTATTATTATTCCGTTATTGTTTATAAAATCCTGTTCGGTTTTTATGTTTAACTCGTTTGAACTTTCAAATTTTCCTGAATTTTCTATTCCTTGTGCGGTTATATTTACTTTTGTTCCTGATATATTGCTTATTACTTTTTTGTCGGTTTCTTCATCATATGCTCTTATTAAAAACTTGTCATTATCGTAGTTTTCCTGTTTTAATGTTCCGTTTAAGTTTATTTCTATTTCGTTTCCCGATATTTTCCCTGCGGTATTACTTGAAAAAAGATATGGGGTTGATGCATTAGCAGAAAAGATATATTGATATTTTTTATCTAAAAAATCTTCAAAAATAGTAGATGTGTTTGTTAAGTTCGTTCCCGCAACGGTTAACTTTTGTTCTGCTTGTATTATGGAACTGTCGTTTATTATTTCTTCTGCTTGTAAATTTATTTCTTTACCGATAATTTCACCGGGCAACAAACTATGATTTATCTTTGCTTCTTCATAAGATATTAATCTTAAACTGCCTACTTTTATTTTTTCATCCGTTTCTTTTTTTATTTTTTCAATAGCTTCTTCGGTTGTATAATCTATGTTGTCTGCCGCTTTGTTTGTCTGTTTTTGTACATTAATATCAATTGTTCCCGTTGCCTGTATTTTGCTACTTGTGTTGGATAGTTCGGTACCGGTAATTTTTATATCGTTTCCTATTATTTCGGCTTGTTTTTGTAACAATATTTCTTCTTCTTTTTCTGTTGAGTATGTTTTGTCGTATATTGGAGTCAAAGTCCATTTATATACATCGTATGTGTATAATACCGGTATTTTTGCCGTATCAATCAATATTTCGTTTATTATTTTATTTGAGTTTATTTCTATTTTGTCTGCTTTTATTGTACCACCGATATTTTTTAACTCGTTGCTGTTTATACTGAGTTTGTTACCGGCTTCTATTTCTGCTGTTTTACCGTAACTTATTTCTTTTATTTTTTCATATTCTTTTAATACTTCGCTCACAAATATTTTTGGTGCTTCGGCATTTGTAATGACGGTTTCTTTTGTGTATTCCAGGTTGTCCGTTAAGTATTTATTTTCCAAAACATCTGCTTCTATTGTTATATTATTTTGGGCATTTATTTTACCGTTATTGGTTATTGTTTCTCCGTTAAGTTTTATATCTTTGTTTGATTGCAATGTCCCTTTTATATTGATGTTTCCTTGTGCATCTATTTCTATGTCTTCTACATTACTTATTAAGTTTGCATTTTTTTTGATTTCTATTTTGTTGTCTTGTTTACTGCTAATTATTTTTATTTTGTCGGCATACATACTTGCACTTATATCTATTGCCGTTACTTCTTCGTTACCTTGAGAATTTATTTTGTTTTGTTCTATGTCGTACTCGTTGTTTCCGGTTACTATTTGTAACTCTTTGGCAGTTACTGCTCCGGATATTTCCATTTGAGAAGATACCAAATTTATATCTTCGCTGTTTATTAATCCTTCTTGCCCTATTTCAAGGTTGCCAGTTCCCATGGTATATTTGTTTAAGTTGTTTTCCATAGGTGTTCCCGTTATCAAACTTACTTTCCCTGCATTTATAAAATTTCCTCCGTTTACACTTATCCCGTAAGCATTTGCTATTATTATATCGGCTTTCTGTCCAAGTATTTCAAGTGTTCCGAAGATGTTGCTTCTTGCGGTTAACACTTCATTTAATATTACTTTTGCTGTTGTTGTTAAGTTCGGGTTGGCACTTATTGTTTCCCCTATTATTTGGCTGTAAGCATTTTTTTGTGAATTGTTTAGTACCGCTCCTTGTTTATCTATATTGAATTTATTGTATTTATTGTGTGATAAGCCGGTATTATTCGGTTTTACTATATTTATAACAGGAACCGTCCCAAGTGTAGTTTGATATGTATTTATCGTAGGTCTGTTTGTTACACTACTATTAGGTGGCAATATTTCGGATAGTAAAGTATTGCTTTGTAAGCAAATTAATGCAATACTTATAGTTATACTTAATACCCTTCTAAACATATACTAATTATAGCCTTTTTTTCAATATTTTTCATGTTGTTTAATAAAAAATGTCGTTAGGTTTAACATTTTGCTCGTATTCTTGAACCGCTTCGTTGTCTCCCGAATAGTTTGAGTTATAAAAAATATTGTTACCGGAAGAAGATGTAAAATTAATGTCATTTTTAAAATATAATCCGAAAACGGTACTAACGGCATTATTGTTGTTGAATATATTGTAAAACAGAGATATATTAGTTGTATTTCCTAATGATAAGCCGTTACCGTTAGTATAACTGAACATATTGTTAACCAAGAAAATATCTTGTGAGTTCGTTATATTTAATCCGTTACCCGAATTTTGGAAAAAATTGTTGTTTTCAAAAGAAAAATCCGTTAAATTGTTTGCGGATAATCCGGCTGTTCCTGTTATATTTGATACGGAGTTGGATTTTATTAAACCTATTTCCATATTTGATAAATTCATTGCACAAACAGTTGAAGATGAAATTGTATTTAAAACAACGGTTAATGTTGAAACGTTTGTAGCATAAATTGCGGTTTCTCCGGAAATTGCGGTATTACCGGAAACACAAATATCGTTACCTTTGTTTAAAGAAATTCCTGTTTTATTATACGAAACGGTATTTGTAGATATTTCGGTATAAACAGAATCTTCCAAAAATATACCTGTTTCCATATTATTGCCGATATTGTTTTTTGATATATGACAAGAATCAATATTTTTTGCATAAATACCGTTTGTTTTGTTATTTGTTATTCGGTTACCAAGTATTAAGTTTTTATTTCCGTTTATTATATTTATACCATTATTATTTTCTGTCAATATGTTTTCCGTTATTGTGTTTTCCGTATCAAAGTTTGAAATGATAGCATCCTCTTCGTTTTTATACATTATATTACTTGATATATAAGAATAAGTTGAACTTGATGAGTTTACGGCAAAAGTGTTGTTTGAAAGTTCATTATATACAATTTGCGTGTTTGCAGATAAGTTGACGGTTATACCGTAAAGATTATTTTTTATTAAATTTGAATATATTGTAACATCATCACTGTCATAAACATTTATTGCATTTGTTGTGTTTTTTGAAAATATGTTTTCGGTTACTACGGCAGAAGTGTTTTTCAAATTAACGGCAGTATAATTGTTTTCAAAAATATTATTATATACAACAGTATTTGAAGATGAGTTTGTAATATTAACGGCAGACTCAAAATTTTTGAAACTGTTGTTTTGTAAAGAAAAAGTTTTTTCCATATTTTTTATTTCAACGGCATTATTGCCGTTTTCCGTTTTCGGTAAAAATTCCATTGAAGAAATTACAAATCTTTCGTTTTGAGAATTATCTATACTGAATATTGTTTCGTTTGTTGAATGAAGAATCGGGTTAACGTTAGTTATTTTTGACAGGTCTGCTCCCATATATTCTATTTCTTGTTTGCCTGAAATTAAAATATTATCGGCATTGAAATCGTTTAAGTTCAAGGTTGAAGGAATATCGTATTTTCCTCCTAAAAAGAGAAGAATACAATTGTTTCCGGTAACAGCTTTTGCAAGAGTTAATGCATCTTGGAGGTTTGCCGGGTCTTCAAAAGTTCCGTTGCCGTTACCGTTTACCGATGTTACAATAAAATAACAGTCGTTTGTTTCGTCAAATTTTAAAATTTCGTTAGAATGTTCTATCTTCGGATAAACAATTTTTATTGTGTCTCTTGTAACTGTTTCGCCTATTCTTTGTTTTAAAGAAGAACTTCTTTTGTTTAAATTTAACGGGTTTTTTGCTTGAACGAGTTTTTTAAAATTGAACGGAATGTTTAAAGAAAAGTTTGTCATCCAGTTTGTTTCTTGTAAATTTTCATTTTCAAATAATGTAAAACTCAATTTTAATAGGTTTATCGGTTTATATTCAAAAGTTGCTTTTAAACCTTTCAAATCTTTTTTTAGCTTGTTTGCATTGAACATATAATATCCGCCGAAAATATGAAATATGCCGAGTTTGTCGGTTATGGGGAGTTTTATTCCTATTTCCGTATCAAACCCGCATAATGCGGATTCATAATAATCGGTTGCGGCGATTTTATGTTCTTCAAACAAATCAAAAGATTTCTTTAAAAATTTTTCCGTATATGAAAAAGGGAAATAACCGTTTATTTTAAAATCAAAACTATCCGTAAAAACTTCAAGTCCGGCACCTAATTGTTGAAAGTTGTTACCGTTTTTTGTGCGGATATTATCGTAATAAACATTTATGCCCGTAATTGCCTGCATATTAAACAAATTTTCGTGATATTTTCTGTAACCTATACCTATACTGTTACCGTTTGACGAACTTTCCAAAAAAGATTTTCCCATCATATTCATTTTCGGCGACAAAAATAAAAAAGAGGTTTCGTTTCCGTAAACGGGAAGAAGCAAATCCATGTAGGAATTGTAATATTTGTCCGTAATGTCCGTCCCTACGGATAAGTCTCCTTCGTATGGAAAAGAGTTTGCAAATATGTATGAAAAAGATAAAAAAATAATTAAAGATAATATCAATAAAATTTTTTTCATAAACTTAAAAATAAATTCTTGCATTTGCCGAAAAATAAAAAATGTTTTTTTCTTCCTGCAAGTTTGTTGTGTTATATATATTTGTGCTCCAATATCCGGAAATATCAAAATATTTTATTCTGTAAGATAATCCCGCTCCGGTTCCTGCCATTTGATAATTTTTTTTGTTTGCACTGTGATGAACATATCCGTAGTCCATAAAAACATCCAGTTTGGTATTAAGCAATATTTTTAAAAAACCGTCTCTTTTAAAAATTTCCGACAAGTGTATATTTAAATCGTTTTGAATGTATCCGCCGCTGTCTCCGCTGACATTTGTTTCTTTAAATCCGCGAACGGAAGTTTGTCCACCGATTGAAACTTGTTCGGTTGAATATAGAATATCCGGGCTGTACTGTAAAGAACAGTTTGCGGAATAATTTGAAGATAAGTTCAATACGGGAATTTTAAAAGATTGTGCATATTGTGTATATAAAGACAGAGCAGAAAACTGACCTTTCGGCATTAAATAGATATCGTCATAGTTTTTTACGGCATCAAAACAGTCTAATCCTTTTATATATGAAAGTTTTGAGTACAACATTGAATTTTCAAAATAATATATTCCTACAAGAAAAATATCCGCAACCGAAAGTTTGTGTCCCGAAACATCTACTTTGTTTCCGTTAATAAAATTTTCCGATTCTTTTAAACTTAAAGAACTTCCTACAGAAAATTTATGGTTTTTGTGTCTTGATATTACGGTTTCAATTGAAAAATTATAATTTTTTGTACTGCCGTCGGATTTATAAGAGCCGGTAGTTGTACCCGGAGGAATAAAATAATTACTGTTAAAGTAAGAAGCCGACAGGGTAAAAAATCCTATCGGAATACTTAAATAAGCAAAATAACTGTAATTATCTTCAGCTTCTTTATTATAGTTGAAATTTTTTGTGTAGGTAAAGCTCATGTTATCGTTTAACATTAAAATATCATCGCAACTAAAAGAAGTATTTGCTCTGTAAATGCCGGTATTGTCAAAACCGGCATTATCTATACCTAAAGATAAATTAAACCTGTTTGTTATATCGTTTATTACTTCTATAAGATAATAACCGTCTTTTTGTGTAGGAATAATATTAAGCTTTGCATTGGAAGAAAATAATCTTGAAAGTTGTTCCGTTCCCTGATCCAAATCTTTTATATTTAAGGAACTGTTTTTGTTAAACGGGAAAAAAGAAAAACCGTGTAAAGCATTTGAAAGTTTATAATATTCTTTATTGCTTGAGTGTTTGAATTGTATTTTTTCTATGTGTCCTTCATCTATTATGAAAGCCAATATGTTTTGTTTCAATAATTCGGCATTTATGTAAACTTTTGTAAAAACATATCCTTTATCAATGAAAAGTTTTTGTAAATTATGTTGTATTTCTTTTATCTCTTTTATTCCTATAGGAAGATTTTTATATGTTTTAATGATTTTATTTATTTTATTTTTTGAAATATACGGAATGGTTTTATTATATTCAACCGTAATATTTGAAAAATTTTTTTTCGGTAAGTTTCCCTGTTCTGTTTGTGTTCCCTTCGGTTCAAAAGTGTCTTCCGTTTTTTTAAAAGCTTTAGTTCTATTTTCTATTTCAAATCGGCGAAGATTATTCTTATATTGATTATCAATATCCGAACTAATGGTTTTGATTGTTTCTTTTGCAAAAATATTTGAAAGCAGGAAAAAATTTAAAACAAATAAGATAATAAAAAGTTTGCTTTTGTGCTGCATCTAGGTAATTATATCAAGTTTATCAACATAAATCCAATAATAAAATCGTTCCGAAACCGCCGGTTAAAAAATAATTTATAATGTACAATTTACAATGTACAATGAATGTAAAAAGCAGGAAGGAAAAGACTTCCTGCTTTTTGTTATTTTATCAAAAATTTACTTTGCAATTTTCTACCGAAATTATAAATTTTACATTAGTAGAATCTTCTGATATGAATTGAAATAAGAATTCCTATGGCAAACATGGATGAAAGCATGCTCGAACCGCCGTAAGATAAAAGAAGTAACGGAAGCCCCGTAACAGGCATTAAACCCATAACCATACCTAAATTGATTATCGCATAAAAAGCAAACATTGTAGCTATACCCATTGCAACAAGAGAACCGAACCGGTCTCTTGCTTGTTTGGCAACAACCAAAGCTCGCCATATAAACAAAAAGTAAAAAAGGATTGTAAGTTGTGCAAGAACATATCCGCCTTCTTCACCTATAACGGAAAAAATAAAGTCCGTTCTTTGTTCAGGTAAAAAGCCGAGCTGTGTTTGTGTTCCTTTAAAGAATTTTTTACCTGAAAACTTTCCGGAGCCGATAGCGATTTTAGATTGTATAATATTGTATCCGGCGCCTCTTGAATCTATTTCCGGCTTTAAAAATACTATAAGTCTTTTTCTTTGATATTCTTTTAAATATTTGTTTACAGCTATGGACGAAAAAGAGCCTGCCAAAATTATTGATAAAAAGATTACGGGATATGCCCATCCGATAGGTATTCTTAACTTATTCAAAAACCATTTTATTAAAATTATAATCAAAATTATTACACCCAAAATTATAGCGGCCTTATGCCAATTTGTTGAGGCGGTTACAAAAAAGTTTATCAGTTTATTTGTTTCCAAAAGTTCCGGCTGTAACTTAAAAAATGTTACAAGTAACGGTATAAAAACAGCAAGCGAGCCATACAAAATAACAGCAAAAAGATGTGTAAGTCTTGCACCTGCGACATACAACAAAACAAGTGTTACGGGAAAATAAGATAATGTTGAAGAAAAGTCCGGTTGCAACATTATCAGTATAAAATGTCCCAATGTAAGACCTAACGTTTTAACAAAAATCGAAAGTTTGGATATTTCGTTCCAGTGTTTATCTATAAATGCGGCAAGAGAAAGAATCAACATTATTTTTGTTATTTCAACAGGTTGAAACGAGAAGAAAGGTAAATCGAACCAACCTTTTGTTCCTTTATGTTGTGTTCCGAATATCAATACCGAAACAAGCAAAACACAAGATAAAATATATATAAGCTTACCGAAATGTTTATAATACTGATAACTGAACCCGGCAAGAAAAAGCATTCCTGCGGCACCTATACTTAAAGCTATAAATTGTGTAGTTATATATTTTGTAGGATTATCCAAATTGGAGCTTGCCGAATATATTGCCGTAATACCGATAAATAACAGATACAGTATCGCTATATAAAAAGTTATATCTATATTTTTGATAATTTTAGAAAATATTGATTTAGTGTGTGTCATTTTTGTTCCCGTTAATTAACTCTTCGTCATATTCTTCCGTAATATTAAAATATTTTTTAAAAATTTCTCTTGCCACAGGGACAGAAACACTGCCTCCGAATCCGCCGTTTTCAACAATAACGGCAAGCGCAAGTTTAGGGTCATCGGCGGGAGCATAAGCAACCACCCAAGCATGATCTTCGCCTTGCGGATTTTCGGCCGTTCCCGTTTTTGCAGCTACGGTTATATCTTTAAACTTTGTTCTTTTTGCGGTTCCGTAATCTACCGCGGCTTCAAGCGCCTTATGCAATTGTTTCCATGTGTTAGAATTTAATTCTATTTTTTCGTTTTCTTCGGGTTTATGTTTATAAACTGTTTTTTTTGTTATTGAATCTTTTATTTCTTCAACAAGGTAAGGTTTATAAGAAACACCTTTATTTGCAACCGTTGCCATCAAATTTGCCATTTGTAACGGGGTAACCCACAATGCTCCCTGTCCTATGGATAAAATAACGGTATCTCCTTTAAGCCACGGCATTTTCATTTTAGATTTTTTCCATTCCGGTGTAGGAACAAAACCTTTTTTTTCGGAATAAATATCTATACCTGTTTTTTCACCCAACCTGAACATTTTGGCATACTCATCGATAACTCTGACACCTAAATCAAGGCCTAAAATATAAAAATAAACATTGCATGAATAAGCCATGGCGGATATAAGATTAAGTTTTCTGTGTCCGGCTCTTGAAGAGCATGCATAAAATCTGTCGCCGAGTTCAAACTTTCCGGTACAATCTTCTTTTGTATAAGGATCGAAATGTAAGTGTTCGAGTGCCGCTATAAAAGTAACAATTTTAAATGTTGAGCCGGGAGGATACAAAGCTTGAATACATCTGTTGAAAAAAGGTAAATTTTTGTTCTTCAAATATCGTCTGTAATCTTTTGCGGACGATACTTTATTCAAATCGTAACTCGGACAGGAAACAAAAGCTTTTATTGCACCCGTTTTTACATCTATTGCAACCGCGGCACCTTTACCCGACGAAGAATTTTTTAATGCCTGATAAGCCGTTTTTTGCAGTTCCGTATCTACCGTTAAATATAAACTGTTTCCTATAACGGGTGCTTCATAATCAAACGTTTTTTGATGTTGTCCTCTGGCATTAACTTCAAAAGAATATCCGCCGTCTTTTCCTCTTAAATATTTATCGTAAGATTGTTCTATTCCGCACCTGCCTATAATGTCTCCCACTTTAAGTTCGGTGTTATCCATATTGTCGAGTTCTTCAAGTCTTAATTCATTAACATAACCTATAATATGTGCATTTTCCACTGAATCGTGGCAAACTCTTTTAGGTTCTTCCACTACCGTTATTCCCGGTAAGAAAAGTTTGTTTTCCTGTATTTTGAACACTTCATCTATTGTTAAATTGTCGGCAAGTTTTATTACTCTGCCGTATCTCCAACTTTTTTCGATTGAAGATTTTATATCTTTTTGCAAAATCTTGCTTAACTTTTCTATGCTTTCTTCGGTAGGTTCGTATTGTTGTTCAAAAGGATAAAAAAGTGCAACATAGTTGGTAACATTGTTTACAAGAACTTTTTCGTTGGTATCGTAAATCAGTCCTCTGAAAGCTCTTTCGTGAGCCGTATTTATTCTTTGATGTTCGGATATATTTCTGTAATAATTTCCTCTTATTATTTGCATATAAAAAAGTTTCATTGATAAAACAACAAAGCAAACGATAAGAATTATCAATATTACTTTATGTTTTTCAACAAATAAATTATATGCAAATCTGTTATCGGTACTCCAAGACATTTTTGTTCTCTAATTATATTTATCAAGATTTCTGTACTTTATTGCTTCGGCTATATGGTTTTGCTGTATTATTTGGCTGCCCGCCAAATCGGCAATGGTTCTTGCAACTTTTAATATTCTATCATATGCTCTTGCCGAAAAGCCCAACTTTTCTATGGCATTGTGTAACATAAGTCCCGCTTTTTCTTCCAACACACAATACTTCTTTATTTCTTTCGGCCCCATTTGTGCATTGCAATAAATGTTTTTACCTTTAAATCTTTCATACTGTATATTTCTTGCTTTTATTACTCTTTCTTTAATCTGTTGCGAAGTTTCGTTTGTAACCGTTTGTGTTGAAGTTATTTCATCTATTTTTAATGCCGGAACTTCCACCTGAATATCAATTCTATCCATCAAAGGACCCGATATTTTTGATCTGTATCTTTTAACCTGATACGGATTACAAGTACACTCTTTATCACTACCGTAATTTCCGCACGGACAAGGATTCATTGAAGCTATCAACATAAACGATGCAGGAAAAGATAACGTGTTTTTTGCTCTTGATACCGTAACGATTTTATCTTCCAAAGGTTGCCTTAAAACTTCCAAAACATCTCTTCTGAATTCCGTTAATTCATCCAAAAACAATACTCCGTTATGAGCCAAACTTACTTCGCCCGGTTTAGGATACGAACCTCCGCCTATTAAAGCAACAGACGATGTTGTGTGATGCGGACTTCTGAAAGGCCTATCGGTAATTAAACTTTCGCCTGCAGGAACAAGACCTGATACAGACCATATTTTTGTTGTTTCCACGGACTCTTCAAAACTCATTGAAGGAAGTATTGTAGGAATTCTTTTTGCTATCATCGTTTTACCTGAACCCGGAGGTCCTACCATAATCATGTTATGGCCGCCGGCACAAGCAACTTCAGCAGCTCGTTTTGCAAAGAGCTGACCTTTAATATCGGAAAAATCTATCGATGTTTTTGTTGAACCGTTTTGGAAAGAAATACTGTCTTGTTTGTATGGTTCTACAACGGTTTCTTTTTTTAAAAATTGTATTACATCTTTTAAATCCGTAAACGGATATATTTCTATATCTTTTGCAACACAAGCTTCGTTTTTATTTTTTTCGGGGACAATAACTTGTGTTATGCCGAACTTATGCAAACTTAAAACTATCGGCAAAATACCTTTTACGGGTCTTAATTTACCGTCAAGTGAAAGTTCGCCTATGGCACAAAAGTTTTGTAATGATTTTTTTTCAATTATTCCGCTTGATGCAAGTATTCCAAGCGATATCGGCAAATCAAATGCGCCGCCCTCTTTTTTTATGTCTGCCGGTGCAAGGTTTACCGTAATTTTTTTTGTAGGAAAATCAAATCCGGAATTTTTTATTGCAGAAACAACCCTGTCTCTTGATTCTTTTACGGAAGTATCGGGAAGACCTACTATTGAAAATACGGGAAGTCCCGACGAAATATCTATTTCAACATCTATTAAACAAGCATCTATTCCCTGAACGGATGCGGAATATAAAAATGAAATCATAAACTAATCCTAAATAAATTTAAAGTAAAATTATATCTAAAAATATAACAGTGTGCAAACCACGACCTTTAACAAAACATACTTACTTTTGTATTATACAATTTTTATTTAAAAATGCAAAGCGCTTTTGGAGGTATGGAAACGGCAACGACGGAACGGCAAAGAATTGGAGGTATGGATGTATGGAGGTATTGATGTATGGAAACGACAACGACGGAACGGCAATTATTAATTAGCAATTAGCAAACGGGAAAAACAAAGAAGCACAGGAAGAAAATTTCTTCCCGTGCTTTAATCGTTTTTATTATAAATTATATTGCAAATTTATAACCTACATTTAATGTAAGTGTTTTATATGTTAAGTCTGCTGTGTCTCCATAACCGAATTTATCTTTAATAGATCCATAATTAAATGAATATAACAATTCAACTATAAAATTTTTGTAAATTTCCGTTCCTGCACCGATTCCCCAATAAAGTCCGTTGCCATCAGATTCTCCGTGTCTATGACCATCAAATCTAAATAATCCGTAACCTATTTGACCTAAAAAATATACACTGTTAAATATTTCGGATTCCACCTCTATTTTCGGCTTTACGGCAAAATAAAAATTTGTAAAACCTACTTCACCTTTGCAATCAATGCCATGACCTTCTGTATCTCTCAAATCGGCATTAAAGTTATTATTTATACCAAAACCTAAAGCAACTGTTTTGTTAAGGTAGTAAAAAAATTCAGCACCTACCAAAACAGACATATTTGTATCACTATCGCCTTCCCTGGTAGGACTAAAGCCTCCTTTATCCACAAAACTACCGCTTGCATCAACTTTCGGTGTTAAATTTAATCCTAACTTACCTACTATTTCCATGTCACCTTTTTCTGCTGCAAATGCAGGTACTACCATTGCTACCGCCAACAATACTGCCAAAACTACTTTTTTCATTTACTGCCTCCTTTTATAAAAATTTACTTCGTAAATTTTATTCAATTATTAATTAGAAATTAGTAATTAGTAATTTCGGAATAACACTTTTAAAATTTTCGTTTACAAGCATGATTAAAGCCGTCTATGAGTTTGAATGTTTTTTTTGCTTGTAAATGAGAATTTTTAAAAGAACTAACTACGAGATTCCGTGTCAAGCACGGAATGACAAAAAAAAGAACAAAATAAAAAAACAGGTCGTGTTAATTTACACTCCTGTTTATTAAACTGCGAGATCCCGTATCAAGTACGAGATGACAAAAATAGAAATTGTATGATGAAAAACTGCCACTAACGTAAGAGTATCTGTCTGTCTGTCTGTCTGTCTGTCTATAAAAAGTTTAATTCCCATTTTTCCGTTCATTTTGTTGTTTAGTTTATGTTAATATTTACTATTTGATATTATACAATATTTTATTTGAATCATTTTAAAATTTTTAAGATTTTTGCAGTTCGTTGTTAAAAAAAGAACGAATAGTTTGAGACGAACTGAAGTATTTTAGAATTGCGGTGTTTTTTTATAGATTGGTCGTTTGCTGTTAAAGGCCTTAAGATTTTAGGTTAGAATGAAGGAACTCGCAAATGCATACGTTTCAAGAATTGCAAAATATTGCAATGCTTGACGCGACTAGAAAGATTTTTAGCGAAACAAAGAAACGCAAGAGTGCGGTGTACATACCCGTAAGGGGGTACATAAACTCTTGCGTTTCAAAGTTGTAGCTAAAATATTTCGGTCGCTATAGAAATTTATTTACTAAATTTCAATTTATCTTTGTCCAAATCTATTTTGATTTTATCCCCTTCACCAAACTTTCCTGCAATAAGTTCCGTAGATAACGGGTTCAACAAATAAGTTTGCAGTGCTCTTTTTAAAGGTCTTGCACCGAATGCAGGTTCATAACCTTTATCCGCAAGAAAATCTTTTGCTTTATCGCTGAGCTCTATAGATATTTTTTTATCCGCCAATCTTTTTAATATGGTTTTTAATTGAATATCTATAATCTTGCCGATATCCTGTTTTTCAAGTCTTCTGAATATTATTATATCGTCTATTCTGTTTAAAAATTCAGGTTTAAAGTATAAATGCAATTCACTGTCTATTTTCTTTTTAATTTGTTCGTAATCAAAGTTTTCTTTAACAGGCTCTTTTTTCTTTTTATCTTTATCAAAACCGATTTTATCTTTATCGAAATTGATACTGTCTTGAATGTATTGTGAACCGACGTTAGATGTCATAATAATAACGGTATTTTTGAAATCTACGGTTCTGCCTTTACTGTCTGTAAGTCTTCCGTCATCCAACAATTGCAACATTATGTTAAATACATCCGGATGAGCTTTTTCTATTTCATCAAACAATACTACGGAATACGGTCTTCTTCTGACTGCTTCGGTAAGTTGACCTCCGTCTTCAAAACCCACATATCCCGGAGGTGCACCGATAAGTTTTGATACGGAATGTTTTTCCATATATTCGCTCATATCAATTCTTACAATGTTTCTTTCATCGTCGAACAAAAAGTCTGCCAAAGCTTTTGCAAGTTCTGTTTTACCTACACCTGTAGGGCCTAAAAACATAAACGAGCCCATAGGTTTGTTGGGATCCGAGATTCCGGATCTTGAACGACGAACGGCATTAGCAATAGCTTCCACGGCATCGTTTTGGCCGATAACTCTTTCGTGTAACCTTTCTTCCATTTTAAGAAGTTTTTGTGTTTCCCCTTCCATCATTTTTGATACGGGAATACCTGTCCATTTACCTACAACCGTTGCTATATCGTCTTCATCAACTTCTTCTTTTAACATTTTTTTATCTTTCTGTAATACGGCAAGTTTTTTGTTTTCACTGCCTAATTCGGTTTGAACTTTAGGAATTTTACCGTAACGAATTTCTGCAACAAGGTTCAAATCCCCGCTTCTTTCCGCTTTTTGTTCGTCTGTTTTTAATTGTTCTATTTCCTTTTTTAATTTTCTTATAGACGAAATAGTTTCTTTTTCTTTTTGCCAATGAACTTTCATTTCGTTGGACGAATTTTTTAATTTTTCAATTTCGGATTCTATCGAAGCAAGTCTTTCTTTTGCTGCAGGGTCGGAATCTTTTTTTACCGCCTGTTTTTCTATTTCAAGTTGTCTTATTTTTCTTTCAACAGTATCAAGTTCTACAGGCATAGAATCTATTTCCATTCTCAACTTACTTGCAGCTTCATCCACCAAATCTATAGCTTTATCCGGTAAAAATCTGTCGGTAATATATCTTGAACTTAAAGTTGCCGCTGCAACCAATGCGGAATCTTTTATTTTTACACCGTGATGAACTTCATATTTTTCTTTTATACCTCTTAATATTGCGATTGTGTCTTCAACCGAAGGTTCGCCGGTATAAACGGTTTGAAATCTTCTTTCCAAAGCTTTATCTTTTTCAATATACTTTCTATACTCATCAAGTGTAGTTGCTCCGATAAGTTTCAGTTCACCTCTTGCAAGTAACGGTTTTAACATGTTACCTGCATCCATTGCACCTTCCGTTGCACCGGCACCTACGATAGTATGAATTTCATCTATAAAAAGTATTATTTTACCTTGTGCCGCCTGAATTTCTTTTAAAACGGCTTTTAATCTGTCTTCAAATTCGCCCCTGAATTTTGCACCCGCAATTAAAGAGCCCAAATCGAGTTCTATAACTTTTTTATCTTTTAATGTTTCGGGAACATCTCCGGAAACTATTCTTTGTGCAAGGCCTTCGACTATAGCAGTTTTACCTACACCGGGTTCACCTATTAAAACAGGATTATTTTTTGTTCTTCTGGACAAAACCTGAATACTTCTTCTTATTTCTTCATCTCTGCCTATAACAGGATCAAGTTTCCCTTTTTTGGCAAGTGCGGTTAAATCTTTACCGTACTTTTCCAAAGCCTGGTACTTATCTTCCGGGTTTTGGTCGGTAACCCTGTTGGAACCTCTTATATCCACCAAAGCTTTTAGCACTTTATCTTGAGTTATTCCATACTTATTCAAAATCTTTGTTACCTGTAAGTCCGGAAAACTTATAATAGAAAGAAATATATGTTCCGTGGAAACATACTCATCTTTCAAATCTTTAGCTATTTTTTCCGAAACGGTTAAGATTTTGTTTAAATCACTTGATAAGTAAGGTGTTGCTCCTTGAACTTTCGGTTTAGCTTCAATAAGTTTTAAAACATCGTTTTCTATTAACGGTTTTAAATTTTGTTCCACTGCGGACAACTTACTTATAATAGTACCTACTATACCTTGCTCCTGGTTAAGCAAAGCATACAAAAGATGTTCTGCGGATATTTCCTGGTTGCCGTACTGTACCGCGATATCCTGTGTATCCGCAAGTGCCTCTTGCGATTTTATTGTAAATTTTGATATATTCATTTTGTCTACCTCCTTTATGCTAACTGTTTTTAATTAGCACTCTTTATTACTGAGTGCTAATATAGCACAAAATGTGAGGTTTGTCAAGTGTTTTACAGTTTGGAGGATTTATGAAGAAGTTTTGCGGTATAGTATTTTGTTTATTGTTAGTAACAACGTTTGCTTTTGCTCAAAGAAAAGAAGGGCTTACGGGAAAGTTTGTTCCTTCCGATAGCCATACATTACTTTTTTGCGGTCAGAACAATACAGACAGTGAAGAATTTGTAAAAATAAACGGAAAAGTTCCCGCAGGTTTTATGATTTATACATCTTTACAAAATTTGGAAGCATTAGATGAAGATGTTGAATACGGAACAGGCAAAATGTCCGGAAATTTCATATTGAATAATTATAAAAAAGCAGCTCTTCAAATAGGTTTATTTTTGGTTGGTTCATTAGATTCCGTTATTGACGGTTCTTTAGATGACAACATAAAAAAATTAGGCGAATGGATAACAAAAGCTAACGTTCCGGTATTTTTAAGAATAGGTTACGAATTTGATTTTCCGGAAAATAATTATGATCCGGAACTTTACAAACAAGCATTTAGATATATAGTAGAAAAGTTTGACGAACAAAAAGTAAAAAATGTTGCTTATGTTTGGCATTCGTATGCTTCGTATGCTCCAAAAGGAATAGAGCAATGGTATCCGGGAGACGAATATGTTGATTGGTGTGCAATATCTTATTTTGCAAATCCGCAGTGGTTTCCTATGATACAATTTACAAAAGCCCACAACAAACCGCTTATGCTTGCGGAATGTTCTCCCACAATAGGAACAAATGCAACCGAAGTGGACAAAATAAAATGGTACAGGATATTGTTTAAATTCATACAAAGTAAAGATATAAAAGCACTTTGTTATATTAATGCAAACTGGGACGAACAAGCAATGTTTGAACAATTTGCTTGGGGTAACAGCAAATTAAACGTTTCCGAAAATATAAAAAATTATTGGCTTGAAAACATAAAAGACGAAAGATTTATTAATTTAGATAAATTATATAAGGAAATAAAAAAATAAAAATATTTATTGATTTTAAAAATTCTTGGAGAAAGTTATCATTATGAAAAAACAATATTTCTTATTATCGGCTTTATTACTTTTGGTTGCAGGTTGTACATCCGTTCCGATGACGGGAAGATATCAACTTCTTTTAAGTGACGAAGCGGAAGAAATTGCCGCAGGTGCAACAAGTTACGGTCAATATTTGTCTGAAGCAAAAATATCTACGGATAAAACAAATACGGCACTTGTAAAAAAAGTAGGTCAAAAAATAGCCGCGGTTTCAGACTGTGATTACGATTGGGAATTTAATTTATTGGAAAGCAACGAAGCTAATGCATGGTGCTTGTCCGGAGGTAAAGTTGCGGTATATACGGGAATTTTACCTTATACTCAAAATGAAGCGGGACTTGCAACCGTTATGGCTCACGAAATAGCACATGCCATAGCAAGACACGGTGCGGAAAGATCGGCACAAAACACTTTACTTCAATACGGACTTGCCATAGGAGGAGCGACACTTTCAAATAATCCTAATAAAGAATTAATAATGTTGGGTGTAAATGTTGCCGGAAACGTAGGTATTATTTTACCTTACAGCAGAAAACATGAATCCGAAGCGGATTACATGGGACTGCTTTTAATGGCAAAAGCCGGATACGACCCTAACGAAGCTATAAAATTCTGGCAAAGAATGGTATTTGCATCTTCGGGTTCTCAAGGCGGACTTTCAGACTTTTTGTCTACTCATCCTTCCGATGAAAAAAGAATTAAAGATTTGCAGGAACATATGCCGGAAGCTTTGGAATATTATAAAAAAGCAAAATAAAAAGCATAAATAACCATATAAAACAAGAAACATATTTAATATCGTTTCTTGTTTTTTTATTTGTACAAAAACCGCTGAAAATATTAGAAAAACATATAAAAGTTTTACTAATCTAAATTCATTGACTTACTATTTTTAAATAGATAAAATTTTATCCATAATAAGCTATATCCGATTAAAAGCACGAACAGATAAATAAAATTTTTCATTAAAAACATATAAACAAATGAAGAAAAAAAGTGTTGTATATAATAAGAAGGAAATTTCGGAAGCAACTTTAAGAAGATTTCCTTTTTATCATCATTATTTGAAAGAGTTGGAAAGCGAAGGTGTTAAAGAAATTTCATCGGCACAAATAGCAAAGATCCTTGGATTTAATACTATACAAGTGAGAAAAGATATAGAAGCCACCAAAATCGAAGGTAAACCCAAAAGAGGTTACAACCTTAAGAAGTTAATATCGGCAATAGAAAAATTTTTGGGATTTTATACTAAAAATGAGGCTGTTTTAATCGGTGCCGGACATTTAGGATATGCTCTTTTGGGTTATCACGGTTTTAAAGAATACGGATTGGATATAATTGCCGCTTTTGATAATAATCCGGAAAGAGTTGATAAATTTATAAATTACAAAAAAGTTTTCAGTATAGATAAACTTGAAGATATAATAAGCAGAATGCAAATAAAAATAGGAATTCTTACGGTTCCTTCGGCAGTTGCACAAGAGTTGGCGGACAGAATGGTAAGAGTAGGAATAAAAGCTATTTGGAATTTTGCACCTATAAAAATAAATGTTCCGAAAGATGTTGTCGTTCAACATGAAAATTTGGCTTCAAGTTTAGCGGTTTTGTCTCAAAAAATAAAGAATTTAAAATAATTAAGTAACAGTTGTTAACATAACAAGGAGAACTTACATGGAAAATCAAGGGAAATTTGACAAAGTCTGCCAAATTCTTGACGAAAACGGCAGAGACAAAGCAAGATTAATCCCAATTTTGCAGGCAGTACAGGAAGTATACAATTATCTTCCTGAAGAAATTTTGACATTCATAGCTTCTGCATTGGATATATCCCCTGCAAGAGTTTACGGAGTTGCAACATTTTTTGCACATTTCACTTTAAAAGCAAAAGGCAAACACATAATAAAAGTTTGCGACGGAACGGCATGCCACGTTAAAAGATCTACGACAATTATTGATGCAATAAGAGCAAAACTTAATCTTACGGCAGCCGAAAACACAACAAAAGATATGTTGTTCACGTTGGAAACAGTATCTTGTTTAGGTGCTTGCGGTCTTGCTCCTGCAATGGTTATAGATAACGAAGTTTACGGCCAGGTTACACCTGAAAAAGTAACAAAAATTATTGACGATATGATTAAACAGGAGGAAAAATAATGTCTGTAGATTTAGATAAAATTTCCGCTAAAGTACAAAAAGCATTTAAACAGATTTCCAAAAGAATAATAATCTGTGCAGGTACCGGTTGTGTAGCAAACGGTTCCTTAAAAGTTTATGCCGAGTTTTTAAGATTGGCAAAAGAAATGAATGTTGAACTTTGTATAGAGTTAAACGATGAAAGTAAAGGAACACTCGTTTCAAAAAGCGGTTGTCAGGGTTTTTGTCAAATGGGACCTTTGGTTTCCGTTATAAAAGGTGAAGACGATATTCTTTACACAAAAGTTAAAGTTGAAGATGTAAAAGAAATTATCGAAAAAAGTATTATTAAAGATGAAGTTGTTGAAAGATTATGCTACAAAATTAATGATAAATTTTATAAAGGTCATGCCGAAATTCCTTTCTATGCAAAACAAAAAAGATATGTTCTTAAAAATTGCGGTTTCATAGGTGCGGAAGATATTGAAGAATATATAAGTAAAGGCGGATATGCTTCAGCAAAAAAAGCTTGTTTGGAAATGACACCCGAGCAGATTTGTAAAGAAATGTTGGATTCCGGGCTCAGAGGCAGAGGCGGAGCGGGTTTTCCTACAGGCAGAAAATGGGAACTTACAAGAGTTCAACCCGGTCCTAAAAAATATGTTATATGTAATGGAGATGAAGGAGATCCGGGAGCATTTATGGACAGAAGTGTTCTTGAAGGAAATCCTCACAGTGTTATAGAAGGTATGATTATAGCCGCAAAAGCTATAGGTGCCGATGAAGGTTATGTTTACGTCAGAACAGAATATCATTTGGCTGTAGAAAGAATGAAAAACGCTATTAAAAAAGCAGAAGAAATCGGAGTATTAGGCAAAAATCTTTTCGGTTCCGATTTCAGTTTTACACTTCATGTTATGGAAGGTGCGGGAGCATTTGTATGCGGTGAAGAAACAGCATTAATCGCTTCCGTTGAAGGTAAAAGAGGTATGCCAAATCCAAAACCTCCGTTCCCCGCACAACACGGTTTATACGGGAAACCTACAGTAATTAACAACGTTGAAACATTATCCACCGTTCCTTTGGTAATAAGAGACGGTGCGGATTATTATAAGAAGATCGGTGTTCCCACATCTACCGGAACAAAAACATTTGCTATTACCGGTTATGTTAAAAACACAGGTCTTATAGAAGTTCCTTTCGGAACAACATTAAGAGAAATCTTGTTTGATATAGCAGGCGGAGTTACCGATGATAAAGGCAATGTTTCAGAAGATGCATTTAAAGCTGTTCAAATCGGCGGACCTTCCGGTGCTTGCTTAACAAGAGAACATCTTGATTTGCCATTGGATTTCGATTCATTAAGAAAAGCAGGTGCAATGGTAGGTTCGGGCGGACTTGTTGTTATGAACCAAACAACTTGTATGGTAAACACGGCAAAATTCTTCATGCAATTTACACAAAGTGAATCTTGCGGTAAATGTGTTCTTTGCAGAGAAGGAACAAAACAAATGTTGATGATGCTTGAAGATATAACAGAAGGCAGAGCCGACGAAAAAACAATTCCTTTACTTGAACAGTTGGCAAATGCCGTTAGAGTAGGTTCCCTTTGTGCTTTAGGTAAAACGGCACCAAATCCGGTATTATCTACTTTGAAATATTTCAGAGACGAATATGATGCACACGTTAAAGAAAAGAGATGTCCTGCGGGAGTATGTTCAAGCTTAACACAAATCACAATCGATCAAACAAAATGTATCGGTTGTACGGCTTGTGCAAGAAAGTGCCCTGTAGGAGCTATTAAAGGTGCTGTAAAACAAAAACATTCTATAGACCAAAGCTTATGTGTAAAATGCGGTGCTTGTGTTGCAACATGTAAATTTGGTGCTGTGAAGAGAGGATAATATATGGAAAAAACATTAACTATTAACGGTAAAAAAGTTTCTTTTGATAAAGAGAAAAATCTTTTGGAAGTTATAAGAAAAGCAAATATAGAATTACCTACATTTTGTTATCATTCAGAACTTAGCACTTACGGTGCATGCAGATTGTGTTTGGTAAATGTAGAAAAAAGAGGTCTTGTTCCTGCATGTTCAACTCCTGCAGAAGACGGTATGGTAGTTGTAACAAACAGTAACGAAATAAGAGAGTTAAGAAAAATAATCGTTGAATTGTTACTTGCAAACCACGACAGAGAATGTACTTCCTGCCATAAGAGCGAAAGTTGTCAACTTCAAACTCTTGCAAGAAGATTGGGAATACAATCAATAAGATACAAAAAAATAGTAAAAGATACACCTAAAGATTTTTCAACACCATCATTAGTCAGAGATCCAAACAAATGTGTTCTCTGCGGTGATTGTGTAAGATTCTGCGAAGAAATTCAAACAGTAGGTGCAATAGATTTTTCATTCAGAGGTTCACATGCAACAGTAAGTCCGAGTTTTGGAAAGAGTCTTGCATCTTCGGAATGTATTTATTGCGGTCAATGCACAAGAGTATGTCCTACCGGTGCATTAACGATAAAATCCGATGTAACAAGAGTTTGGAATGCTTTAGGAAATAAAGATAAGAAAGTTATAGTAGCAATTGCTCCCGCGGTAAGAGCTGCAATCGGTGAAGCTTTCGGTATAGCAAAGGAATCGGGAACGGAAGCTGCAGGTAAAATGGTAACTGCACTAAAAAACATGGGATTTTTCAAAGTATTTGATATTTCTTTTGCTGCAGATTTAACAATCGTTGAAGAAGCAAACGAATTTGTTGAAAGATTTACAAAAGGTGAAAAGTTACCGCAATTTACATCATGCTGTCCTGCATGGATAAAATTCACGGAACAGTATTATCCTGATATGATAAAGAACCTTTCAAGTTGTATGTCTCCTCAAGGAATGTTCGGTTCACTCGCAAAAGAAATGTTGCCTAAAATGTATGGAATAAAGAGAGAAGATTTGGTAGTAGTTTCGGTTATGCCTTGTACGGCAAAGAAGTTTGAAGCTACAAGACCGGAACTTTCAAAAGACGGCATTCCCGATACGGATATAGTTTTAACAACACAAGAACTTGCAAGAATGATAGAAGAATCGGGACTTTCTTTTGCAAACCTTGAACAATCTGCATTTGATATGCCGTTAGGATTTAAGACCGGCGGCGGTGTTATATTCGGTAATTCCGGCGGTGTTGCGGAAGCTGTATTAAGAAACGTATTATCCAAAGAAAATTCCAACGATACAGACGAATTTGCATTTATCAGAGGCGAAGAAGGTATAAGAGAAGCTAACTTGAAAGTCGGTGATAAAGATTTAAGACTTGCTGTTGTTTACGGATTAGGTAATGCAAGAAAAGTCATAAAACAAATTAAGAACAAAGAAAAAGAATATGATTTAATCGAAGTTATGGCTTGCCCCGGCGGATGTATCGGCGGAGCAGGACAACCTGTATATGACAAACTTGAAGTAAGAAACAAGAGAACAAAATGTCTCTATGAAAACGATAGTGTTCTTGAACTTCACAAACCGCAAGATAACCCTTATGTTCAACAGGTTTACAAAGAAATTTTGGGTGCAGTCGGCGGTGAAAAAGCTCACGAAATATTGCATACTTTCCACACAAACAGAAGAAGAATAACAGAAAAACCTTTCTTAATTCAAGCTGCAACTGATGCAAACAGTATTAATGTAAATGTTTGTTTCGGAACAGGTTGTATGTTGAGAGGTTCTCAAAAAATATTAAAATCCATACTTGATTTTGTTGAATCAAAGAAGATTTCAGATAAAGTTGAAGTTAAAGCTTCTTTCTGTTTTGAAAGATGTTCAAGAGGACCTGTAGTAAGTGTAGGTTCTACGGTAATAGAACAAGCTACACCAGAAAAAGTAGCAAAAGAAATAGAAAAGAATTTGAAATAATTTCTTTTAAATAAAGAAAATAACCTGATACGGCAAATGTGTCAGGTTATTTTTATTTATGTATTATTTTGTATAATAAAAAAATGTTAAACATTTTAACCGGATTACCAAAAAACAAAAAAGATGATAATACTGTATGCAAAAACTTTGCAAACAGTATCGGTTATAAAATTATTTTAGGTTCTTCAACAATGAAAATGTATTGCAGAGAACTTAACATAGAGCCAAAAATTAAAATAAATTCCGCAACTCAGTCCCCCCAATATTTTATTAACGGAATAGATTTCGCAAACGAAGGTGTTATAACTTTAAATGAATGTTATAAAATATTGTCCGGTAATAATTCCGATAACATATCGGCAATTGAAATTGCAAAACTGATAATAAAAGAAAATGAAATAAATTTTGTTGTAGGAACGGCAGATAACGGGCAACACTTGTTTTATAAACAAAACAATCTGTTACCCAGAACAGAAATTATAAAAAAAATTGTTGAATTATTGAAAGATAAAGAAATTACAATCGAAAAGATTTAATTATTTTTGCATATAAACAACTAACTTATCATATACAAATTTGGCAAGTCTTGAATTGTTTGAAACCACATCTATTTTAGATTTATTATCATCTGCTTCATAAACAAAAAATGCAACTTCCGTGGAATCCAATGTATATTCATATATCAAAGTAAATTTGCTGGCAACAACATACATTTTTTTGTCGCTTTTAAAGTTTGTTTGAATATTGTTTTCAAACAGAAAAAGATTACATTTGTTGTATGCCTTTCTCGGTTCCAAATCCGAGTCCAAAGAAAATCTGCCGTCTTGTTCGGTTTCGAAATTTTTAATTGAATATCCGGCAATTCTTTTGGGATAATCCAACACCGCACAAGAAGACATACAGAAAACAAGTGTAAACATTAATAAATATTTCATAGAGTTTATTATACAAAAAACGGGAAGAAAATTCTTCCCGTTTTTACATAAATTACTAATTACTAATTTATAATTGCTAATTGCAGTTTTATCGTTATGCGGCTGACATCATTGCCCTGTAGTTTCTTATATCGTTTTTGTCAATATCTCTTGCTATTTGCTTTTCTTTGTAGTTATCACCGTAAGCCAATATTAACTCTATTATTGTATTTATCGCTACTTCGTCCTTTTGCATTGCTTTTTCTGTTTCTTCTTTTATCTTTTCCATCACCTCATTCATACTGCCTTTAAAATTATCACTGATATTTGTTCTTTGTTTATCTGTATTGTTAACCTGTGCCAACAACATTCTTCCTAACAAAATTTCTAAATTCTTATCTTTTAATCCAAATTCTTTATTATTTTCGGTTAATGCTGTTTTTGCAAGTATTCTTTCTGCAACTATTTCTTTAAGTCTCTTTTCCGCATCTTTATTTTTTATTGTTTTTAATATTATTGCAAATTCTGTTTCCGGACCTATTATTTCTATTAGTTTGGCTTTATCTACTATTTGTAATTCATCACCGACTTTTTCAAACATTTCATCTATCTGCTCTTGTGTTAAAGTCGGAATTCTGTTGAAGTTTATGTTGTATCCCATATATTCTATATCATTCGAATTTAATTCTCCTAAATTTAAACTCATCTTAATTTTCCCAAGCAACGCTCCAAACTCTCTTTGAACAGCAGTAACATTTCCTTGTTTAAAGTGCTTTGTTAAAATATCTATACCTATCAGTATAGGCGTTTCAGCCGTTAATATTTTACTTTCTATATTTTGATCTTCCAATATTTCTTCTATTTTTGTTTCTTCTTCGGTACTGTAATCTTTTATTTTTATGCCATCTTTATCTCTTATTATTTGTCCTGCTATGCCTTTATTCTTATAATCTTTTACTTCTGCTTCACTTAATACTATTTCACCGTTATCTATGTATATTTCTATTCCTTCTTGTTTTAATTGCTCTATTTCTGCTTCGGTTAAGTTTAGATTTTCATATTGTGCTTTACTTATCACTTTTCTTGCTCTGCCGTTATATACTGTCGCTCTTAATTTTTCTATATCGGTTACGGATTTCAAGTCTATTATTGTTTTTTGGCCATACATTATTCCCATTACTCTTTTTATTTCCAAAGCCGAAGCCACAAATTGTTTTACTTGTTCAGGAGATTTTCCTGTAAGTTCCATTTCTCCTATTTCTATAATATCATCGGTTACGCTTATTCCCTCACCCGATTTTGTTGCCATTGCTTGAGCCTGTATTTCATCTACATTTTCTCCGTTAGCTCTTAACATTTCAATTATATCTTCGTTTAACAAGTTTGAATCGTTCAATGTTTTTACTATTTTTATTGACTGTTGTCCTTTTGCTCCATACATCAACAAATCGGTATTTTTTATTCTGTATATACTTGCTCCGTCAACTTTTAATCCCGTATTTACTAAAGTAAAGCTGTCTTGCAACAATTCTATATCCTCGACGATTGCTACTTCTATTTGTCCGTCCTCTTTCAATATTGCATCTTTTCCGAACATATTTATTGCTTCTTGTATTCCGCTTGCTTTTATATATCTATAATCTATTGCTATATGTTTTACTATGCTTGCACCTTTAAATATTATTCCCAATATGCTCTTTATTATTTTTGCTGTTATTGAATCTTGTTCTGTTATATTGTATCTGTTTGCCAAGCTTGCAACTTGTTGTGCGCCTCGTTTACCTGCAGCGGTTTGGTGCAAATCTACAAAATTCGGTTCTAAGCTTGCTCTGAATTCTTTAACTGCTATTACTGTTGCAGCTATAAATGCATTTCCGAATGTACTCTGCATTATTCTGTTTACCAATCCTATATTTTCCGGAAGGATGGCCACATTAGAAAATTCTGGACTTTGTTGTCTTGCTACTCGTCCGATTTCAAATTTCTTTTTTATAGAAGCTACTGATGCTCTTATAGGAAGATCTTCATCAATAATTTTTAATTTATCTGCAAGACTAGATCTCATTACAATTTTATCCAAATTTTTCCCGTTGGTTTTATAATCCAACAAATATTTTATCCATTCTGTTATAGTTTTTGATTCTATTCCAAAACTTTGTACTTCTTCATTGGCTCCATATGGATTATTCTTTACGGATGTTACGGTAAGCACAGGAATCATTTTACGTCCAAAACCACGTCTAAAAAAAGTATCTTGAGCTCTTGTTTTCCAGTTTTTACTAAGATGGCCCTTAACTATTTTTGAGTCTCCTGTTTTCACTTGTATCTTCGTTCCCGTAACAGG
The DNA here is from genome assembly GCF_002392975.1 of Candidatus Ruminimicrobiellum ovillum. NCBI lineage: Bacteria > Pseudomonadati > Elusimicrobiota > Endomicrobiia > Endomicrobiales > Endomicrobiaceae > Candidatus Ruminimicrobiellum > Candidatus Ruminimicrobiellum ovillum. Next base: position 109,915 of record NZ_DGIC01000010.1, read on the forward strand.
ATCTATCAAATCTATACCCGGTTCATTTGAATCATCAGGCATTTGCAATCTTAAAGTCATACCATCAAATACTCCGGCAACAATTGTTTTTGTACAATATATTTCACCGAAATAACCCCTTAATTGAGTCTCAAAGAACTTTTTACTAATACCGACATTATGTATAGCGTCTATCAACTGATCAAGAGTTACATCTTTTTCTTGTTTAGATTTATCAATTAAATCTAAGGCAATGGCTGTTCTAAATAGAGCCTCTAAAAACATTGAATATATCATCGGATTATTTTTTAACATATCTTGCAATTTTTGTTCATCAAACAAATCTATATCTTCTAATCTTATATTTCCCTGATAATTGACAGCTTGTATTTTTTCCCTAATATCTTCATCCAAATGTCTGGTTCTGGCTATTCTTTTAAGTTCTGCATCAGTCAGAGAGGGACATGCCATTTTTAACATCGGTATAACTTGTTCTATATTCAAATCATCAAGATTTCTTTGTGTTTGTAATCCTCCATTTAAAACTATACTTTTCATTATATTTTGATCAACATCTTCCAATGGATTAGCCTTATTAAAATCTATTTTGCTAACCTCTGTTTCCGGAAATCCGGCTGCAAGTAATATATTTTTAAATTCTTCTTCTGAAATATCGACTTTATTTAACCTGTCCCTCAAATTCGGATTTGACAACGAAATTAAAGACATTGTTTGACTCAATACAAGTTCTTCCATTCTGGTTTCCATGGTAACATCCATTTTTAATCGTCTCGGTAACGTATCAAGAATTCTTTGTGTCTGTAATCCACCTTCTAAAACTATATTTTTCATTGCACTTTCTGCAATATCTTCCAATGGATTAGCCTTATTAAAATCTATTTTTCTAATCTGCTTTTGAGAAAGCCCTGCCGCAAGCAATCTGCTTTTAAATTTGTCCTCTGTCATACCAACTTTATCTAATCTATCTCTCAAAGTTGAACCGGATAAATCAGCTAAATTCATGGTTTGATTCAATGCAACCTCTTCTATTATAGCTTCTATTATATCTCTTTCTAAATCTAAATCGCTAAAAATCCTTTTTATTCGTAACCCACCCAATGTTTGCACTCCATTATTCAAATTTATACTTTTCATTATGTTTTTATCAAGAGCTTCCAATGGATTAGCCTTATTAAAATCTATTTTAGAAACTTCTGTTTGAGAAAGCCCTGCCGCAAGCAATCTATTTTTAAATTGTTCCTCTGGCATACCGATTTTGTATAATCTGTCTCTCAAACTCCGATTAGACAAATCAATTAATTTCATATCTTGGTTCAATGCAAATTCTATCATCATAGCTTCTATGTCAGCATCTGTTTTTATCTCTATCGGTTGCCTTACATCTATTTGCATATTTACACCTTCAGCAAGTAACAATTCAGTAATTTTGCCTCCTCTTTGCTGAAAATTTATTATTCCATAATCTTCCAACTTTCTCATATTTAATTTTCTCTTTACAGAATCGTTTGTAAATTCGTATAAAACTTCATCTTTAGAATCAAAATAAAGCATATACTCACTATCACCATTTCTAATTATAAATTTTCTATCCGTAAAATCATTTAATCTATAACCTCTGGGCATATCCGCATATAAAACGTCGGTATTAAAAATAAAATCTGTAGGCTCAGCATTAAGACTCGTATCCTTAGTAAAGATTGTAGTATCGATTTCATAAATATTTATCGGTGCACAATACTGTCTATTAAAGCAAAATATATAGTCACCATGATTTAAATATACAGTACGATCATCACTGGGAAGTTCAACGGCACCTGTAGTTCCATCCTTAAAAGATACTTCTACCGAATATTTTTTATTAACATCATCATATTCATAACTAATTTTTTCTACGCCGAAAGTTTCTTTTAGATTCTCATCAAGATCTCTTGTAGTATCTCTATCACTAGCAATACTTCGATCACTAACTCTTCGTCCGGAATCTACTCTACTATAATGTGATACAGTCCCACTTATTTTTCCATCATTATTAAGACTAAGTTCAATTGTTATTTCTTCTTCCGTTTCTACATTCCAAATTTTTACGCTGTTACTACCACCTCGTACAACATCAATAGTCTTATCTTCGCCATTAACAAATTCATATCCATCCTCAAGTGAAAGGTCAATCATCACTATACTACCACCATCCAAATATATCTTATTGTCCCATGTACAATAATTTTTTGCTTTTTTTATTTTATAGTTTTCTTCGTAATTTTCCGGCATTTTATATCTTGAAACAAAATCAAAGCTAATTTCGGAACCATCTTTATGCAGAATTTCAATACCTTTTTTATTAAAGAACTCTTTAATATTGAAAGAAAGACCTTTGTTTTCTCTTCTACTTTTTGCACGAATGATTTGATCAGAACCATCAATCACTTCATCTTCATTTTCATCTACTGATATTATGGATAACAACTTACCACGATTTTCTTGTCTCTTATTATATTCGTAGTGTAAGTATCCGGCACCTGCGGTATTTACTGCTAATACAGGGTTTATTAATGCATTTACTAAAGGATTTATTACGGGAATGGCAGGTAATAATGTATATGCTAATAGGGAAGATATCACTGCTGCTACTACTAAATTTTTATTTATTGTTATCTTCCCGCCGGAATCTTTTTTTGTTATCCATTGAACTATTACATCTGCAAACATAAAGAATGCCGGTGTTATTAAAATTGACAACGCGGGATTTATCGCAAAAGCTAACAAAGTTCCGACATAGGGCAACATTATTGCTAAAGTAGGTAAACCTAAATTCTTTATATCTTTACCAACTTGTTTAAATAAGTCACCTATACCGACTTCTTTTTCACCTTTTTCTTTTGCCGTCTTCCTTGCTACGCTCCATTTTACTATGGAGTGTGCCGATATAAATAAAAGTTGTACACCGATACCAACGATAGGGTTGATAACATGTGACAATATCAATGCCGTAGGTAAATATCTAAAAAATCCCTCTTCCCAAATATATGGGCGATCATCTCTCTTAAGTCCTAACGGCTTTAGAATTGAGAAAAAGTCTTCCCAAAATGCTGCTAAGTTTCTTTTCTTTTCTTGTTCTTCTATTTCTTTTTTCTTCTCAGCTGACGCTTCTTCATATTGACGTCTCTTTTCAGCTTGTTCTTCTTTATATTGATTATATTTTTCTAATGCCTGTTCTTGTTCCTGCTCGGTTTTTAATGTAACTTTTGTTCTATAAATTCTATAAACTTCTTCACCAACTGATACTTTTATATCATCGCCATATTTCAAGTTTGTAAAGAAACTATCCGTCATATATTCCGTACCTTTATGGGAACCAGAAATATAAGCTTCATACATCAACCTTTTAAGTGATTGTTCTTCGGTTCTATCAAGTGTTATAGGCTTTGTGGAAAGATTATATGTAGAAAATTCAGTAACTCTGCCGTTACTATCTTTTGAAATATGCAATGCAATAGGATATTCGAATAAACCTAAGTTACCATGATCGAAATTATTCTTCAATATTTCTCGTAAAGCAAAATATGTTGTAGCCGTACTTTTTTTTGTCCACTCCATATCTTTTTTTTCTTCGTCGGTTAAACCTTCTTCTACTTGCTTTATATATTGTCTTTCCGCGGTTGAAGATTTTGAAAGAGTTGATTCAAATTTACTCTTTGAATCTAAAAGACTATAAACTTCTATATATTTTTGATATCTCTGCCATAAAGATAAATTCTGTATTGTAAACCCTTTTTTAAATACATGAATTACCATTAGTTTATTATTATCTATCGCATCCTCTATTGCAGCTAAAATACTTTTTACATCATCATCCAAATAAATTTCTACTGTTTCTGTTACCCCGGCATCTTCCATTATAGACTTTAACAAAAATCCTTCCTGTTCCAATTTGTGATGATGTTTTCTTTCATAATTTTCTTTTATCTGTTCTTCTATATCTGCAAATGAAAGGTTATCGGTTTCACTGCCTTCAATCATTTTCGTTTTTGAAGTGTCCGAATCTATCTCCGCTCCGAGTTCAAGTATTATGTCAACAATTTTGCCGTCTTCATCATATTTGATTTCTTGTATTCCGTAACTACTCAAGCCATTTTTGACACCTGAATAGTTTCTTCCCGTTTCCCGAAAATCTTTTTCATCAAAATGAAGAAAATTTGTATCACCATTTCTTTTCTTAATTACAACATCATGACCTATAATATCCGTATCTATATTAAATTTTTCTTTTACGGAAACACCTTCTTCCGGGAAGATTGAAGCTATTATCGGAGCATACATCATTACTGTCGTTCTAAATTTTTTAAATATCCTATATAAAGAATATGACTTATCCTTAATAAACACAACAAAAGCATTTTCTCTTTCTTTATTTAAACTTTCCAGTATTGAATCGTTTATTCTAACATCCCCATAGCTGAAATAAAATTCCAAAAAGGCTCTTACAACTTCCGTATCAAACTCAAAATTGGAATTGTCTACCAAACTCATACATTTATCTACGGTACCTTTCGGATCATTTTTGAAATCATCCAAAAACTCTGCTCTCGTTTTTCCGAGTTTATTAAATATGTACTGAGGACTTTCGGTAAATATTATTTTAAAAGCATTCTCTCTGACAAGTTCATTATTTTGTTCTCTTATATAATTTATAATGATATCTTTACTATGGGAATACAATACTTTTTTTATAAATTTTTGTTCCATTTCTTGTCTTTTGGGTATATCTTCTTCATTTTCAATTTGTGCTATTTCTGATAACAAGGCTATAACTCGTTTTTGTTGAGATTCGTTTAAACCGACGTCTATATTTTCCAATATGTTAGATATATCTCTTATTTTTCTCGCAAACTGATATGTCCTTTCGGTAGCAAAAGACAATTTAGGGCTTACCGCTTCGTAAACATCCGTAAGTGTAACCACTTTTGCAATTTGTGCCTCTTCTTCATCATATTCATAATGAGAAGAACCGAACATATAATCCATTTTTGTTTTGTAACTATAACTTTTCGGTGAACTTTCTTTTGTAAAATGATGATTTTCCGCAGTATAAGATAATTCTTTCAATATTGAACTCCTCAATATAAGACCGCCAAATACGACATGGAATTCCATCATATCTCTTTCCAATTCGTTGAAAGAGCCTTGTTTATTGAGAATTACTTCCGGAACTAAATTTTTACCTATATCATGCAATATGGACGAAAGCATAAGTTTGTACATCATTCTTAAGTTGTTACCGAACGGCATATTTCTTCCGATAAGATTTGAAAAGGAAACTACTCTTCTAACATGTACTCCCGTAACTTTTGCATCATACAAAGACATCAACTTTTTCATAAAAGTTTGTTCGGCAAACTCTAAAAATTCTCTTTCCAATTCTCTTGATTCTTTGGTATCTCCGTTGGCGGCTATAAAATTTTCCATCATTGTCAAAATAATATCCAATTCTTCGAATATAGGTAAAAGTTCATCTATTTTATCTATAATTTCTTCAACTTTTTTTGTATCGGTAAAAAGTAATTCCGATTTTATTTTCGGATATTCGTTTTCTATTCTTCTTAACTGTTCTTTTAATTCTTCTATTTTCTCTCTATCTTTTTTCGTTTTTCTTTTTTTACTTCCTATTCTTTCCAGCTCGTTCTTTACTGTTTCTGCTTGTGCCATTTCCCAATTAAGTCTTTCAACAAAATTTATTCTTACCTTTTCATACTCCAATAAATATTCGGCTCTTCTTTCTTCAATATTTTCCAAACCGAATTTTATTGCAAAAGATCCTTCCTTTATTACAGGCAAATCTACTTTTACTTGAGGATTTTCTATTAAAAGTTTAACATGTCTTAATCTTCTTTGAATATCATGAAAATCTTTAGTTATGGCTTTTTCTTGCAACAATTCTTTTTCTTCCAAAGTTTTTGCTACTTTATTATTTATGTAATGGAAAATCATTGAAACTATTGTTGCTATCGCAACAGCAGGCATTGAATTGAAAAAAATCATTGCTATTATATAAGGGATGGTAAATGTTACCGTAGGGATAATAAGTCCTTTTTTATGAAGATCGGCTCGGTTATCTGTTTTATAAAAAATACTGAATTCTTTTTCTAAAACTGAACTTGGAAATATTACTAATATTCTTTCTTTTATAATTTCCAACAACTTACTTATTTTGCCTTTGACTGTCAAATCTTTATTCTCTAATAAATTCCTTAAAACAAGAGGTCCGCCTGAATCTTTTGCTTTTACCCAATCCGTTACTATGTGTGCCGCTACAAATCTTGTTTGAAAGAAAGAAAATATACCTATACATACCATCTTTGCAATTATAGCCACTGCCGGTATTGCAGGGAAAAACATTGTTGCCGCAATTACTATACCCGTAAAAATCATAGCCGGAATAGCTCTGTAAATAACTTCTTCCCATACCGGTGCGGCTTTATCCGCTCCGAAAACGGAAGCCTCAGTAACAGATGTAGGCAGAAAAGCCGAAAGTTTTCCTCTTTTTTCTTTTTCCCGTTCAGAATCATCTTCCTTTTCTTCGGAAATTTTAACTTCTTCTTTTCTTGAAACCTGCTCGTAATTTACATAATCATAAATTTCTCTTTTTATTTCGGAAATATCTTTCAACAAGTTTTTATCAAAGAAAGATGTAAACATTGTAATATTGGATTCCGTAAACAGGTATTCCGATAAACCTATCATTCCCAAGGATAAAACAGGTATTGAACCTCTTTGGAAATTTCTTAAAAGTTTGTTTATCCCTTTATGTAAATTTCCTTCCATCCTTCGAAAATCCGTAATTCCTGTTTTTGTTTCAAGACCTGCCGCTGTTATTATTGTAGGATAAGATTCCGCTTTGTTTTCCGCTCTAAATTTTTGTTCCAATATATCATATACATTTCTTGCAAAGAAATAAGAGTTGCAACAACTTAAATCTATTGTTATATTCTTTAAATTTACGGGATTTTGTTCTCTTGTAGCTAATTTAAATAAAGAATCCGCTAATTGTTCCGGAGTAATTCTTTCCGCTTTGTGACCGGTAGCTAACCCGTTTTGTCTAACACCGGGATCATAAACCAATAAAGATTCCTCTCCACCATGTCCCCTGAAAACAAAATATCCTTTTGTTTTATCGGAGTCAATTATAAAATTTTCTATTGCCTGCAGCCACATTTTTGATGCATTATCGTTATTTCCAAGTCTTTTGTACACATTTTCTTCGGGAATATCTATAGGTATTCCCATATACTCTATAATTTCTCTTAAACTGTCTATATTAAATCTGTCTTTAGCGAACAATCTTTCGCTGTTACAAAGAGCATATATTTTCGTGTTTGAATCTATCAATATAACATTCAACATTGCTTTCATCATTCTTATATATATGCTTGTAGCTTTTTGCATAAGCGATGCAAATTTTTCATTTTCAAAAGAATAATCGCTAACTTCTTGTCTTGCTCCGTCATACACCATTCTTGAAACGGCTATTGCCGAATAATATCTTGCAACTATATTATCTCTGTCGGATATATTATCCAATCTCGATTCCGTTAAAATTCTATTAAAATCTTTATTCAAAATAAGTTTTAATGCAAAATAGTCATTTTCAACGGCAAGACTTTTTATTTCCAAATCAACCAATCCTACAAACAACTTTTTATAGATTTCTTCATAATTCGGATTAAAAATATAATCCCTTACAAATTCGGCATCGACACTATCCACAATAAGGTTTACCGTTTTTGAACCATAATCAAACAATTTGCTATAAAAATCTCTGTCTCCTATGGAAATATATTTAACAAGAGCTTTAAATCTCGGATCTACAAAATCATTAACACTACCGGATTTATCAAATTGTGTAGATAGTCCCATTCCTTTACATAAGGACAATATTTTTTCTATATCGGAAGAGTTTCTTGCATTATCTAAAATAAAAATCAAGGCTTCTTTATTAAGATTGGTAAAAGGTATAAAATATAATACGCTTAGATTCTCTAATTTTTCGGCATTGGCAAAAATAGATTTTGATAAAGTCTCATCATATTTTTTATCGCCATACTTTCTACCGACTTTCAGTTTGGTCTTCAATTGAGAAGAATCTGCCGATATCTTTAATACATAACTGAAAATTTCGTTCGGCAAAGACATCAAATAGGAAAACTCTTCTTCGGAAAGATAATTCAATTTTTCTATATTATCAAACAAATCAACTAATCTTATATAATCGTATTCACCTAATTTTGTAATTTCTTTACCAAACTTTTTAAATAAATAGTTCAAACCAACATTTATATCTTCCGCTTCGTAATAAAACACCAAATCAGTAGCGGATAATCCATCTATTTTTTCGTAGAAAAGTTTCAAGTACTCTTGATTTAAGGCAAACAACCTTCTGAAATATTTTATATATTCTACTTCACCATTCTTATCTATGCTGTCATCATCAAAAAAATCAACAAACTTTTCAAAAGCAGCAAACTTTAAATCCGTATCAAAAAAGAATGTTTTTGCAACATGTACACTCCTTCTTATAATTTCATCCATAGTATCCAAATCGTATCCGTAAGAATTGTACTTTCTTATAAACATATCCAAAAGAGCACTATCTTTCGATAAATCAAATTGAACCGACTGTCTGCAACAAATATTTATTAATCTGTAAAAAGCTTCTCTGTTATTATTGTAAAACCTACCTAAAAGTTCTGCTTTTCTTTCTTCGGAAAGATAACTTGAATCTACTTTATCTTCCGTTTCTTCTTTTTCGGTAGAAACTTCCGTTTCTTCAATTTCCTCAACACTTTCTTCTTCGGTTACACTTTCCGTATAACTTTCTTCGGCAGAAAATCCTTCTGCCGCAAGCAATGCTTCTTGTATAACGGTATGCATTCTTGAATATACTTCCGGAGATATTCCGTTTAATGTCGGCAATCCCGCTTCTTCCGCACCGAAAACAGGGCCTTTACTTAAGAATATTCCTTCAGATACTAATTTTTCGGAAATTTCCAAAATAACACTATCCGTATTCGGACGAAGAACAGTCATACCGCCTTGTTTCGGCAAAAAGTCAACCATGATTGATGCCGCAACTGCGATAAGATTTTTTTGATCGGAAATTTGTTCTTGTTCCTGTTCCGTTAACGGTTTTAAATTATCAAAAACAGTTAAATCAACATTTCCGCCAAAAACCTCTTTTAATCTTTCAACATTGCCACCGAGAATATCTTTTGCCATCGAATACAACAAATTCTTCTGATAATCGGTTGAAGAACAAGATGCCAATGTGTATGCCAAAGCTTGATGTTGGAAAAATCTGCTTTGGTCCTTAATTATTCCTTTATACTGTTTTGTTGCCTTTTCTATTCCTTCAAATATTGACGGAGTTATTACAATAGTATTTACTTCTTTTTTAGCTAATATTTCTTCCAGTTCACTGCTATGAAAACCTCCGGTTACCGCAATTATTACTTCTTTTGAATTTTTTAATATTTCTTCTTCTTGTCTTACCCTGTCCGTTTCCGATACACTTATTTCTTCATCTTTTAATAAATTTGCGACGAATACATTGTTTCTTTGATCGTTTATTTTGTAATATTTGTTTAATTCATCAAAATCGCCGTATATTTCCTGTATTCTGTTTACGGTAGCATATTTAGAATACAGTGTTATGAATTGATCGAATTCTTTTTCAAAATATTTCCAATCCGCATCGGTCAACTTATATTCCAAATAATCTTTAAAATATTTACTGAAATCGGATACAAAAGTTATTTCGTATTCTTCATTATTGTAAGAAAGAGCTTTTCTTATTTCCGAAAGCAACTGTCTTTCTTCCTGAACAAGTTCTACCGTATTTAATTCTCTGTTTATTCCGTTACTTTCCAAAAACGTATGTAATGATTTATATTTGTTTTCTAAATCTATTCCCTCTTTGTTACAAAGCATTGTTATAAGTTCAACCACTTTTTGACTGTCGCTTAAATTTTCTGTTTCGCTCAACAATTTCGTGTAAACATTGTATGGTAATTTGTTTTTTAATTCGTTTATCACCATCTGTAACTGTTGTGTTACTTCTTTTACATCTATATCTTTTGAAGTTTTTCTTAATGCGATGAACTTTGTTATGTTCGGATAATCTTCCAATCTTATTGCGGTTATATTGTTGTATTTTTCGGGATTTTCGTTAATATCTCTGACATACTTAGCCAATTGTCTGTAAAATCTTCTTGAATCTATTTTGCTTGTTAAATATTTTTCTATATCTCTGTTGAATCTTTCGTTTCTGCTGTTTACATACATTTTTTCCAAAATGTTTATTTCGTTTTCTACTTTTGTTATTACATCTCTATATTTGGATTGGTTTTCTATAATCCAAGATAATCTTCTTACATTATCTTTGTGTATTTGTTCTTCGTCTATACCTTTTAATTCCACTTCATTGTTGTTTGTTAACTTATAATATTCGCTTCCGGTTAATATACCTTCTTCCAACAAACCTTCTATTATTTGTCTTTTTATTTTTTCGTCTTTTATTGTATCCAACCAACTTACATCTATATCTCCGTATCCGCCTTCAACATAGATTTTCTTTAAATTATACTTATCGGCAATTTGGGTAATTATTTTAGATATGTTTCTTTGTGTTTGAGGATGGCAATGCAAGTCCTGAATATTTATTACGGTTATATCACTTTGTGCATCTTTACTCGATGTTATTTTTCCGTATTCGGCACTTATACTGCTTACTTTATTAAATACATCTTCATATTTTTGGTTTGCATTTTCTGCCAACGGTATGGCATACAAGTTTGCACCCAATGTTGATACAACAAAACATACGGTTGTAAAAACAGCACAAATTTTTATTAAATTAATTTTTTTCTTTATAAATTTTATTATCATAATTCCCCTTCCTTACAATAAAAAAAGCATATAGCATTTACTACATGCTATATGCCTTTTTATACCGTTTAGAGATAGTTATCCCGTCAAATGTAAATAAAAGCCCCAGATACCTCAGTAAAAATACAAATACAAACACAAAGAAAAACAACGGCACCTTAGTGTCTTTTAATACATAACTTATACTTGAAACAAATACCGACAGAACAACTTTAACAAAATTAAAGCAGCTGTCGGTACTTAATTTTCTTTCTTTTTGACTAGTAGCAAGAAATACATTGTTTTGTTGTGTCGGAGCTAACAAACTTATAACATCTTTTGCTATATTGTCACATACGGTTGCTACAACATTTTTTGTTTTTTGTAATAAATCATACTGAACATTTACAACTTCCGACATTGATATTGCTGCTGTAGTTTTTGTATCAAAACGAAAATCTCTTAATAGATTTATTACCGACAAATCTACCATCGAAAAGAAAACAAAAAAAGCTAAAACGCATTTTAAGATGCTTTTCATACATTCTAATTATAGCACTTGAATAAAATAACCGCAACAAAAAAAAATGTTTTTTTACCGATTTTTCACAATTTATCCGTTTTTTTGACAACATACCGAAATATTATGTAAAATCAATAATATTTTAAAAACAGGAGTGTTAAAATGGCTATAATAAAAGCATTTAACGGTGTAAGATATTCTAAAGCAAACATTACGAACGAAATTTGCCCTCCTTACGATGTAATAAGTGCGGAAGAAAAGAAAAAATTGAAAGCAAAATCTAAATATAATATGGTCCAATTGGAACTTTCGGACCCAAAAGGTAAAAGGAACAAGTATGCGCAAGCAAATGTTTTGTTCAAAGAATGGTTAGATAAAAATGTTTTGTTGCAAGAAACAAAACCTGCTCTATATTTCTATGAACAAGCATTTGTAGACCATGGCAAAAAAATGGTAAGAAGAGGTTTCTTTGCGGCATTAAAAATAGAAAATCCTCACGGCGGAGCAGTAAAAGCTCACGAAAAAACTCTTTCCAAACCGAAAGCAGACAGATTGAGTTTGTTAAAAGCCGTTAAAGCAAATTTAAGTCCGATTTTCTTATTGTTTAACGATGATAAGAAAAAAATTGTTAATTTATGCAAAAAAATATCAAAGAAAAAACCTACTTCAGTTGCAACAGATAAAGAAAAAACAGCTCATAAATTGTGGGTTATAGATGATGAAAAAATAGTAAAAGAAGTAGAAAGTTCATTGAAAAGCAAAAAAACATTTATTGCCGACGGTCACCACAGATACGAAACATCTTGGAACTATTTGCAATATATGAAAGGCAAAGATAAAAAGTTTTCCGATAAAAACGAATACGGATATGTTCTTGCATATTTATGCCCTATGGAAGACAGCGGTATTTCAATATGGCCTACACACAGAGTTATCGAAGAACCTAAAAATCTTGAACAAAACATTGAAAAATATTTTAATGTTTTACCTCAAAAAGATTTTTATAAGCTTCAAAAAGCCAAAATTCAACCGATTTTGTTGTTTAAAGACGGCAAATACAGAACTTTGGTTATAAAGAATGAAGCATTGCTTAAAAAAGCTATGCCGAAAAACTGTTCGGCCTTCAGAAATTTGGGTGTAAGCATATTGCACAACATATTGATACCTAAAGAACAGGTTGCTGCAGACAAATATGTTTATGTTAAAGACGAAAAAGAAGCAATTTCTCTTGCCAAGAAAACGAAAAAAATTGCAATTTTGGTTCCTGCAACACCGGTGGAAGCAATAAAAGAAATTGCATTGAACAACGAAAATATGCCGCAAAAATCAACTTACTTTTTCCCGAAATTGGCAAGCGGTATAATAATACATAAATCATGTTAAGCTTATTGATTAACATTATTTTGTTTGTGTTGTTGGCATTTTTGTTGTATATAGGTTTTTATGCAGGTATAATTAAAAGTTTTTTTGCGGTAGCCGCAGGATTTTTTGCTATAGTGTTAGCGGAAAATTATCCGTATCAGTCGGGCATAAATTATTATTTTATTTTTGCTGCGGTAGCGATTATAATATTTTTAATCGGTCTTTTTATATTCGGAATAGTTAAGTTTTTTTATTTATCTATATTCGACAAATTGGCAGGCGCTTGTTTGGGAATTTTCATATGGCTCGTATTATCGGCAAACGTTGTAATACCGGCTTTCAATAATTCCGAAAACAAAGCAGAAACGGCAACAACAACATATATATCGAACCTGTCTAAAGAAGTGTTGCCCGTATTCGGGAAATATGTTCCGAATTTTAAGTTTGATAAAAAATAAATACATTTAATATTTAGGAGAATAACAGTGAAAAAATTAAGATTAGGATTTCCAAAAGGCAGTTTACAAGAATCAACTATTGAATTATTTAAAAAAGCAGGTATAAGAATAAATGTTTCTTCAAGATCTTATTTCCCTACATGCAGCGATGAAGAAATAGAAGTTATGCTTGTAAGATCTCAAGAAATGGCAAAATATGTTCAAGACGGTGTATTTGATGCAGGTCTTACCGGCTTTGATTGGATATGCGAAACAAATGCAAAAGTTAAAGAAGTTTGCGAGTTGAGATATGCAAAGTCAGGTTTCAGACCTGTAAGATGGGTGTTGGCAGTCCCTGAAGCATCAAAAATAAAAAGCGTAAAAGATTTGCAGGGCAAAAGAATTGCAACAGAGCTTTTAAACTATACAAAAAAATATTTTGCAAAAAACAAAGTTAAAGCAAACATAGAATTTTCTTGGGGTGCAACGGAAGCTAAAGCAGGTAAACTTGTAGATGCTATCGTTGAACTTACCGAAACAGGTTCTTCCTTAAGAGCAAATCACCTAAGAATAGTTGAAGAAATTTTAACTTCAACAACAAGACTTATTGCAAACAATTCTTCTTGGAAAGATTCTTGGAAAAGAGAAAAAATCGAAAATCTTGCAATACTTTTACAAGGTGCATTAAATGCGGAAGGTATGGTTGGTTTAAAAATGAATATACCTTTCAAAAAGTTGCCTGAAGTTGAAAAAATATTGCCGGCATTAAGAAAACCCACAATCTCAAATTTGAGTGACGGTAATTGGATAGCTTTGGAAGTTATCATCGAAGAAAATATTGTAAAAAGAGTTATTCCGGCACTTAAGAGAGCTGGTGCGGAAGGGATTATTGAATATCCTTTAAATAAAATCATATACTAAAAACAACAATGTATAAGGTATAATTTACAATGTACAATGAATGTAAAAAGCAGGAAGGGAAACCCTTCCTGCTTTTTGTTATTTTATTAAAATTTTATAAGCCCGTAAAGAGTACATAAGATCTTGCATTTCAAAGTTGTAGCTAAAATATTTCGGTCGCTATAAGTTCGTTAGAACTTATATTTTATTCCCAAGTTTCCTGCAAAGCCTGTTCTTCCACCGCTTCTTCCGGTTAGTTGTGCATAACAACTCCATGCTGTATTTATAAAATCTTTATTTACTCCGGCACCAAATTCAACATATCCGTCTATACTGTCAAGATCTACATCTCCTAATTCGGTTTTAATCGTAGGTTTTGAACTTAAGTTTGCTGCATATCCCAACAAGCCATAAGGTTGCCATCCGTCTTTCATTTGTAATCTTGCTTTTACTTGCGGTTCAAACAATATGTTGTTTACGCTCAAACTATCTACTTTTGTCAGTGCTGTTTCATATTCTCCGCAATTTACTGTTCCGTACATCAATGTTGCGTTCGGTTCCAATGTCCACTTTTCGTTTATCACATAATTATATCCGGCTTTTACTGCAATTCCAAACATATTCATATCTATATCGTTTATCCCGTCATCAGTATCTACGGATGCTTTATTGAATATCATGTTTGCCGTTGCTCCCAAATACCACTTTTCTTTCATTAACATTCCGGTAGCACCAAGCACATATCCTGTTTGGTTCGATTTTACTTCTTCTACTTCTTGTTTGCTTCCCGCATATCCTAAATAAAACGACAATTGTTTATCTTGTCCCATAGGCAAATCTATTCCGGCAAGTGTTCCGTATAAACTGTTATCTACATCCAAGCCGCCTACTGTTACCGTTTCGTTTAATACGAACGGCCTTAACCATGCTCCTCTTTCTATCTTACCAGTTTCATCAAATACTTGATTTCCGGCGGAAACATATAAATTGGAAGAACTTATACCTGCTGACTTTTTATTATTTGAGAATTTGCTGTTCATACCTGCAAAAGCTTGTTCCGCTACAATACTTTGTGTCGCATATCCACCGACACTTGCTGAAATCGCTCCTATTGCCGTTACAGGATTTGCACCTTTTCTTGTAAATGTATAGTAATATCCGGGCTCATCACCATAATAATTACCATCAATATAAAACTCAATTGTTCCATAATTTAATTTCGCATCATAATTATATAATACGGATTTTGCATGACCTACAGTTGTTATTTTTCCTTCCTGAATACATGCAAAATCAACTCTCGTCGTTCCCTCGTTATCTTCAATTATATTTATTTCTTTTACATTTACTTTACCGGTTCCGATAGGAACTACAGAAAACAAAGCCATATCCATTGATTTATTCTTTAAATCGGCATCCACTTTTAAATTTAGTTTATCCGTGATTGCTACTAAACCGTCTCTGCCAAATTCTGCATTCGCTGTTTTACCGTTTATCATATCTATCGTTGCATTTGTTACATTTATAACTGTTATACCATTATTACTACCAAATAAAGTTCCGTCTTCACCCAATTTTATTGTTCCGCTATAAAACCATATTTCCCCGTTATAATCGCCCATATCCGCATTCAAAAGTATTTTACCTGTTCCTGTTTTGTACTCATAATTTGGTATCGATGCATTTATGGCTATACTACCATCACTTGTTCCCGTTATCGGATCGTTAAAAATAATGTCGGCTTTATCACTTGCCCATAAATTTATTGTTCCACCATTGTTAAATATTGCATTTGATTGACCGCCATTATTTTCGTTCCATGTAAATTCCACATTTTTTGTGTTTGCTATTAAATTTAATATGCTTTCATCACCGTTATATATTGCTCCGCCGCTATATGTTGAAGTATTGCCAATAAATTTTGCTCCGTCTTTTATTGTAAACTCACCCCAATTAGTTATTGCTCCGCCCCAATAATTTGATTCATTTTCTATAAACTGTACACCTTCTTCTGTTACAAATATTCCGTCACCGCCATTATATATTGCTCCGCCATCATCTTGTGATGTATTTCCTTCAAATAATGCATTTGAACCAACTGTTATTGTCCCTTCTTCGTTGTATATTGCTCCACCGTCATCATCTATTGTCTCATTTTCTATAAACTGTGCTCCGGAACCAATTGTTATTGTTCCTCCTTCGTTGTATAGTGCTCCGCCGTAATCACCGGCACCATTTTCAACGAACAACATATTATTTCCTAACTCAACCGTTCCTTTTTTGTTGTATATTGCACCACCGGCGGTATTCGCATAGTTATCATCAAAAACGGCAACATCAAACTTATTTTTCATTGTAAAAAGTCCTTCGTCTGTTCCGCTTTTAATTTTACTACCATCATTATATACAGCTCCGCCATAATTTGCGACATTATTCATAAAAATGGTTCCTACCGTCTGCATGGGAAAATTTTCTCCACCTATTTTCTGTATAGATTGACTTAACATAGGTTCGTTATCTTGGGCAGTTGAATCATCTATAGTGAACTCACTGGAATTATATATTGCACCGCCAAACTCATTTGCCGAATTCCCTTTAAAATAAGAAACACCCATCTTAAAACGACCCCAAACACTATTATGTATTGCACCACCCGAACCTTTCTCTGAATAATTCTCAACAAAGCTTGCATAATTTCCGATTGTAAAACGATCAAGATTATATATTGCACCACCTTCACAACCATCTTCATCAACATGATTTCCTTTGAAATATGCATAGTCTCCTATGGTAAAAGTTTCCATATTCCATATTGCTCCACCATCAGATGCAGTATATGGGTCAGATTCAGATTCCTTTTCGTAGTATGTGTAATTATCTTCAAATAGAGCTCTATTACCTACTATAACTTCCGCGGGAACCTCCGTTAGAGATATTGCTCCACCATATCTCGCATAATTATTCTTAAAATTTGCATCTGCACTTATGTAAACCGTACCTCCAGCTGCTGTTATTGCTCCGCCGGAATAATGTGCACTGTTTTCCTCAAAAGTAGCACCGCTTCTTACTGTTAATTTTCCCTTAACAAGAAAAACTCCACCATGACCACTCTTTTCATGATAATTACTATAATTTTCTCTATTTGCGGTAAAGTCCCAATCTGCGGTAATTATTTCATATGTAGCAAAAGCGACCTGTGAATTTAGAAATATTATTGATAACATTAAAGGAAAAATTTTTACCAAAGATTTATTTCGTTTCATCTTCCCTCCGACAATATTTAATATTTTTTTTCTTGTTTGCGATAAAGATAAAAATACAGATTTCTAATGAAATAATGTGATGTTGTTTTGTTTTTCTAATTCTGATACGAGTTTATTGTACCAATTTACTTTACATATTGCAACACAAAAAACGGGAAGAGATTTCTTCCCGTTTTTTGTTATTATAAATTACATTGCAATTATATTAAATATAAGTTATAATATCTTTTTCAAATTTGTTAAGTCAAAACCAAATTTTCAACTTTTCTTCACGAATTTAACATTTATAAACATGCACTAAAAATTTTTATTTGGAGGTCGTAAATGAAAAAGCTATTATTATCTTTATTTTTGACTATTTTTTTATCTGCAACATCTTTTGCGGATACGGAAAACAATTTTAGACATATACTTGAAGGTGAAACCTTGATAGAGGAGAAACAAACCTATAGTGATTTTTCCACGGATGATTATCTTGGAATATTCGGAGTTGAAGGAACTTTAATATTAAACAATGTTACTTTTAAAAATAATGATTCTTTCGCGATAACTTTATCTGAAGATGCTTTCTTAAAAATAGGTGACGGCTCTTCTTTTACATCGAATACGGGAGGAACCATTTATAATAAAAAAGGAAATATAGTAATAGGAAACAATGTTGAATTTAACTCAAATGCAGATCCGAATTATTATATGGGAGCCATAGCTAACGAAGATGGAACACTTTCAATAAAAAACAATGTGAAATTTTTAAATAATTTTAACTCATCTACGATGTTTGGCGGAGCCATAGAAAATTGTTTTGGAGGAAATACACTTATTTATGCGAATGCACAATTTATAGATAATGGAGCACTTAATGATGGCGGAGCAATATATAACGGCTTTTCTAATTCCGATAACGAAAAACCTGTACTTGGTATATACCTAGGTGCACTGTTCGATTCAAATGCGGCAAAAAGAGGCGGTGCGATATATAACGACGGTATTTTGGAAATATTGGGCGGAACAAAATTTATAAATAATACCGCAAACGATTATGGTGGTGCAATATATAATCATGGTGCTTTACAAATATTTGCCGATTGTGAAGATATAGTGTTTACCGGAAACACCGCAAACGGAGTATCCAATGCAATACATGACAATGAAGGAACTATTGATTTATTTTCAGATTATGGTTCAAATATAATATTTAACGATAGAATAACATCTGAAAATGAATATTCAGAAATATCTATAGAAGGTCTCGGGAAAACGATATTTAATGAGGACATGTCCGGATATAATGGAAAAATATACTTAGTGTCCGGTAGTACGCTTCAATTGGGATACGACGGAAAAATTTCTAACACAAGTTTGAAATCAAACGACGGAACCTTAAATTTAATAAACCAAAACATAAACAATATTCTATCTGCTAATTTTTCAGGTGATATGTTTTTGGAAATAGATGCAAACTTGAAAGGGGATCTATCAACAGGTGACAAATTTTCTCTTACAAATGGAGATAATCATTCAAAAATAACATTAACAAATGTAAACATTAAAAATAATTCAATAACCGATAATACGGGAACATTTACTGTGATATCTGTTTCAAACGGCCCTTGTCCAAACCTTTATGCAGATTTAAAAGTAACTCAAAACGGAAAAACAGTAAAATTCACAGAAAATTCAAATGGTAAAGATGTCGACTATGAAGTTTTAACACAAGCACAAACATTTTCACAACTTGTAACCGATACAACATCTTACAAAGTATATAATTTATCAAACAACGAAACATTGTCTCAAAATTTAGGAAATTTAGAAGGCGAACAACTTACAATAAACGGAAACGGTTACGATATAACTTCAAACAACAAAAAAGGAATATCCGTAGGTACCAGTACCGATGATTATGATTCTAAAACTTTAATGATAGAAAATATAAAAACCGTATCCGGTTTTTACGGAGACTATGGTGCGGTAGTTGATAATTACGGGAATACAAGAATCGGTTCAAACATAACAGTTGAAAACAATACCGCATACGGATCAGGTGGTGCTATTTATAACAATTCAAAACATTCATGTATAAGTGTAGGTAACGATGTTACTTTTAGAAACAATACCGCAACTGCCGGGGGAGCTATATATAATCAAGAAAATTTAGGAGCAATTGGTTTTGGTGCAAATACAAAATTTGAATCTAATATAGCTACAGCAAACACCGGGGGAGCTATATATAATGACAGTTATATTGAATTTATAAAAAATCCAATTTTTATTTCCAATCAAGCAAACCAAGGAAGTGCAATATATAATGATGAGAATGCCAGGATATATTTTAGAGATGGGGCAAAGTTTATAAATAATAACAATTCGGCAATATACAATTATGGAGGCTTAACATTTTTTGCAATGAGTGAAGATGTTGAATTTACAGGAAACGATATCGCAATATTTAATGTTGGCGGAGGGATGACTTTTGTAACCGGTGCCGCAAATGTAATTTTTAACGATAAGCTTGTTTCTTATGATTCTGATAGTGAACTATGTTTTGACTCTTATGATTATGTTATTTTAGGTATATTTGACGATTTTTCGAAAATAATATTGAATGCGGATATGTCCGACTACACGGGAAAAATAAATATTAACGGAGCATATGTGCAGTTAGGAAAAAACGGAACTTTATTTAATTCAAACTGCACCTATGATATTTCCGGTGCAACAATAGATTTTGCAAATTCCATAATACAAGATTATGAATTTGCAAACAGTTTGAAAGTGTCTGATATCTTGAATTTAAAAGTTGATGCCGATTTAAAGAATGAAAAAATGGACACAATAACGGCAAACAATTTTTCCGGAGACGGAAAAGTAAATGTAACAGCAATCAATATTACGAAAGATTCTGACAAAAAAGAAGAAATAAGTTTAGATTTTATAACCGGAGATACTTTAAAAGGTATTGTGAAATCTGTAGATAAAGCATATTCGACCATGTATGAATATAATGTAACTTATGATCAAGAAACAGGTAACATGAATTTTATACAAGGTAAAGAAAATCCTATATCCAACGAATCTGCAGTATCGGGATTGGCCGGCGGATATTTAGCGCAAGTAACGATAGCAAACCAATCATTTGCAAACATGGATAACAAAGTTTCACAAACAAGAGCAGCTGCAAAAACACCTTTATATGCTTCAGCAAACACCAACCAAGTTTTCGAACAAAACGGAAGTATTGAAAGAGCATTATGGTTAAGACCTTATGTTGTAAGCGATACGGTTGATGTAGGTGCCGATTCGAAAGTGGATAACACAATGTACGGAACTCTTGCGGGAATAGATTTGCCGGTAGGGAAAGACAAATTGTTATCTTTTTATTTGGGATATACCGGCGGAAAACAAGAATTCGATTCTGTAAAAATGAATCAAACAAATTATATGTTAGGTATAACCGGAACAATTATCAAAGATAAATGGTATTTAGGTGCAACTGTTAATGCGGGAACCAACAAAGTAACTGCCGATAATGATTTAGGTTCGGATAATATTGAAAACATTACTTATTCTTTAGGACTTAAAACCGGTTACGATTTTGATTTGGGAAAAAATTTCACTTTGCAACCCAACATTATATTGATGTATATTGGTTTAACCTCAAGTGACTTTACAAATGTTCAAGGTAACAAAATAGAAGACGACGGAATAAGTAATATATTAATTCAACCCGGACTAAGATTGGATTTAAGTTTAACAAACGGATGGGCACCATACGGATTATTTGATGTAGCAATAAACACAGGTGAAACATCAACAAAAATAAACGGAAATAAAGTAAAAAGTTTGGAAATGGATCCTTATTTCGAGTATGGGGTTGGAGTAAGTAAAGATTTCTTGAATAGTCCTTGGAGCTGTTACGGACAAGTCAGCGGAAAGAGCGGTTCAAGAAGCGGAGTAGGATTTAATTTAGGAATAAAGTACGCTTTCTAAAAATAGCAAAGCGGTTTTAGTAGTTTATATTTTATAGTTATAATAAAAAAACGGGAAGAGGTTTCTTCCCGTTTTTTGTTATTATAAATTGCCGTTTGTCGTTAATTATAAATTGTACATTATATATTGCAGTTTAGAGTCTTACATCTTCATATTGTTCATATTGTGCGGGAGTAAGTATTGTTTGTATCTGCTTTTTCGTATTTTGTGTAACTCTGAATATGTTCATTGATAACTGTGAAATTTCATTTTCTAAACTTGCTATGGTTGCTTCATCCGGTTTTGCTTTACTTTTTTCTTTTTCCAAAGCAGTCGTTTTCGAATCTTTTTCGGTTCTTAACTTTGCAATATAGTCTTTATTTTCGTCAAACAATTTTTGTAACTGCGCCTGCTGTTCTGCCGTAAGAGTTAAATCTTCCGGTTCTTCTTCTTTTTCTTCAACAACAACCACTTTTTCTTTTTTCTTTTTAGAGGTACTTGCGGCAACAGCAATAGCCGTTAATGCGGAAAAACCTAAAAATGTCCAAAAAGCATCTCTTGTATAATAGTCGCTATAATAATAACCGTGATAATTGCGATGATAGCCATGATGACCGGGATGACCGCCAGGATGTCCTCCGGGATGTCCGTGATGACCGCCACTGTGTGCAGGTGCCGGCGGTGTACTGCCATGTCCTCTGCTTGGCGGAACGGCAAAAGATGATATAGGTAAAGCAAATATCAAAAACAAACCTACTATAATTTTTATGCTTTTCATTGTAATCCCTCCCTTGTTATACTTATTTTATAATATTTAGACAAAATAAGCATCAAAAAAGTTTCATACTAATATTTTAACACAAATTAAACTATTTAAATAATATTTTGTATAATATACAAACTATATATATTTTTTAGGAGAAATAAAATGAGTATTAGGGTACGATTTGCACCTTCACCTACAGGCGATTTACATATAGGCGGAGTAAGAACAGCACTTTTTAACTATCTTTATGCAAAGAAAGAAAAAGGGACATTTATCCTTAGAATAGAAGATACCGATGAAGCAAGATCCACGGAAGCTTCAACGGGTATAATCATAAATGCAATGAAATGGTTGAAACTTAACTGGGATGAAGGTCCGGGAAACGAACTTGAAAAATATGCTCCTTATTATCAAATGAAAAGAAAAGAGCATGGAATATATCAAAAATATATAGATATACTGCTTGAAAAAGGTTATGCATATAAATGTTATTGCACACCGGAAGAAGTGGAAAAAATGAGAGAACAGGCAAGACTTGCAAAACAGCCTCCTAAATATAACGGACATTGTGCAAACTTAACTAAAGAGCAACAGGAAGAATATGAAAAACAAGGCAGAACTGCAGTTATAAGATTCAGAATGCCTAAAGAAGGCAAAATAGAGTTTGACGATGTTGTCAGAGGGCATGTAAGTTTTGAAAATGCTTTGCTTGACGATTTTGTTTTGATGAAAGCAAACGGTGTTCCTACATACAATTTTGCTTGTGTAATAGATGATCATTTAATGGAAATGTCACATGTAATCAGAGGCGACGATCACATTTCAAACACTCCCAGACAAATTCACATATTTAAAGCTTTAGGTTGGGAACCCCCTGTATTTGCACATTTATCCATGATACTCGGTTCAGACGGCGCAAGACTTTCAAAAAGACACGGTCACACTTCCGTTCTCGAATACAGGAAAGAAGGATATTTACAAGATGCATTAATAAACTATTTGGCTCTTTTAGGATGGTCAACGGAAGACAGCCAACAATTATTTTTCGGCAACAGTTTAATAGAAAATTTTTCGTTGGACAGATGTAATTCAAGCCCTGCAACATTTGATCCTTCAAAGTTGTTGTGGATGAACGGAGAGTATATCAGAAGTAAATCAGACCAGGAAATTTATGATTTGTTTATAGATTGGATAGAATATACAAACCAACAAGATTTGATAAAAGATTGGGACAGAGAGTTACTTAAAAAAGCAATATCTTTGGAACATGAAAAAATAAAATTGTTAAAAGATATTCCGGGACTTGTAGATTTCTTCTTTAAAGAATTATCTTTTGATGAACAAGCGGTATCAAAAGTTTTGTTATCCGAAACAAAAAAAGACAGTTCTAAAGTTGTGTTGGAAGAAACATTAAAAAGATTACCTAACCAACAAGATTTTTCACCGGAAGCTCTTGAAAAATACGCAAGAGATTTGGCGGTGGAGTTAGGTTTCAGTAACGGTAAAGTGTTCCATCCGATAAGAGTTGCAATTTCCGGAAGAACACAAGGACCGAGCCTTTTCCACATGATGGAAGTTATGGGAAAAGATGAAGTGTTAAAAAGAATACAAATAACCATAGACAAATTCTTTAAATAAAGAGGTAAGTAAAAATGGATCCAAAAGAACTTAATCAACATTTATTCAGTTTAATATCTATGTTTGCTTCCGCATGTTGGCAACAGTTAGGTAAAGTACCAAGTCAAATGGACGGGAAAATACATAGAGATTTAAAGTCTGCTCAAGTAACGATTGATATGCTTTTGATGTTAAGAGATAAAACCAAAGGAAACTTAACCAAAACGGAAGAAAAGCTACTGGAAGATACAATTTCCAATTTGCAAATGAACTACGCGGACGAAGCAGCTAAAGGCGACACTCCGAAAACAGAAGAACAACCTAAAGTTGAAGAAAAGAAAGACAATTTATAATTTACAATGTACAATGTATAATTAATGTTAGGAACGGAAAGGAAAAGCTTTCCGTTCCTTTGTTTTTTATAAATTATCATTCGCTGTTGTTGTTAATTATAAATTATAAATTTTACATTATAAATTGCCGTTTAAATTCTTCCCGTTTTTTATTAACATATTGGAAAATCAATATAAAAATTATAAAATAATAAGATAATGATAAAGGTTGAAAATTTATATAAATCTTTTGAAACAAAAAAAGTGTTGCAAGGTGTAAGTCTTGAAGTTAAAGACGGTGAAACTCTTGTTATAATAGGCGGGTCCGGAACGGGAAAAAGTATTTTACTTAAAAATCTCGTAGGCCTTATAAAACCGGATTCAGGTAAGATTATTATCGATGGTATAGATGTAACAAAAACCGATAAAAAAAATCTTAGAGAAATTCAAAAAAAGATTGGTTTTTTGTTTCAGGAAGCAGCGTTATTTGATTCTTTAACAATAGAAGAAAATGTTTCTTTCGGAATGAAAAATCTTACCAATTTATCCGAAGAAGAAATGAAAAAAAGAGTTTCTTCTTGTTTAAATATGGTCGGATTAAGTTCCGATATAGAAAAATTAAAACCTTCCGCATTAAGCGGCGGTATGAAAAAAAGAGTCGGACTTGCAAGATCGATAGCTTATCAACCGAAATATATTTTTTACGATGAACCGACTACCGGTCTTGACCCTATAATGTCCGATGTTATAGGTGAACTTATAATTCATTTGAAAAAAGAATTAAAAGTGTCATCCATAGTTGTTACTCACGATATGAATTCCGCTTATAAAATAGCGGATAGAATAATAATGTTGTATTTAGGCAAAGTTATTTTTGAAGGAACGGTAGAAAAGCTGAAAAAGACTATCGCTGATCCTAAATCGGTTAACGATAAAATGTTAAAACAGTTTGTTGACGGTTCAAGTGTAGGACCGATACCGGTTGAAATGTCTTTTGCAATGCACTAATTGGAAGAAATGTTCCTTTAAAATGAAAATTTTAAAAGTTTTTGCAGTTAATTATAAATTGTACATTGTAAATTATAAATTGTATTTTAAGGGGTTCTTGTGTCTAACGAATTAAAGCTTGGAATTTTTGTAACTATAGGCATAGTAGCGGTTCTTATAACCATAATGATGTTGGGAAACTACAGTTTAACCTCAAAGTATGTTGTTAACACTTACTTTGAAAATACTGCCGGTCTTCCGAAAAAATCTAAAGTAAAAATTTCCGGTGTTGATGTGGGTAACATAAAAGATATTATTTTGGAAAACGGCAAAGCAAAAGTAGTGCTTGTTATAGATAGAAACATAACATTATATTCCGATGCAACAGCAAAAATAGTTTCTATGGGAATAATAGGCACAAAGTATATAGAACTTACTCAAGGAACTCCTACAAATGCCGTTATAGAACCCGGCGGAACCATTAATGCCGCAAAAGGAGCATCTCTTGAAGAATTGATAGAAAATGCGGTAAAAAAAGTTGATGAAGTTTTAGGCAGTGCTTCCAGCGGTTTAAATAAAGATTTCTTCCAAAACCTTTATGATACTGTAGAAAATCTTAAAAAAGTAAGTAAAACAATCTCTGATAAAGAAAAACAAATCGGACAAGTTATCGACAATTTCAAAAACTTTTCTTCTAACCTGTATAGTATAACTCAAGAAAATAAACAAGATATAAGAGACATTGTTCTTGAACTTAAAAAAGTTTCCGAAAGAATCGATGAATTGGTAACAAAAGTAAGTGAAGGCGACGGAACTATTTCCACGTTAATAAACGATGAAGAAATGGCAAATAAACTTAAAGATACCGTCGGCGATATTAAAGTTACGGTTCAACAATTACAAGAATTTGTATCCAAAACAAAGAAACTTGAAATCGATTGGGAATACATGGGCAAATTCGATACAAGAAACGAAAAATATCGTAATTCTTTCGGCATAAGGTTTAGACCTACAAATCATAAATTCTATTATATCGGTATAGATAATATCGGTAATTATACAAATGAAGATGACGAATTTGAAAGAAATAATATGAACAAAATTGATGCTCTCATGGGATTCAGATCGGAAAACTTTGAAGCTTACGGCGGTGTTATGAGAAGTAAAGGCGGGGTAGGCGTAGGTTGGTCTCCTTTTGATAAGATATACGGACCTATGAGAAGACTTTATATTAATGCCGAAGCAATATTCAGAACGGAAACAGCCAAGAAAGATGATCCGGATAAAGATAAACCGAATGTTGTGCTCGGTGCAAGACTCGGTATTTTCAACTGGTTATATATCGGTGTTCAGGTTGAAGACACACTTACAAAAACAAATGTTATGCCGTACATTAAACTTAAAGTTACCGATGAAGATCTTGCAAGTATATTCGGTGTTGCAGGTATAGCTGCAACAAGTTCAAAATAAACACCTGAAGGATGGAGGAATAGAGGTATTGAGGTATAGAAAAAAACTGCACATATTTTGTGTAAATTCTTCCGTTTATAAACATTTCATACTTTAATAAATCTATATAGTTTTGTGAAAAGCAAAAAAGTTAAAACAGTATTTGTATGTCAAAGTTGCGGTTACGAATCCCCGAAATGGCTCGGGAAATGTCCGGGATGTTCAAAGTGGAACACCTTCGTAGAAGAAAAACAAGAACCGATTTTATCTTCCAATCAATCAACGAGACAATTGACGGGTTTTTCTTCCGGCACATTTCCGTTAAATGATGTTGCGGTTAAAAGTTTTGAAAGAATAAAAACCGGAATAAAAGAATTTGATCACATGATAGGCGGCGGAATTGTTCCCGGGTCTTTAACTTTACTTGGCGGTGCACCCGGAATAGGAAAATCAACTTTAATGTTACAAATTTCCGGAGCTCTTTCCAAGACAGGAACAGTATTATATATATCCGGAGAAGAATCTCTTTCACAGGTAAAATCAAGAGCTGAAAGATTAAATATTTCAAAAGACAATATTTTTCTCGCATCCGAAACGAACCTTGAAAATATAGTTGCCGCAATAAACAAAATACAGCCTAAATTTTTGGTTATAGATTCAATACAAACGACATATCATCCGGAATTTTCATCGGCTCCCGGGTCTGTTGGGCAAGTAAGAGAATGTTCCGCGGAACTTTTAAGAATAGCCAAATCTCAACATATAACGGTATTTATATTGGGACATGTAACTAAAGACGGAGATTTGGCGGGACCGAGAATTTTGGAACATATCGTTGATACCGTTTTGTATTTTGAAAATGAAAAACAACAAATATACAGAATTTTAAGAGCATATAAAAACAGGTTCGGACCGACAAGTGAAATTGGTATTTTTGAAATGAAAGCGGAGGGATTAAAAGAAGTAGAAAATCCGTCACTTATTTTTTTGAGCGAAAATTCAAATACAGTTGCCGGAAATGTGGTTACTTCTTCAATTGAAGGAACAAGACCATTACTTATAGAAATACAGTCTCTTGTTGCAAGAACAAATTTCGGACTACCGAGAAGAATGGTTTCCGGGTACGATCTAAACAGAGTAATAATAATTATCGCCGTGCTTGAAAAAAGAATCGGTATTCCGCTTGATAATCAGGATGTGTTTATAAATGTTGTCGGTGGCATAAAAATAAAAGAAACGGCATCGGATTTAGCTATAGCATGTGCAATTGCTTCTGCAAACAACGGAGTTGTTTGCCCGGACAAAACAGTTATTTTCGGTGAAGTCGGTCTTGCGGGTGAAGTAAGAGCGGTATCCCAAATAAGAGAAAGACTAACCGAAGCAGAAAAGTTGGGATTTAAAAAAGCGATTATCCCGAAAAGCAATTTAAAAAGTTTAAATTATAAAGGTAAAATTGAAATTATCGGTGTAACCAATGTTCACAGTGCAATACAAGCAATACGATAATTTTTAGGAGATATAATATGATAAGATTTTCAACAGCAGGCGAATCGCACGGACAAGGAATAGTAGCGATACTTGAAGGTATTCCGGCAGGACTTAACATAAATACGGAAGATATAGATGTAGATCTTGCAAGAAGACAAAAAGGTTACGGCAGAGGACAAAGAATGAACATAGAAACAGACCAGGTTCATATCTTGTCCGGAGTAAGGTATGCAAAATCTATGGGCTCACCGATAACACTTTTTATTTTTAACAGAGATTGGGAAAATTGGCAATCGGTGATGTCTCCGACAAGCGTGGATATCGACGGTAAACATCTAAAAAAACCAAGACCGGGCCATGCCGATTTGGCAGGGCTTATGAAATACGGTGTGGATGATTTCAGAAACATTTTGGAAAGAGCTTCCGCAAGAGAAACCGCCGCAAGAGTTGCAGTAGGTGCAGTTTGCAGAGAATTATTAAAAGAGTTCGGAATAAATATTTATTCTTACGTTGAAACAATAGGAAAAGTTTCCGCAAAGATGTCGGGCATAGATAAATCGCAAATTCAACATTTGGCTGAAATGTCTTTTGTAAGATGTCCGGATAAAACAGCATCAAAAAAAATGATTCAAATAATAAAACAGGCAAGTTCAAAAGGCGACACTTTAGGTGGAAAATTTAAAGTTGTTGCCGAAAATGTTCCTATCGGGTTGGGAAGTCATACCCAATGGGACTTAAAACTTGACGGCAGACTTGCACAAAGTTTAATGTCTATTCAGGCGATTAAAGCAGTGGAAGTCGGTATGGGTACAAAATTTGCAAGCACTTTGGGTTCTGCTTCACATGATGAAATTTTTTATTCAAATAAAAAAGGTTTTTACAGAACTACCAACAGAGCAGGCGGAACAGAAGGCGGTATGAGTAACGGAGAAAACATCGAAATATCCTGTACAATGAAACCGATACCGTCATTATCGAAACCTTTAAAATCCGTAAATATAGATACGAAAAAAGTTGAAAAAGCTGAAGCGGTAAGAAGCGATGTTTGTGCCGTTCCTGCCGCAGGTATTGTTGGTGAAGCTGCCGTAGCTTTCGAACTTGCAAGAGCAATGGTAGAAAAGTTCGGCGGAGATTGTTTGGAAGACATGAAAAACAATTATAAGGCTTATGTATCGAGGATACAAATAATATAATGAAAAATATTGTTTTAACGGGATTTATGGGAACGGGCAAAACAACCGTAGGGCAGTTGTTGGCCGAAGAATTGCACAGACAATTTTTTGATACGGACCAAGTTATCGAAGAGAAGTTAGGCGCATCAATAAAAGAAATTTTTAAAAGAATAGGTGAACCGAAATTCAGAGAATTCGAAACCGAAACCATTGCCCTAATATCTAACCTTGAAGACAGTGTTATTTCCTGCGGCGGAGGAGTTGTAGTTAATCCCGAAAATGTTAAAAACTTAAACAGAAACGGAATAATAATAAACTTATATGCATCTCCGGAACATATTTTTAAAAGATTGTATGAATACGATACAAGACCTTTAATAAAACAAATGCTTAATCCGTTGGAAGGAATAAAAAAATTGTTAGCTCAAAGACAAAAGGCATACGAACAATGCGCATTTGCAATAGATACCGACAATTTATCTCCGGAGCAGGTTGTAAAAAAAATATTGGAACATAAACTCGTAAAGGATATTTTAAAATGAAAAATTTATTTAAAAGTATTTTCATATTTGCTTTATTTATATTACCGACTTTTTGTTTTGCCGAAAATACCGATAACAACCGAGAAGATGTGCAAATAAAAACAATAGACAGAGAAAACTATCAAGTTCAAATAAAGCAATATAACAAAGAATATCCCGTGATATTATATGTCGTCTTTAAAGAATCTACCCCTCTTCTCGATGAAATAAGAAAAATATTGAGAACGGAACTTGTATCTTTAACAAAAACAAGAAGAATAGAAAACGATATTGTTGCATCGGCATGGTTTGATAACCAAGTGTCTGACGATTTGGAAAAAATAGAATTAACAAACAAGTACGGTGCTTTTGTAAGAATTTACGATAAAGAAAAGAAAAAAGAGGCCGGAACAGTATCTTTCCCGGAATATTTAAAATATCTCAAAAAGAAAAAAGAAGAAGATAAGAATAAAGACAAACAAATCTCTTAAAAATAATTAAGTATACAAGATATTAATAAATTATTTCTTCTTCCCTTCTGTTTCTCATACCTTTAGAGTACAAATAAATAAACGGAACAAATAGTAATGCCAAGCCTAATGCAAAAGTAAGACCGCCGCAAACAGCTATAGCCATAGGTTGGTTGGTTGTAGCACCTTCACCGAGACCGAGTGCCAACGGAATAAGACCTACAACTGTAGTCAATGTTGTCATTATGATAGGTCTTAAATGGTCTGCCGTTGTTGAAACAACCATCTTTTTTAATTCAAGCATATCATCGTATTTGCCCGGATTTTGAGAAAGATGATAGTTGTATCTGTCTACAAGCAAAATAGAAATATTAACAACGTTACCCACCAACATTATTATACCCAACATAGATATCGAGTTGATTGATTGTCCCGTAACAAGAAGCGTTAATAAAGAACCTATTATACCTAAAGGAACTGCAGTCATAACTATTATAGGTTGTAATAACGATTCGAATTCAGATGCCAATATCATATAAATAATTATAATACCCAATATCAATGCAAACGATACTTGAGACAACGCTTCCTTCATTGCAAGCATTTCTCCCGTAATAAAAGTGCTTATGTCTTTATTGTTATATGAATCATCTAACAATTCTTGCAATTCTCCTACAGCTGAAGTAAAGTTACCTTTAACGTTTGCCGTAACAAGGTATGTTCTTTCTCCTTCGATTCTTTTGATTGCAGGTAAGGTTTTTACAAAATTTGCTTGTGCAATCTGTTTTAACTGAATTGTCATACCCCATTGCGAGTATGCTGTCATTTCCAAAACTTTATCCAATGTGTCTCTGTCTTTGGGTTGCATTCTAACTCTTATATCCATTTCATCGTCGGGAAGTTTTAATTTTGTTGCAACGAACCCTTTTATTCCCGCAAGAGTCATGGCAGCAATATCCTGTGTAGATAGTCCGAACAATGATGCTCTTTCTCTGTCGATTGTAAGTCTCAGTTCGGGAACTTCATCGGAAGGATCGATTTTGATACCGTAAAACTGAGGCATACCTTCCATTTGATTTTTTAATTTATCCGCATATTCTCTTAATTTCGACAATTCTTTACCTTTTATTTCCACCGTAACACCGGCAGTAGAACCTATACCGGAGCCGAAAAGTCCCTGTTGAGTAATAAATTCAACATCAAGATCTTTCATATTCCATTTTTTTATTTCATCGCTTAAATCGGCAACGATTTCGTTTGTTGACAGTCCTTTCGAAGTTAAGTTTGTTATTATTCTTGCCTGATAACTTCCGGATGTTTCTATTCCTCCTCCGCTATTATCTTCTCCGGTAGAACCTACTGTCGTTGAAACGTCTTTTACTTCATCGTATTTTGAAATTGCTTTTTCTATTTTTCTTACCACACCATCGGTAATTTCAAGCGGAGTATCCGGATGCATTGCCACATTTAAAACAAATCTTCTTTCATCGGATTTTGCCATAAATTCTTTAGGTATAAAATAAACTATCATAGCACCGAGCAATGCATATAAAAGTACAAAAGTGAAAACTTGTAAAGCTTTTAGATTAAGTGTAGACTTCAAAATAGGAACAAAATATTCCTGTATTGCTTTTCTTCCCGCAGTAACCGAAATATTGTGAACATTTGCCGTAAGTGAAAGTCTCGGCACCAAAAACATAGCTGAAAATATAGATGCTATCATAGCATAAGTTATTGTTAAAGCAAGTTGTTTAAATAATTGTCCTATCATACCTGCAACGAACACAAAAGGTATGAATATTGCAATGGTGGTAATTGTGGAACTTAAAATAGGTGCAAGAAGCGTGGATGAGGCCTGATAAATACATTCTTTTTTTGGTAAATGTTTGTTTCGATGCAGTGCCATCAAAATATTTTCTATAACGACGTTACCGTTATCAACAACCATACCGATACCGATAGTTAATCCTCCCAAAGACATGGAGTTGATTGTTATTCCCTGAAAATACATAATACTTAATGTAACACACAAGCTTATAGGTATTGCGGTATTGATAATTGCAGAACCTACAAAACTTTCCATGAAGAAATATAACAAAATAAAAGTTAATAATATACCTTGCAAGCCCGACTGATATATACTTGTTAACGATTGCTTAATAAATATTGATTGATCGTAAATTACTTTTATATCAACATTTTCAGGAAGTTTTTCTTTAATATCTTTCAATTTATCTTGTACTACTTTTGACATATTTATAAGATTTGCTCCGGACTGAGGATAAACACCGATAGAAATATTGTCTTGCGAATTATACCTGGACATACCTTTTCTGTCTTGCAAAGATTCTTTTACATCGGCAACATCTCGCATATAAACAATCTTTTCACCTGTTTCACCTTGATAAGTTCTGTCTCTTCTGTATCTTGCGTTTCCTCCTCGCTGATCTTGCTTACCGAACGAAAGGTTTTCAATATCTTCAATACCTTTAAATTCACCTACGGTTTTAACTATATATTCATGTTTTTCTTCTTTGATTGTTCCGGCAGGATAAGTAATGTTTGCGGTCTGCAAAGATGTAATAACATCCGTAATTGCCAATTGGTTTGCAAGAAGTCTTCCTTTATCGATTTCCACCAAAATTTCTTTTTGTTCTCCGCCTTTTAAATCTACCTTTGCAACACCTTCCAATCTTTCAAATTCATCTTTCACGTTTTTTTTCAGCATATGTCTTAAATCAGCCATTTCCATTAAAGTGGGTTGCATATCTTTATATGTGGCAGACAAAATCATCGCTTCCACCTGCATAGGATTATATTTTAATACAACAGGATCAAGAGCATCTTTAGGCAGCGATTCTTTTATCAAATCTATTTTTTCTCTTATATCCATTGAAGCAAAATCCATATTCGTTCCCCACAAAAATTCGCATGATACTATGGACACTCCTTCCTTGGATATAGACGATACTCTTTTAATTTTTTTTACCGTTCCGGCAGACTCTTCAACTAACTTACTTATTAATTTTTCCGACTCTTCAGGACCTGCACCTTCATATTTTGTAACAATAGTAATTTGAGGGTATTCCATTGCAGGGAACAATTCTTGAGGAATTCTTGTCCATGCAATAACACCCATAAGTATTACGGATAAAAATATCATAACGGTGGTTACCGGTCTATCTACAGGCAATCTTAATAAACTCATAATTTTTTCTCTCTTATATCAGCTTAAAGCTTAGAGCTTATAGCTTATAGTTTTTGATAAAATTCACTTTATTAATTTTTAATTAATTATCATATTTTGTACAAAACAAAACACTTACAACTTATCAAAAATTGCTGTGCAATTTTTACCGACATTATACATTGTAAATTGTAAACTATAAATTGTCGTTCGTTACTATATATTTTCAAACTCTTCCCTGTCCCGATTTGAAAACTTCTTATACATTTTACTAAATAAGTTAAATAAGAACATCAAACCGAGAGCTTTAAAGAATTTATAAAAACTGCTTTTCGGCCTTTCCAATACATAATATGCCGTAGGAATTATAAGCATTGTAAGTAACGTTCCTGTTATCGTTCCGCATAAAACCGTAAGTCCCAACGATCTCCACATGGAAGCAGATTCGTCTCTACTTAAAACCATAGGCAAAAGTCCCAATGTTTTCATAAGCATGGTTATAAGTTCAGGTCTTAGTCTTTCCTTACAACTTTCAAAAATAACTCTCAACAAATTTGTTCTGCCTACTCGTCTCTGGTTTATTTTATCGACAATAATAATAGAACTGTACACAATACAACCGAACAAAATCATTATACCTATCCACACTCCCAAACTGATAGGCTTTTTAAATATCCACAGCGAAAAAGCTACTCCTATCATACTTAAAGGCAATGCAAACATTATTAAAGCCGGTTGCATATAAGATTCGAATATGGATGCAAGAACAAAAAATATAAGTATAATAACAAGTGCAACGGCAAGCATAAATTGTCCTCTGTTTTTAACGGTTTTTTCATAATCACCGGAAATATTAAAAGAATAATCCTGAGGAAAAGCCACACCTTTTAATGTCGCTTTTATTTTTTCTGCTGCCGTTGTAAGTCCTATTTTTGCCCTGTTTGCACTTATCTGTATAAATCTTTTTTTATTTTTTCTCCAAATTTCCTGATTTGATTTTAGTTGTGTCATATCGGTAACCTGCCCGACATAAACAACATCTTTTCTCGGATTAACGACTCCTATAAACGGTATTTGTTCAACATTTGTTATACTGTCGGGATAGAGTCTGCATATTGTTTCTATCTGTTTACCTTCGGTTCTATACTGTGTTGCAATAAGACCTCTCAGTTGGCAATGTAATGTGTTACTGAAATAATATGTAGTTAACCCGAAAACCGCCAATCTGTCATAGTCAACGGTTAAAATAACTTCGGGTTCATCTTCTCTCATTCTTATTTTAACATCTGTAAGACCTTTAACCTGCTGCAATCTGCCGGAAGCGGAAAATGCAAGTTGTTTTAAAGTATCATAGTTCTGCCCGTAAAAATCAACATATATTTCTTTTGAAGCGGAACTTTGCGAATCCTGAAAATATACAAATGCCGGCGAAAATTCTCCGAACCTTTTTCTAAATTCTTCTTTAAATTCTTCCGCTCTTTCATAAACGGTTACTTCAACAAATGTGTGAAGTTTTTCGACTTTCGAAGAAACTCTTTCAACCCAATCGTGATAACTCATTAAAGCCTGTTCCATTTTCCTTACAACTTCGTTTGAAACTTCTATTCTTGTTGCGGGAGGAAACTGTACACCTATACGAAAAGTGTTAACACTGCCCGGATCCATAAATTCGGAATCTCTCGTCATCATTATTTTTGCCGACAATAAAAATAAAAGAAGCGTAAATAACCAAACATAAGTTTGCCACTTAAAACAAAACTTTAATATTCTTCCGTAAATATGTCTTACTTTTATGTACCATTTTTGAAAATCCAAATCGAACTTATTTTGCCATCTGTAAATTTCCACCGGAATAAACATCATTGTAGCAACAACCGAAGCTACCAATGCAAAAGTTATGGTTAAACCGAACGGAACATACATCTGCCTTATTTCCGGTTCCAAAAATACTAACGGCAAAAACACAATTATTGTCGTAACCGTAGATGCAAATATCGGTTGCCAAAGTTCCGCGGTTCCTCTAACAACAAGTTCGGCTTTTGTAGCAAAAGTTTTTCTGTGATGATGAAAAGCTATATTTTCCAATACAACGATAGAATTATCCATAACATTTGCCATACCCATGGCAAGACCGCTCAACGTCATTATGTTAAATGTTTGGTTTGTGAAATACATAAGAATGATACACATAAACAAACTTAACGGCATTGTTGTTGCAACTATAAAAATACTTCTTACATTTTTCATAAAAAGGAACAATACTCCGGCAAGGATTATACCGCCCAAAACAAGCGCTTCAACGAGTGATGAAATTGCTTTTTGAATATATTCCGCATCATTTTTAACTATAGTTATATTGATATCGGGATCTAAAATCTCTTTAAGTTTATCGATAATTTGTAAAGCTTCTTTTGCAACGGTTATAGTATTTGCGGTAGATTCTTTTTGAATATAAATGGAAACAACATCCTGAACATTAAGCCTTGAATAAGATGTCGGTTCATAATAAGAATCTCTTATAGAGGCAATATCTCCTATTCTTACTATTGAACCTGAAGGAGTAATAGCTATGGCAGTATTTTGTATTTCTTCTATACTGTTGTATTCACCGGTAGCTCTTATAACGAATTTATTACTGTTTCTTGTAATTTCTCCCGCGGAAATCGATAAATTTGCAAGATTGATTTTTTGAACAACCTCAAGAATGGAAAGTTTGTATCCCAAAAGTTTTGCATTATCCATCTCTATCAAGAACTTTCTTTCTCTTCCGCCACCGAACTCAACATTTGCAACACCTGCCACTCTCATAATTTTTTCTTTCAGTTGTTCTTCGGCAATTTCTCTTAACTGTTCAGGCGTTTTTTCTTCGGAGCTTAAAGACAATATCAATATCGGACTGTCAGATTGTTCGAATTTTGCAATAATAGGTTTTTCTGTCTCTTTCGGAAGGTTATGTTTTATCATTGCTATTTTTTCTCTTATATCAATAACAATGAAATCCGTATCTACATTATGATGAAACATCATCATAATATTTGATTCCGATTCTTTGGACGAAGAAATCATTTCTTTTAAACCGTTAAGTTCCGCAAAAACTTCCTCTAACGGTTTTGTT
Organism: Candidatus Ruminimicrobiellum ovillum; assembly: GCF_002392975.1. NCBI lineage: Bacteria > Pseudomonadati > Elusimicrobiota > Endomicrobiia > Endomicrobiales > Endomicrobiaceae > Candidatus Ruminimicrobiellum > Candidatus Ruminimicrobiellum ovillum. Next base: position 146,390 of record NZ_DGIC01000010.1, read on the forward strand.
ACATATTTTTCAACTTCACTGGCGGCAACACCGCCTCTGAGTCTTGTAATAACACTTACTAAACCGGATTGTGCGCTTGGATTTAATTCTACGGGGATTCTAAAGGTTGTGATAGCGGAAAATAAAATCATGGCAATAACAAGCATTAAAGTTGTTACCGGTTTTTTTATTCCGAATTCTATCATTTATTATCCTTTGAACTGCAATTGCATATCAAAAATATACATCGGTGCCCTACGGACTATTGACTATCCGTTAGTTTATTTGGATATATAGTTCAAACCATTCACCAATTTACCAACTTTCTGTTCCGCAAAAAGTTTATCATCCTATAAACTTATCTTTATTTTTTCGGTGTTGTATCAACAGTATCTTCTATTGCTTCCAAGAACTTAACTTTCATTCCGTCACTTAATTGTCCCTGGGTTTCTATAACAACAAGTTCACCTATTTGGATACCTTGTTCAACAACAGTTTTATCCGTCAATTTTTCGCCTAACTGGCAAGGTCTCATCAAAATTGTTCCTTCACCCGGTGTTCTGTAATCCGGAGAAACTACGGGAACCAAAAATGCATTTTCGCCTAAAGAGACGATACTATCATTTGGAACAAGCATAACATCTTTCAATTCTTTAAGTAATATTACTCCTCTTCCGAACATACCGGATCTTAATTTTCCTTCATCATTTTCAACACTTACTTTTATTGTTGATGTTCTCGTTCTTTCTTTAACCGTAGGAGCGATTTCCGTTAATGTGCCATAAAATTCTTTACCGTGGTAAGAGTCGCAATTGATGGTTACGGTTTGTCCTACGGCAAGTTTATGAACATCTTTTTCAGGAATATCAACTTCAAAATTTGTTCCTTTGTCACTGATAAATTTTGCTATAACATCTTGCGGTGTAATATAATCGCCGGGTTTTATTATTATTTCGGCCAAAATTCCGTCACTCGGTGCCAACATATTTGTTTTTGCCAAATTCGATTGAGAAAGTTCCAATTCGGATAAAGCAGCTTTTACCTTCGAACGGGCAGATTGAATTTCATATTTTGCTTCATATAATTTACTTTCCGAAAGAGCTTTCATTCTGTACAACTCTTCATAAACTTTGTATCTTTCCATAGCTGAATTATATGCGGAAACTTCACTCTTATATTTACTTTGTGCATAGTCCGCTTTCGTCATTGCATCTTTAGGATCCAAAGAACAAATAACATCTCCCTGTTTAAGTCTTGCACCTTCTTTGTAGTTATAAGATGCAAGTTGCCCGTCAAGTTCAAATCTCATTTCGTTTTCAACGGCACCTTTTATCGTTCCCATTGTAGTGTATGTATCTTTATAATCTTCTTTTTTAGCTTTTTTAACCTTCACCGTTATCATATCCTGTTTCTCTTCGACAACTTTTTCTTTTGCAAAATAAACGAAATAAATTAAAATACCCAAAAGAATAAGACCCAAGCATGCAAGTGTAATTATTGCATTTCTTTTAAACTTAGGATACTTTTGTGATATTTGATTGTACCTGTAAGTAACACTTTCTATAAACTTGTAATATAAATACTTGAAATTCAAAATATTCCTCCAAAAAATTATCTTAAACTCATTAAAGTAAGTTTTTCCAACTCTACTATTGCCGCATGGTTAGAATAAAGAGCTTTCGCAAAAGCTGCTATAGCCTCGGCATAATTCCAACTTTCTTCCATCAAAGCTACCGTTTCTATTTCATACAAATCATTTCTCTTTTTCATAAGTGCAAGTTTTCTTTCTTTAACGGTTAACTCGTTTCTGGTAGTTCTTGCATTATTCAAAGAAAGTATATATTCATTGTATGCTTTTTCAACCGAAAGTCTGCTGTTTTTCAACAAATCCATCAATTCTGCATTTAATTGTCTTTGAGAAACAGCACTTTCTTTAGCATCTATAAAAAACTGTATATCATCTAAAACACCTAATTGAACAGACAACGTATCAACTTCAACTCTTTTACTTGCATCAACAATCGTTGCAGGATCCGTTCTATCCATACTGTAACTTGCAGCTAAAGAATTTCCCCATAATCCCCACGAAAGTTTTGCCGCTAAAGACCACTGAGTGGTAAGATCTAACGGTTCGGTAATAAAAGCTTCTCCTGTTTTTCCGTAAAAACCTTCCAATGCCAATTGAGGATGAACTTTGGATTTACTTATTTTGATTTTTTGTTCGGCCATTTCAAGTTGTAATCTTGCAAGTTGCACATCAAGATTATTAGACTGAACAAAACTTACACAATCTTGTGCCGTAAAAGCTATCTCAAAAGCGTCCGAAGGCAACTCATCCGAAACGGTTGCCGGAATTTCTTCCAACGTATTTACACCTACGGTTTCTATTAATTTCTGTGTAGAAAATTCAAGATTTATTCTTGAAGTGCTTAACAAATTTGCAACTTTATCCCTAAAATTTTCAGATTCGGCCAAGTCAAGATTTGATATAGCCTTAGCTTTATATTCAACTCTCGTCTTTAAAAATAAAGTTTCAACCTGTTCAAAAGCTTTACTTAAAGCAGCATATTCCATTTTTAAAGTAAGGTATTCGTAATAAGCAAGTTTCACATTCGCATACAAGTCTTCTTTAGCCTTAGTATAATTATACTTTGCGGCATCTTTCATCATTTTGTTATATTTATAATTAGCTTTATTTGCACCACCGGTATATATAGGCATTGTAGCTCTTGCACCTATACTTTCCGATTTATATTCGGTTTCACTTCCTATACTGCTGTCAGACATGCCGGAATACAAAGCTGTTTTACCTTTCGATTGTTCGGCCTGTAAAAATAACTGCGGGAAATGAGAACGGATGGAATTTACAACTCTTAATTGAGCTAAATCCACCTGTTCCGCTGCTACCGCTATTTTTTGGTCTCGTGCCTGTGCCAGTTTAAGACATTCTTCAAGAAACTCGTCCATGCAAAAACATGGTTGGACACACAAGAACCCTATAGTTATTAAAGCCGTTATTTTTTTTATCACAAAATATCCCTTTTACTATCTATAAAAGTATATAAGAAAAACATGATTTTGTCAACTAAAATCAATAAGAAAAATCAATAAGTTTTTTCATTTTTATACTTTTTAAATATCTTCTTTCTGTAAACAAACAAAAACACTATTACAATAGCCAGAGTAACAAAAACTGCCGGAACTATATATTTTGCAACATAATTTTCAATTATATACTCGGCATACGGCTTTCCGCACAACAAAACACCCACAGCAAGCATAATCCAAGATAATATATATACAGCGATCGATAAAACATAAAAAAACTTTTTTCCTGTTTTTTGACCGCAATATCCGCAAACCAAAGCTCCGCCCCAACCGAAAGGTACATTTATCAAAATTAAGATAATTCCTATTACCTGTTCTACCGTCATTTTTCTTTTTTGTGTAAGAGAATTTCATCCAAACAAGAAAGATTTTGTTTTATTCTTGCAAGAAAATTTTCGTATTCGGCTAAGTTAGGGTTATACTTTAACAACTGTTCCAATCCCGAAACAATATCTTTTTTTATATCACCGCTTGATTTTTTACTTTTGGGAATCGTATGCAATATACACAAATTTCTTGCTTTTGCCGGTTTTATTTTTATCAAATCAAGTTCTATTCTTTTTGCGATAAAAGTCAATATATCTATTTCGTCTTTTATATAGTCTTCGTTTTTTATTGTATTTATTAAATCTTCCACACCGAAATATATTACGGGTTCAAAATCTATCGATACCAACTCCTCTATTTCTTTGGATAGAGCGGTAAAATCGGACAACATTTTTTTTCTTAAACTCTTTGCATTTTTTTCATCTTCTTTAGGATAGACATAAGCAATAAGTTCGTTTTGAAGGTCTTGATACATAAAGAAATGTTCATGATAAAAAACTTTATGACATTTCGGACATTCTACCGTGTTAAATCTGCCCGATAAAAGGACCTCTTTTAAATCGGGATCATCAAACACATTTATTGCCTTCCAAAGCTCCGCTTCGAAAGTTTCTCCGCAACTGCATTTAATTTCACAATTAGATAATATAGACATTTTGTATATTTTATAATTTTTACACAATATTTTTCAAACAAAAGAGAAAAATTTTAGTATAATATGATAATAATTTTTGTCGTAAGAGGTATTGGTAATGAACGGAAATTCAATTAAAACTTTTTTTCTGTTATTATTAATGACGGTTTTCTTTTTGTTTATAGGTGAACTTCTAGGCGGAGTCAAAGGTATGCAAATTGCCTTAATTTTAGCAATAGTAATGAATTTTATATCTTACTTTTTTTCCGATTCCATGGTTCTTGCGGCATATAGAGCAAAACCCGTGTCTCAGGAACAAGATCCCAGACTCCACAGCATAGTAACGGAACTTGCCATGCAGGCAAAAATTCCGGTTCCGAAAATTTATAAAATAAACACAAATATGCCGAACGCTTTTGCTACGGGAAGAAACCCGCAACATGCAGCCGTTGCTGTTACCGAAGGCATTTTAAGATTATTGGATGATAGAGAATTAAGAGGAGTTTTGGCTCACGAACTTGCTCATGTAAAAAACAGAGATATTTTAATAAGTTGTATAGCGGCAACTTTATCGGGTGCAATTATGTATCTTGTAAGATTCGGCCTTGTGTTAAGCGGAGGAAGAAACGACAGAAACAATTCCAACCTGATTATCACCTTACTTTTAATGATACTTGCTCCTATTGCCGCAAGTCTTATACAAATGGCAATTTCAAGATCAAGAGAATATATTGCAGATGCCGACGGTGCAAAAATTTCCGGTGACCCTTTGGCACTTGCTTCAGCATTAAGAAAGTTGGCTTACGGTAACTCAAGGCAACAAAACAATGTATCCGAATCTACCGCACACATGTTTATAGTTAATCCTTTAACAGGTAAAAATTTGCAGGGGTTATTTTCTACTCATCCCCCTATAGATAACAGAATAAAAAAACTTGAAGAAATGGCCGGAGTTTTTAAAAACAGTAATCAAGGAACTCCGAAGGTGATATATTAATGGCTAAACAAAAAAAACAATTCTTACTTGATATAGAACCTAAACAATTATATTCTGTCTTAAAACCTATCGTCAGCGAAAATTACAGAACAGACCAAATAATTCAATGGATATACTCAAAAAAAGTTTTGGATTTTGAGGGATTTACAAACATATCCAAAGATATCAGAGGAAACCTCGAATCTTCTTTTACGTTAAGAAGTTTTACCAATGTAATTAAAGATGAATCCATTCTTGACGGAACGGTCCGTTACACATTCAGAACTTACGACAACAAATATATTTATGCGGTATGTTTACCTGCGGACAACAAAAAAACAGTTTGCATTTCCACGCAGGTAGGGTGTCCCGTTTCATGTAAATTTTGTTTATCCGGCAAAACTAAATTTGTAAGAAATTTATCCAGAGGCGAAATTTTGGAAGAAATTTTGCACATAGAAAACGATATAAAAGAAAGAGTGTCCGGTATTTTGTTTATGGGTATGGGAGAACCTATGCTGAATTATAAAAATTTAACATCGGTAATAAAAACTCTTATATCAAAAAAAGAAATGAATATCGGTAAAAGACATATTACCGTTTCTTCCATGGGAATAATTCCGGCAATAAAAAATCTTGCAAACGAAATGTACGGTGTACGGTTTGCGCTTTCACTGCACGCAACCGACGACAAACAAAGAACAAAAATAATTCCCAACAATTTCGGTACAACAATATCCGACTTATTAAATGTTTGCAAATACTATCTTAAAAAAACAAGTTCAAGAGTAACAATAGAATATATTTTGTTGAAAGATTTTAACGATACATCAACGGACGCTCACAGACTTGCAAGACTTATGAAAACAAACGGACTTGTAAATCCGAGTGTGCAGGTAAACTTAATACCTTACAACGAAACTAACAGTTTCGATTACAAAACTCCGTTACAAGTATCAATATTAAATTTCAAAAAAATATTAAAATTGAACGGTATAACGGTAAACATAAGAGAACCTAAAGGTTTGGATATCGGTGCGGCATGCGGACAATTAGGTAAGAAATAAAAAGAGGATAACTTTAATGAAAACAGCAATAGCATTGGGCGGCGGCGGAGCAAGAGCTTTAGCACATATCGGTGTACTGAAAGTTTTGGAATCAAACAATATCAAGTTCGATTATATTACCGGAACATCCATGGGTTCGGTTATCGGTTGTTTGTATGCCGTAGGAGAAAAGCCCGAAACAATAGAAAAAACTTTAAAAGATTATTTTTTCAATAAACTGTTTTCTAAAATGAATATGCAGAAAATGCAAGATGAAAACCAGGTAACTTCCGCAAGAAGTTTGATAAGAAAAGCAAGAGAGTTCGTTAAATACGGTTCTCAGGAAGGAGGCAGCTCATTTTTATCTCACTCTATTTTGGAAGATTTGGTTAATACCGTAATTCCCGATATGGATATATCCGATACAAATATACCGTTTGCTTGTGTGGCAACGGATATTACCAACGGTAAAGAAAAAATATTTACTAAAGGTCCTTTAAGAAAAATCGTTTTGGCATCAGCTTCAATTCCGGGAGTTTTTCCCCCTGTAAACATAGATAACGTTTGGTATACCGACGGTGCACATGTTAACGTTACGCCTGTAACCGTAGCAAAAATGTTCGGAGCGGACTTTGTTTTAGCATCGGATGTTAAAAGCAAACTAAAAACTTTGGAAACTTTACCTGCAAATGCAAAAGATATTATGAACAGATGCAACTTTATTGCAAGTCACTTGTTTTATGAAATACTTATAAAAAATGCAGATGTTATAATAGAACCTAACATAAAGCAAATATCATGGTCTGAATTTAACAAATTTAATTTGATGGTAAACGAAGGTAAAAAAGCAGCGGAAACAAAAATACAGGAAATACAAAATAAATTGAAAAAATATAACACTCCAACCGCAAAATGTAAAAGATTTATTAAAAAAATATTTAATCATAACGACAAAAATTTGAAAGCTGCACTGTTTTAAATTTTTTTACACATAAAAAAAAGCAGAGAGGGTTTTCTCGCTGCCTTTTTTTTATTTTAAGAATTATTTTTTTGCTTTTTTATCTTTTTTAGGTTGGATTTTCTCTTCAACTTTATCCTGTTTATCTTTTCTAAATTTAGCCATCATTTCTTTTCTGCTTTGTTCCATTTTTGTGTACTGTTCAAAAGACAAAACACTTCTTACTTTTAATTTACTTTCAATATTTATTCTTGAAATATCGGCACTCGTTTGTTGAATTTCGGCTGCTAATTTGTTTATAACATTCATATCAATATTTTCTTTCATTAGTTCTTCATCTATCAAATCCATTTTTTGTTTGATGTTTTGTCTTAACTCTTTCTTTCTTGACATATCTTCTTTCATCATTTCGTTCAATTGTGTCTTTTGAGCATCCGTAATGTTTAATTCTTTAGCTATTTTTTCAAAATCAAGTCCCATCTTTTGATGATGCATATGTGGTGGTTCAGGCATATCACCTTTTTCCTGCGGCGGTACCGCATACAAAGAAGTTGTTACCAACAATGCTACTGCCAAACTTAAAATTTTTTTCATGCTATCCCCCTTAAAACTACAATTTATAATTTTTAATTTACAATTATCAATTTCGGTGTCCTTCGGACTAATCTTTATAGATTCACCATATCACTTTATAGCCTACTATCAGTTTAGATAACACATGTATAAAAAAAGTTACAAGCCTTACAAATTACTGTTTCATTAATTACTAATTACTAATTTCTAATTAATAATTGTCATCAATCGATTCGGCGTAAGATTTTGAATTTAGGCAAGGCTTGCCGAAGCGAAGTAATCTATAAGATATTCGTTCGCAGGACACCGAAAACTTTTCACCCTTTCACCTCTTCACCTGTCATTAGTCGTATCTTAAGGCTTCTATCGGTGATAATTCCGATGCTTTTTTCGCAGGCCATAAACCAAACACTATACCTACAATCGCAGAAAAGCCTACAGATAACACAATTGAAAAAGTAGATATAAATGTTGCCCACCCAGCAACTTTAGATACAATAACCGATATTCCGATACCTAAACTCACCCCAAGTATTCCGCCCAGCAAAGACAGTACCGAAGACTCTATTAAAAATTGTAAAAGAACTGCAATTCTTGTTGCACCGATAGCTTTTCTTAAACCTATTTCTCTTGTCCTTTCGCTTACGCTTACAAGCATTATGTTCATAATACCGATACCGCCGACTATCAACGAGATACCGGCAACGGCACCCAACAGCATAGTCATGGTTTGTGTTGTGGATGTAAGCATTTGTATCATATCCGACATATTTCTTATTCTGAAAGCATCCGCCTGTTCGGATGTAAGCTTATTTCTTTCAAGCATTGTTTGCAACAAATAAGTTTCCGTTTCACTCATTTTACCGTCTTGTACTTCAACCGATACCGACGAAACATATTGTGTACCGAACAATCTTTTCATTGCGGTATTTAACGGAACAATTATAATATCATCGCCGTCTCTCGGACCTTGTGCACCTTTCACGGGCAAAACACCTATAACTCTGAACTGTTTTCTGTTAATTTTAATATATTTACCTACGGGGTTTTCATTACCGAAAAGATTTTTTACTACGGTTGTACCTATAACACACACTTTAGATAAATTTTCGTTTTCCGATTTTGTAAAAAATCTGCCGTATTGCGGAACGGCATTTTGTAAATATTGGTAAACGGGAGTAGCTCCCGTAATAGAGGTGTTAGTATTTTTGTTACCGTAAACTATTTGTGCAGAACCGCTGACATTCGGATCTATATTTTTTATAAGTTCCTTATTTTCCGCAAGAGCATCAACATCTTTCAAATATATTCTTCTTGCCACTGACCCGGAAACACCGCCTAACGAAATTCTTCCAGGCATTAAATATAATAAATTGGTTCCCATAGATGTTATCTGTTGTTCGAGTGCCTTTTGCGCACCGTTACCTAAAGCTAACATGGATATAATTGAAGCAACACCTATGATAATACCAAGCATAGTTAAAATTGATCTTGTTTTGTTTGAAATAATTGCTCTTATTGCGGAAAAAAAGTTTTCCGCAAATTCGGCTATACTTAAATGCGAAGATTCTTTTTTTATTTTCAAAGGTTTTGTATCTTTTCTTTCTTTTTTCTTTTGAATTGTGTCGGACAAAACTTGTCCGTCTTTAATCATTATAAGTCTGTCCGCCCATTTTGCAATATCGGGCTCATGGGTAACCAAAATAACACTTATACCTTTTTTATTTAAGTCGGTTAATATCTGCATTATTTCGTTGGATTGTTTTGAAGATAAATTTCCCGTAGGTTCATCGGCAAAAATTATTTTAGGGTCATTTACCAAAGATCTTGCTATTGCCACCCTTTGCTGTTGTCCGCCGGAAAGTTGTGTGGGTTTATGTTCTATTCTGTCACTTAACCCTACCTCTTTAAGTAACTGTTCCGCTTTTTCTTTTCTGTTTTTACCGCCGGAATACACCATCGGCAAAGCAACATTGTCTGTAGCGGTCATTTTATTTAACAAATTATATTGTTGAAAAACAAAACCTATAATTTTCGATCTTAAAAATGCCGTTTGGTTATCGTTAAACTTTAAAACATTTTCGCCGTATATTTCGTATACACCGTCGGTAGGTCTGTCGAGCAATCCTAATATATGCATCAAAGTGGATTTACCGGAACCGGAAGGCCCCATAATGGCTACAAACTCGCCTTCTTCGACGGTTAAGTTTATACCTTTTAAAATATCAAGACGGTTATCGCCGACATTATAAACTTTGGTAATATTTTTTATTTGTAATAATGGTACATGCTTTTCCATTAAAAAAATTACTCCTAATTTTAGGTTATGGGATTAACAACGAGATCCCGCATCAAGTGCGGGATGACACGGCACTGGATTACTTCGCTTCGCTCGTAATGACGACCTTTTTTGTCATTGCGAAGGGCTTTTAGCCCTGTGGCAATCCAGTCGTTGTCGTTCTCAACCTATAACCTTATAACCCTCTATAACCTGACGTTCAACTATTTTTGTGACGGTTTTTGTCCCGATTGTCCGTTATTTAAAATCTCTTTGTTTGTTTTTCTTTTTCCCGGTCCCATCGACAAAAATCCTTTTGTCGTTTCTTTTGTTGTAGCAATATTATATTTGTCTTGTTTAACTAAAATCGTGTCACCTTTGGAAAGTCCTGAAGTTACTTCAACATTGTCTCCGTCAAAAATACCGGTGGTTATTTTATGTCTTGTCTGTTGCATTTCATCGCCGACCAAAACAAAACATTCTCCCTGTTCATCTTCAACAAAACTGTCCCAGGGAATAACTACGGCATCTTTTTGTTCTTTAACTATAATATCTATGTTTGCCGTCATTAACGATTTAAAAAATTCCGGCGTTTTTTCAGGTCTTATTTTTACATAGTATGTAATAACATTACTTACATTTTTACCTTCTTCCAAAATTTGGAACACTTTACCGTTAATGGTAACATCTTTGTAAGCATCAAGAGTTATTTCTGCTCTTTGTCCGTTTTTAATTTTACCGATATCGGCTTCATCTACACTTGCAAGAACTATTAATTCGTCTGCCAAAGCATACAAAATATCACTTGTCGAAATGGTTTGTCCTTCAACAACATTTCTTAAAATTATTTTACCGTTCATCGGCGAAATTACAGGCGTTGCTTTATATGTGTTTTCCCAATCTTTTATATTTTCGTCGGGGTTTGCCCTTACGGCATCAAGTATCGCAACCCTGTCGGAAGAACTTAAATATGCCAACACCTGCCCCTTTCTTACCGTGTCTCCTTCGTTAACTAAAAGCCTGTCTACTCTGCCGGAAACGGAAGGTTTTATTTCCACTCTGTTTAATGCGGACACTTCACCGGTAGTATCAATAATTTCTTTAACATCTGCCGTTGTTACAGTATGAGGAGCATACTTTATTTCAACAACTTTTTCTTTTTTATCTCTAAGTTGGTAAGTTATTATTATCCCGAGTACAAGAAGTACGGTAAAAATTATTGCTGCTTTTTTCATTTTATTTCTCCGTGGGTATCACCCAATAATTTATCTCTTTTAGCCAATGCCAAATTATAATTATATAAAGCGGAAAGATGCGACATTTGGTTGTTAACATATTCCTGTTCAATATCCTGCCAAGTTTGAAACTCCATGGTTCCCGCTCTGTATTTTATTGTTGCCTCTTTCTGTCTTTGTGTAGCCGCTTCCAAAAACATTCCGTAAATTTCTATATTATCTTTTGTTCTTTCAATATCCGCCAAAACTTCTTCCAAACTTGTTTTTGTTGCAAGTATTGTTTGTTTGTAACTTTCCTGAGCTTTTTCCAAAGCAGTATTTGCCGCTTTAACAGAATTTAATGTACTTGTGATACCGCCGGAAAGTATAGGATAGTTAAGTGCTACTCCCACACTCCAATTTTTGCTGTCTGCAGGCGGTATTGGATTATTTTCGTCGGAAACACCTATGGAAGCAGAAGCGGAAATATTCGGATAGAGATTTCCTTTTGTAGAATCTATACTGTATCTTGTTATTTCAACCGACGACGATGAAAGTATTACATCCGGGCAATTTGCCACCGCATTATCAACATCAACTTTTGTGTTATCATCAACTTCTTCCAATTTATAATCTACCATACATACCGAAGACAGTTCCGTTCCCAAATTTTGTGCAAGCGTTCTTCTTGCGACAGCCAAATCTCTTTTGGCATTAGACACATTTACATAAGCTGACTGTTTTTGTGCCTGTGCTCTTAACATGTTACCTTTGCTTTCTTTACCGCCTTCGTATTGTAACCTGACAATATCGGCAGACTGTTTTCTCATGTTATAAATATTTTCCAAAAGAGTAATATTTTCCTGAGCATAACACATTTGCAAAAAAGCTTGTCTTATGGAAAAATAAACATCCGATGAAGATTTTGTAAGTTGTGCAACGGTTTTATTTATTGTCGCTTTTTGGCTGTGTATTTGTGCGTTGGACTGAAAATTGTATATTGTTTGTGATGCATTTAAACTTGCACTCCAATTGTTTGCCGTGTGCCCGTTACCCGACCTTGTAAATCCGTACCTGAAATTTACGGACGGATAATATTTGTTTAATATAACATTGTAATCGTATTCGGCAATTTTCAAATCTTGTTTTGCCATCACAAGAGTATTGTTTGTTTTGTTTGCAATATCAATACAATCCTGCCAGGTTAAAGTTTCGGCAAACAAACAATGCAGCGAGCCCGCCGAACAAAATAATAATAAAATATATAAAAATTTCTTCATTAAAAAATTACTCCGTAATTTTTTTGATTATTGGATTATCGGTTTATCGACAACTGCTTTTAACTACAAGAGCCCGGATCAAGTCCGGGATGACAAAAAACTATAACCTTATAACCCTATAATCTTATAACCTGTCATTAAATTAGACTATAAATATATCAAAAAAGTTACACTATTGTAATATTTGTAAATAATATCAATTTTTGTTGCTTTCTACAACAAAAAACGGGGGATTTTCCCCCGTTTTTTACTATTTAATTACCAATTACTGATTTCTAATTGTTATCTGCGGTTTCTTCTGTTTTTGGTTCTTCCTGCTTTGTTTCCTGTGATGTTTCCTGAACAGTTTCCTGTTTAGGTTCTTCCTTTACGGTTTCTTGTGTATTTTGTTCTTCCTGTTTAACTTCCTGTACAGGTTCCTGCTTTGTTTCTTGAACTGTTTCTTGCTTTATTTCATCCTGCTTTGCATCTTCTTGTTTAACGGTTTGTTTTTCTTGCTGTGCAGCAGTTTCCTGTTGTGATGATGTTGTTGTTTCTTGTTTTTTTGTTTCTTCTTTCTTATTGGATTTTCCGAACAATCCCATTAAAGCATTTGTAACATTTTTGTCACCTAAAGCACTTACTACGGCCGCGGCAACATCGTAAGAAATTTTCGGATCGGACATTGTTCCTTTAATTTTCATTCCGGTATAATCACCGGCAGTTACTGCAAGGTTTAATGCTTCTGTTTTTAAATCCACCGTTCCGCCGGCAATAATTTTTGCGGTAGGAATTTTTATTGAAACATCATTTGTTTTTATTGCACCGTCGGTAAACAATACATCACAAGCGACATTTTGAAAACTTATATCGTTTTTACTGTTCGCTTTTGTTTCTTCGGTTCTGTTATTGTTTACAATATTAAACAACAACAAAAATGTTTTAGCGATTTTGTTTTCGGTTAACTTGTTAACATTGGAAATCGTTCCCGCACCGATATTTAAAGCAAATGTTCCGTTAGTTTTTTTGCATGTGCTTGTTACTGTTTTAAGTGCGGTTTTTAGTGTAGCTTTTTTGCTTACCAAATAAGGAACATTTATTTCGTTTATTGTTATATCTGTATAAATATTATAATTAAAATCCGAAGATGATGATGATTTTGTTGTTGTTGCTTTTTTCTCTTCTTTTTTAGTTTGTTGTTTAGAATTTGATTTTGTATCTTCAACAATTTTTAGTTTGTCCATATTGAAGTTTAACTTTATATCTTTATTTATTAAAGAACCGTTACCTTCGAACTTACCTTCGTTGAATATACCGTTAATAGTTTTTATTACTATATTCTTTTTGGATTTTGCAGTTGCTTCCAAATTAAGCTTGGAAACGGAAGCCATAGGCAGATATTCAAACGCCACATTGGAACAAGTTAAGTTACCTGAAAAATCGTTGTTTGAAACTTTGGCATCGGAAACGATTTTACCTTTCATTTTATATTCGGGGAAATTTTTTGCAATGTTATCCAACAACAAGTTAAGGTTTAATGCTAAATTGTAAACGAAATTCTTTTCGTTCTTCCAATTAAGTAACCCTGTAACATTCGCGGATGAATCGGGAAGTTTTATATTTAATTTTGTTATGTCGGCTGCCTTAGTATTTAAATTAAAACTTAAAATTGTATCGATATCGAGTGTAGGAAGTATAAATTTTACAGGACTTTTATAAAAACTTTTAAATGTGCTATCCGTAATATTTTTGGATTTTAAATTTAATGTAAGTGCGGACCGTAACTGTTTTGTAAGTTCCCCCACCAAAGAAATGTCTGCATCGTTATACTTTAAAGATAACTGTTTAATGTTGAAAGCAAGAGAATCTATAGAGAGTGTTGAAAAGTCTGCTTTGTATAACGGAGAACTGTTTTCGGCTTTAAAATAAATATTCGTATTTAAGTTTGAAACTTTACCGTATTCCGAATCGGAAGAAATGTTTTCAAAAGCAAATGTTCCCTCACAAAAGTTTTGAGTTGCTTCCGCATTTGTTTTGAATCTTCCCGTTAAATTGTATTCCGGAACAAGTTTTGCGAAGTTATCTATAAGTAAATCGAGATTAAGTTTTAAATTATATTCCACATCTTGTTTGCCCCAATCTATTGTTCCTTCCAAATCCGCGGTTGAGTTCGGTAAAACCAAACTTAAACTTTCAATATCCGCATTCATTGAAGAAATGTTTACTACCGATTTTGTTTTAAATGTTATTTCATCTGCTTTAAATTTAGTTTTACATTCGAAGAAATCTTTAAAAGTTTGTTCATCTATATTTTTCAATATAAGATTACAATCTATTTTGGGAGCATTTATATTTTCTATTTTACCTTGCAAACTTATTGTTGCATTATTAAAGTTTGTTTCAAAAGTTTCAACATCCAAATACAATTTATCCATATCGAAATTGTTTAAATTCGTTTTAAAATTTGCTTTTAACGGTAAAGAAATATTAAGTTTGTTTTGTTTAACCGCCAAATCGAAAGAAGTTTCACAACCGAACATATCGGTAAGCGAAAAATCTTTTGTTTTTAAGTTAAAGTTTTTAATACTTGCTTCCAAATTTGATGTTTTATCTATATATGTTATATTTGCATTTTTTATATTGAAACGATGTATGTTTAAATCGAACGAACCTGACGAACTTTTTGTATCGGAAACTTGTTCTTTCTTTTGTTCTTGTTGAGATTGTTCGCTTTGGGACGATTTTATTATATCGTCAAAATTGAAAAGGCCGTTTTCATCTTTTGTTATGTTTATATCTATGGAATCCAACAAAATTTTACTTATTTTTACTTTCTTTGCAAGTAACGGAAGCGGTGAAACTTTTACTATAAAATCGTCCGCTTTTATAAATGTTCCGTCGTTAAGTGTAGATTTTTCCGACATTTTAAAATTCTTTAAATCTATACCGATAAGTTTAATTGAAAGTTTGTCGAATGTAACTTCTCTGTTAAAATTGGTTCTTGCATAATCGGCAACCAAAGTTTTTACTTTGTCTTCCGGCAAAAATACTTTTATTGCTATAACCGCAGCAATGGATAAAACTACAACTAAACCTGCTAATGAAATCAAAAAAATTTTTATTTTTTTCATGATGACTTTCCTTAAAAATAGAATAATATTAATAATATCAACTGATAATTATAGATTATAAATCAAAAATTGTAAATTGCCGTTTTGGTCGTTAATTATAAATTGTAAATTATAAATTATAAATTGTCGTTTTAGTGGGCGATGTGACCTAAGAAAGAAACGATTATTACACCCAACAATAAACAAAGTCCCGCTTTTTTGTTGGATGCTTTATGTGTTTCCGGAATGAGATCCGCTGCGGACAAATAAATAAATGTTCCTGCGGTAAATGCCAAGAAACTGCCTATTAAATGTGCTATTTGGTTGGAAAAGAAAAGACCTACCAATGTTCCTACAGGAGTAAATATTGCTACCGTTAACGAATAACATATTATTTGTTTTATCGATTTGTTTGAATGCATCAAAATTCCCGTAATAGTTACACCGTCGGGTAACTTGTGCAACATTATTGCTATTGTTGTCATAAGTCCTATATAAGCATTTGCTCCGAATCCTATACTTATAACTATACCGTCAAAAAAAGAATGTAATGATAAACCGAAAGTGGAAAGTGTTCCCAAATGAACATGACAATGATCGTCGTGACAAGGATGAAAAAATATAAAATGTTGAATTGCAAACATAAACAAAAAACCGACAAAAGCATAAATTATTGCGTTAGGATTATGCTCCACCGATTCCGGTAACAAATGAACAAATGCTATGGATAACATAACACCCGCAGCAAAACCTATTAACAATATGGAATTTTTTCTTGCCCATTCGGAAAATTTTAACACCACAAATGTTCCTATAAGCGCGGAACTCATTGCTAAAAGAGAAAATAATAATTGTTTCATTAAAAAAATACTCCGTAATTTAGTTTAAAGGGTTAATAGGTGAAAGGCTTAAAGGTTTTAACAATAACTGCAAGCTCTTATACCAAGTATAGAACAAAAAAACTATTCATCCTTTCACCAACAAATTGTTTACAATTTGTGTTCACCTTTTCACAAAAATTTGCTCCGCAAATTTTAAACTAACGGTAATCTGTAAATATTTTTTTCGGTAAATTTTATAATATTGCCCATCATTTCAACTGCTTTTTCGGGATATTTTCCTACGGCAGTTTCCGCAGACAACATTACAAAATTGCTGCCGTCTATAATTGCATTTGCAACATCGCTGACTTCAGCTCTTGTAGGAACCGGATTTTCCACCATACTTTCAAGCATTTGTGTTGCCGTTATAACAAATTTATGTCTTGATCTGCATTTTCTTATTATATATTTTTGAACTACGGGAACCGTCCATAACGGAATGGATATTCCCATATCGCCCCTTGCAACCATTATACCGTCGCAAACATCTAAAATTGAAGCAACATTATCTATTCCTTCTCTGTCTTCGATTTTTGCCACAAGTTGACATTTCGGATGTTGTTGTGAAACCACTTTTTTCAAATATTTCATATCGGATTTGTTTCTTACAAAAGAGTTTGCAATATAATCAAGTTTGTTTTTTATTGCAAATTCAATATGTTTTTTATCGTGTTCTTCAATCTCCGGGAAATGTAATTTTGCGGCAGGTATGTTTATACCTTTATGTTCTTTTAAAAGGTAATCCATTCCAACTACTGTTGTAACGGAATCTTTACCGGCAGATACAACGGTAAGTTTTAAGTTGCCGTCATCGATAAATATTTCAAGTCCTTTTTTCAAATCGGACATAGGACCGGAATAATCTATTGAAAGAGTTTTTGAGTTTCCTATAAGTTTTTTGTTGGTTAGTACAACCTTTTGATCTTTTTTCAGTGCAACAGGTTTTCCGCCTTCCAACATACCTATTCTTATTCTGTGTCCTTCCAAATCACCTAAAATTTTAATGTTTCTTTTATACTTCTTGTTTACGGATCTTATTAAAGCAATATCTTTTTCGTATTGTTCGAAAGTTCCGTGAGAAAAATTGAGTCTTGCAACGGTCATTCCGTTATCGGAAAGACTCTTTATTATTTTTGCAGACCTTGTGGAAGGTCCCATTGTACAAATAATTCCTGTCTTGTTAGCCATAATAAAAATACTCCATATCTTTGCTTAAATGGTGAATAGTTTAAAGGGTTTTACGATAACTGCTTTTAACTATGAGATCCAGCATCGAGTGCGGGATGACAAATTTTTCACCCTTTCACCAACGAATTGTAAAACAATTCGTGTTCACCTTTTCACCAAATTTTGTTTTACAAAATTTACAAGTTTACTTTCGGTAAATCTTTTAATGCTTTTTGAACTTCTTCTTCGGAATAATTGCAATCCTGAATTTTTCCTGCCAAATATTGTTCGTAAGCGGTTAAATCAAAATGTCCGTGACCTGACAAATTGAACAATATAGTTTTAGATTTGCCTTCTTCTTTTGCTTTTAATGCTTCGTTTATTGCTACTCTTATTGCATGAGAAGATTCCGGTGCGGGAAGTATTCCTTCGCATCTTGCGAAAGTTACCGCCGCTTCAAAAACTTCTCTTTGTTTTACCACTACGGATTCTGCAAGTTTTTCTTTTACTATTGCAGAAACCAAAGGTGATGCTCCGTGATATCTTAATCCGCCGGCATGTATACCGCTCGGCATAAATGTATGACCTAATGTATACATCTTGAATGCAGGTGTAAAACCGGATAAATCACCGTAATCGTAAGCATATACACCTTTGGAAAGTTTAGGACATGCCGAAGGTTCAACAGCTATTGCTCTTAAATCTTTGTGTGTTCCGTTTATCTTATCCATTATGAAAGGAAATGCCAAACCGGAAAAGTTTGAACCGCCGCCCAAACAAGCTATTACTATATCAGGATATTCATCTATAACTTCCAATTGTTTTTTTGCTTCCAAACCTATAACCGTTTGGTGCATTGCAACATGGTTTAATACACTGCCCAACGAATATTTTGCATTTTTGTGTGTTAAAACATCTTCTATTGCTTCGGATATTGCTATACCTAAAGAACCCGTGCAGTCAGGATCTTTTTCCAAAACTTTTCTTCCCGCTTCGGTTTGCATTGAAGGACTTGCAAATACATTTGCTCCGTAAACCTGCATTAGTGATTTTCTGTATGGTTTCTGTTGGAACGAAACTTTCACCATATATACCACACATTCAATACCGAACATTTTACAAGCCATAGCAAGAGCCGAACCCCACTGACCCGCACCGGTTTCGGTTGCTATTCTTTTTGTTCCGGCTTTCTTGTTGTAATATACTTGTGCTATTGCGGAATTGGATTTGTGGCTGCCCGAAGGGCTTACACCTTCATTTTTAAAATATATCTTTGCAGGCGTATCCAAAAATTTTTCAAGATTTGTTGCTCTTACAAGCGGAGAAGGTCTCCATATTTTGTAAGCGTCTCTTACCTGGTCGGGAATATCTATCCATCTTTCCGTACTTACTTCCTGTTCAACTATTTCTTCGGGAAAAATTTTGCACAAATCTTCTTTTGTTGCGATTTTTCCGGTTTTAGGATTAAAAGCCGGTTCCAAAGGATGAGGCAAATCCGCCTGTATATTGTACCATTGTTTAGGTATATCTTCTTCACTTAAAATTATTTTTTTACTGTTACTTAATTTTGACATAATAAATTTCCCCTTTTGAGTTTTTTTCGGTTAAAAATACTGAAAACTGTACACTGTTCACCATCGAAACTCAAAATTCTTTTGAAACGAAAAATTTTGTATATAAGTTTTGTTATATTCGTAAAACATATCTTTTTATTTTACATTATATAGGAAGAAGTGTCAAACCACCAAAAAATCGCTGCAAGCAATTTTTTGTTGACTATCTTTTTTCAAAAGTATATAATTTTATTCTAACAATCGTATTTTTGTAGCTGTTTTGGAGGAATTAATGGCCGAAATTATTTTAAAGAATGTATACAAAAGTTATGGCGATGTTAAAATCGTTAAAGATTTTAACTTGGAAATTAAAGATAAAGAATTTTGTATTCTCGTAGGACCTTCCGGTTGCGGTAAAACCACAACTTTGAGAATGGTTGCAGGTCTTGAAGATATTACCGCAGGTGATATATTTATAGACGGCAAAAGAGTTAACGATGTTCCTCCAAAAGACAGAGATATAGCAATGGTTTTCCAGAACTATGCTTTATATCCTCATATGACAGTTTACCAAAATATGGCTTTTGCTTTAAAACTTAAAGGTTATGATAAAGCGGAAATAGATAAAAGAGTTAAAGAAGCTGCCGACATTTTGGGTATTGCCCACTTGTTGGACAGGAAACCAAAACAACTTTCCGGAGGACAAAGACAGAGAGTTGCAGTAGGCAGAGCAATTGTAAGAAAACCTAAAGTATTTTTATTCGATGAACCTCTTTCCAACCTTGATGCAAAGTTAAGAGTTCAAATGAGAGCCGAATTAAAAAAATTGCATGAAAGATTACAAAGTACAATGATATATGTTACACACGACCAAACGGAAGCTATGACAATGGGTGATAAAATTTGTGTAATGAAAGACGGTATTATTCAACAAATCGCAGGTCCGTTGGAACTTTATGATAAACCGGCAAACAAATTTGTTGCAGGTTTTATAGGAACACCTCCGATGAATTTCTTCAATGTTGAAGTATATAAAGAAAATGACGGTTTAGTATTAAAAGAAGGTTCTTTTGATGTTAAAGTTCCCGACTTTATGAAAGATAAAGTTGAACCGTTTGTTAATCAAAAAATCGTTATGGGTGTAAGACCCGAAGATATTTACGATAAGCTTTTTGCAAGTATTTCCCATCAGGTAGTCAGCGGATTTTCCGCAACGGTAGATATAGTTGAACCTTTGGGAAGCGAAATTTATTTGCATTTTAATACAGGCAAAAACATAATGGTTGCAAAAGTGGATTCAAATAATAAATCGAAACCCAACCAGGTTATCGAGTTGGTTTTTGATTTGAAAAAGATTCATTTATTTGAACTTGAGTCCGGAAAAACAATTATATAGTTGAAAAAAAAATATTTTTTTGGTAGAATTTAAAAGATATGAACGAAATAATTACGGTTTGTATAGTTTTGTTGACAGTAGCACTTATAGTTGCGATAATTTATCTTATACTTACTTTGGTTCAAGTTGCGAAAACAACAAAAAAGTTAGAAGAAACTATAGACAAAGTTAATGTTGAATTAGATTCTGTTCATAAAGTTTCCGAAGGTGTTATGGAAGTTGCAAGCTTTTTCCCGAAGGCTTGGGTTAAGATAGTTGCAACAGTTTTACCTGCAGCAACAGCTATGATCTTTAGAAAAAAGAAGTAGGAGGCATATTATATGGATAACAGAGATAGTGGTCTTTTTGCTTTTTTATTAGGTGCAGTTGTAGGTGCGGCAGCAGCTTTATTGTATGCTCCCAAAACAGGAAAAGAAACAAGAGCTCATTTGAAAAAATTAACAGAAGATTTCGTTGAAGATGCAGGCGAAGTTGGAACGGATTTAAAAGAAAAAGGCAAGAAATTTGTTGCCGAAAGCAAAACAAAAGTTTCAGAGTTTGTAGAAAAAGGTAAAGCAAGATATTCAAAAGCTTTTAAGAAACAAGCTCCGGCGGTTGAAGAAGAAGTTGCTCCGGTTGAAGAAAAATCGGAAGATCTTATACAAGAATAAGAAGTAAAGTGCTGAGGTAGCTCAGTCGGTAGAGCAAAGGTCTGAAAAACCTTGTGTCGGCAGTTCGATTCTGCCCCTCAGCACTTTTTAAAAATATCGAAAAGCTTGGAACAAACGGTTCCAAGCTTTTTTTGTTTACGGATTTATTTACATTTAATTAACGACATTATTCTTTTGTCGGTAGGTTCCCTTCTGTAAGAAAAAAACATTTCGTATTCGTGGCAGGTACAATGAGAATTTATATACGATTTTTTTATGCCTAATTTTTTAAACTGTCTTTGTGCTTCTTTTGCCAAAGAAAAATATTCTTCATCGGCAGGTCTGTTAAAAGCTTTTTTAAGTTCATCCCCCACCTGGTAACAACATTGTCCTATATGCGGACCTACATAAGCAAATATATCCTGTGTGCTTATACCGAAATCTTCCAAAAATCTTATTGTCGCACTTTCAATTATACCGCCTGCAAGTCCCCGCCACCCCGCATGTACCATGGCAACCACGGAATAATCTCTTGAAGCTAAAAATACGGGCATACAATCGGCAGTAAATATACATAAAAATATATTTTTATCATCTGTTATTAAACCGTCACAATCGGCAATAAAAGTTCCGCAATCGGCAGATGAAACTTTTTTCACCATGGTTCCGTGAACCTGATTTGCAAAAACTATTTTTGTTGAATCTATACCGAATAAATTACAAAAAGA
Organism: Candidatus Ruminimicrobiellum ovillum; assembly: GCF_002392975.1. NCBI lineage: Bacteria > Pseudomonadati > Elusimicrobiota > Endomicrobiia > Endomicrobiales > Endomicrobiaceae > Candidatus Ruminimicrobiellum > Candidatus Ruminimicrobiellum ovillum. The sequence continues at coordinate 168,206 of NZ_DGIC01000010.1, forward strand.
TTTCCTTTCATTTATATCTTTCATGTTACCGCAATATCTTGTTGTGGTTAAATGAAAAGTGTCAAAGTTTTTTTCGATAGTTACGATATTATCTTTTTGCATAACCTTTATAATTTTCTGGGTTTATGTATTTCGTAGGCCGGTCTGCCGAAAACATCGATAGAATCTTCTTTAACGGCAGCTTTTTCTTCTTCTTTTTTTTGAGCTTCCGCGTCCTCAAATAAATCATTATTTGCTTTTTGTTTTTCTTCTTCTTTTTTAAACGAAGCAATTATTGCTACTCTTATTTTTGTATCAAGATCATTATTTTCGGTATTACCTATTTTTAATGATATATAATGTTTAAATTCTTTTTGAATATATTCTTGAGCAAAACGTACATCACCTACGGCAATTTCACTTACCTTTGAATAAGAAATGTTTATTAAAATTCTGTTTGCTTCTTTTATATCGTCACCTTCAACAAATTTGTTCGTAATAGCATTATTAAAAGCTTCTTCAAGTGTTTTTCCGTCACCAAGACCGATTATGGCATTTCCTGCACCTTTTAAAATATTATTGATATCGGCAAAATCTATATTTACTGTTCCCGTTTTTGTTATGGTATCGGTTATAGATTCTATTGCTCTTCTTAAAACATCATCTATAAAAACAAAACCTTGTTCATAATGTGTTTTTTCATCTATCAAAGAAAAAATTCTGTCGTTAGGAATAACTATCAATGCATCGGTATATTCTCTTAACTCCGCTATACCTTTTTTTGCATTTTCCACTCTTTCGGAGCCTTCGGCAGAAAACGGTTTTGTAACAACACCTATTATTAAAATTCCTCTTTTTCCCATTTTCTGCAATTCCGCATCCAGTTCTCTTGCAACTCTTGCAATAACAGGCGCTGCGCCCGTTCCTGTTCCGCCGCCCATACCGGTAGTAATGAATACCATATCGGCACCTTGCAACATATCTCTGAATTTGTCTATTGATTCTTCCGCATACATCTCACCTTTTACGGGATCTCCTCCGACACCTAAACCTGTTCCTATGGAAATTCTATTTTCCGCGGCAGATTTTCTTAAACTATCGTTATCGGTATTTACGGCATAAAGCTGAACACCGGAAATGTTTGCGGTTACCATTCTGGTGATAGCATTTGTTCCTGCTCCGCCCACACCTATAATTTTTATATTTGCACGACTTGCAACAACATTTGTATTATTTTTAGCGGTTTCATTATTACCGGGAAACCTTATTTCCAAATTTTCCATATATAAACTCCGTTAAATTTTACTTGAAATTGTTGAACCAGGATTTAAGAGTATCCGCAAATCCGTGTTTTTTTTGTCTGCGACTAACACCTTCGGACATCATTGAAGAACTTAAATTTTTTAAATTGTTTTTTAGTATGGCAAGAGCCGTAGTATAAACTTGTGAATTTATTATCTTATCATCGTAACAATCAAAATCTTCGTCGGTAAAATTTGCACATTTTGCTACCGAAACGAAATATTTCGAAAAAGCTTCCGGCATACCTTTAAGTAACGAGCCTCCGCCGGTGAGAATAAAACCGCCTACAAACTCATTTAAAGCTATACCTTTTTGCTTAAATGCTTTTTCTATTTGTTCCAATTGTGTCTCAACTTGAGGTTTTATTATATCTACCAATTCTCTTACAGTAAATTTTTGTGTTTTGTTTCCCGGAACGGAATATTCAAATTCAGTATTATCGGTTATAAGCTCTTCTAAAATAACACCGTAAGTTTCTTTTATTTTTGTAGCTTCTTTTTTTGTTATTTTTAATTTTGCGGCAATATCTCTTGTTATATAATCGGCACCGAAAGGAAGCTCAAAAGAATACTTTAATTTTCCTTCAAGATAAGCTACAATTCCGGTAGTCATTCCGCCGATATCCACCAATATACAACCCAATTCTTTATCGTCATTGGAAACCAAAGTATCGGAAATGGAACTGTATCCGTATTTTAATTTGTGACCTCCGGTTGCCTGCTTAATATTAGACATATTACTTTTTGTTCCGGAAATCATAAGAGCCGTCAATTCCAAATATTTACCGCTCATACGAACCGGATTCGCAACTATTTGTTCATCTATTTTATATTGTTGCGGAATTATTTCAATTATTTCTTTTGTGTCGGGAATTTTCTTTGTTTCTTCCAATCTCTCCGTAATTTCGGCAATCGTTTGGTCCGTAACTATACCGCCATCATCTTCATCTATTTTCATTCTCGTATCGGCATTGTTAACCTCTATCAACGCTCCTCTTACGGCACACAACATATCTATATTTTCAACTTTAAATTCTTCTTCTGCTTTTGACAAAAACTTTTTTACCGTAAATTCGGCAGCACCTATATCCGAAATCACACCGTTTTTTACACCGTCGGAAACAAATGTATCTGCCGACAAAATTTCTATTTTATTTTCCGAATTTATCTTTGCAATTACTCCATGAATAGAACTTGTACCCAAATCCAAGCTTATAAGAGCATCTAACTTTTCCATATTTTTACTCCTGTATTATATCTTGCTTGTTTCGTCAACAACCGAATATTTTACCAAAACTTTATTTTTATTCATATCAAGAAAACTTAAATCTATACTTTCTATACTCTTATCCGTCGTTGCCAAAAATTTTAAAACTCGTTCAAGTTTTAAAATTTTATCGTCCGTATTTTTTTCTTTCGGCGAGCCCCAATAAATATCCGTTTTTCCGTTCACGGTTAAAATAATATCTTCAACCTCACCGTATTTTATTTCGTTAATATCGGAAACTACATTTGTTATTTGAGGTTTTATTTTTTGATAAAAAGAAAGTAAATCTTTTCTTTCCCTATCACTGTTAAAAACCAGTGTCGGAACATTCATCAAAGACATATTTCCTCTCAAATGGAACGGTTTGTCATCAAAATCAAGTCCGAATTTTTTATCGTCAATATTGATAAAAACTTCCGGCAATCTTTCGGTTAAAGAAACAACTATTTTTCTTCCCCAGTCGGTTCTGTGCATTGAAACATCTTTAAGTTCGGCTTTAAATTCTTTTAAATCTTTTTCAGCTTGATATAACCTCACCGCAAAAGAGCTGTCACCTTTTTGAAAAGGTATCAATTCTTTTATCTCGGATTCGGTAACATTTTCACAACCCGTAATTTCAATATTTTCTATAAAGAAATTTTCCAACGAACACAAATATTTCACTAAATGGTTATATGCATATACACATGCAAACGCTAAACAAATAACAAAAGCCAATTTAAACAGTATACGGAAAATTTTTCCGTACAACTTCTTTTTCCCGCCTCTGTTTCTTATACTGATACTTCCATAAGAAATAGCCATATTTATATTTCTTGTATGGCTTGTTTTAGTTCTTTTCTTGGCGGTTTTTTTTACAGGTCTTTTCTTTATTGATATTTTATCTTTAACTATTTTTATAGCCATTTTATTTTGCCGACTTTAAAATTTCCAAAACCAAATCTTCAAAACTTAAACCCATATGCTTTGCCGCATCCGGGAACAATGATGTCTGTGTCATACCCGGCAGCGTATTTACTTCCAAAACATATATATCGTTATTTTTATCTACTATCATGTCAACTCTGCATGTTCCGTTACATCTGAACTCGTCGTAAACTTTAAGTGCGATATTTTGTATTTTTTTCAATACTCTTTCCGGTAATCTTGCAGGAATAATGTGTGTTGATTGCCCTGCGGTATATTTAGATTTAAAATCGTAAAATTTACCTTTAGGCACAATTTCTATAACTGGTAACGGATTACCGTTTAATACGCCTGCGGTAACTTCCACACCTTTAATATATTTTTCCACCAATATTCTGTCTTCGTAAGAAAAAGCAAGTTTTACGGCTTTTTCAAATTCTTTTTTATTTTTTACTATCGATATTCCTATTGCAGAACCTTGCGATGCCGGTTTTACTACCGCAGGATACGATATTTCTTCGAACGGTTTTAATTTTTCTATTATTGTCCATTTTGCCGTTGGAATTTTTGCGGCTTCAAACATTTTTTTCGATATTATTTTGTCTATTGTTGCGGCACTCGAAAATACACCGCAACCGGTATAAGGAATACCCATAATTTCAAGCATACCTTGAATTGTTCCGTCTTCACCCGGTGTTCCGTGCAAAGTTATATATGCCAAATCTATTTTTTCTTTTACCAACTTCTGCGCTACATTTTTGTTTACATCTATCAATACAACTTTTAAGCCCAACTTTTTTATTGCATTATAAACTGCTTTTCCCGACATTAAAGAAATTTCTCTTTCCGACGATGTTCCGCCGCACAACACACCTATTTTTTTCTTTTTTAAATTTATCATTTTATTATCTTTATTTCCGTTTCAAGTTTTATACTATATTTTTTGTAAACTTCATCTTTTACAAAATCGATTAACTTTAACATATCTTGTGCACAGCCGTTATCTTCGTTAACAAAGAAATTTGCATGCACATCGGATATTTTTATTCCGCCGACACTGTAATTTTTAAGATTTAGAGAGTCTATAAGTCGTCCTGCACTATCACTTTCGGGATTCTTAAATACACACCCCGCATTTTTAGTGCCGATTGGTTGCGAATTTATTCTTCTTTTTCGCTCTTGTGAAATCGTCTTTAAAATATCATTTTTATCAGCATTTTTCAAGATAAAAAATATCTTGGTTATAATGTTGCCTTGCAAGTCACTTTTCCTGTATTCAAAATTAATATTATTTTTAGTTAAAACTCTTTTGTTACCCGAATAATCTATAACTTCTATTTTATCAACAATGTCGGACATCGAACAATTTTTTACACCGGCATTTCCGAACACCGCACCGCCTACGGTTCCCGGTATTGCCGAAAGATATTCCAGCCCGCTTAAACCGTGTTCGGCTGTTTTTATTGCCAAATAAGCCAAACTTACCGCCGCTCCGCAAATAACATTATTTCGGGATATTTCATATTTGCAAAATTCACCGGATAGTTTTAATACTATGCCTTTAAATCCTTCATCGCTGAACAAAAGATTTGAACCGCCGCCGATAACAAAAAATTTTATGCTATTTTCGTTTATAAATTTTAACAATGATACCAATTGTTCTTCCGTTTCAACTTCAACAAAACAGTCGGCATTGCCGCCGATACACAATGTAGTATGTTTTGATAACGGTTCATTGCATTTATAATTACATTTTATTGATGACAAAAATTCTTCCGTATTAATAATACTTATTCTCCAAAACTTACAGTTTTATGCTTTTGTATACAGTTATTGTACAATATAAGCTTTACCGTCGTGAAGCAAATAAGTTTTACCTTCTATAACAACTATTTTATCATCGCTTGTCGATGCAGGTACAGGCTCGGGAGTTTGTTCGGATATATTTGTTCCCGGAATTTTTTCCTGCGGTTGAACGGATTCAAGTTCGGATTTAGGTTCTTGTTTCGATACTTTTTCCTGTGTTTTTGCAGGTTCAGGTTTAGGTTCAACGGCAGGCTGTTCATCGACAACGGTACCGGCATTCGTCGTAACATTTGTATCTTTTACAACATCGGAAACAACAAAACATAAATCTTTATCTTCATTATAAACATCGGTTATGGCTACATCGGCATCGTGGTCCATAAATTTAAAAGTGAATTTGATATAATTATTATTTTTATGTGAGAATCTTCCATCTTTCCCAAAATATTTAGAAAACTCTCTGGTCATATCATCCTTAAAAAAGCCATTAAAGCTTTCCGAAACTCCAAACCTTAATAACGGTATAGGTCTCATATCATGATCTCTGCCGTTGATTCTAACAGTACAAGATATAAATTTCAGCGGATACGAGGATTTGTTTACAAGTTTAATTTCATCGGAAATACCCTTATCAACTAATGTCTTCATCGTAGTTTCGTAAACATAATCACCATACGGACTTTTTGTTATAATTTCACCATCAGCAAAAACTGCCGAAACCATAAAAAAAACCGTTATTACAGAAATTGCCAAACTTTTAAAATTAATCATTTTCTCTCCTTAATTTGTATTACAATATTTTCAATAATTCTTCACCTTGTTGCCAAACATTACCCGCACCGAGCGTTAATAAAATATCGTTTTCTTTTAATGTCTGTGCTATCGATTTTATGTCCGTAAATTTTTCTACATTACATTTATTTTGTTTTGCAGCCGTTACTATTAAATCCGCGGTTACACCTTTTATCGGCTTTTCGCTTGCAGCATAAATATCCATAATATAAACGACATCCGCTTTTTTAAGAGCTTTCCCAAATTCTTTATACAAATTTCTTGTTCTTGTATATCTGTGCGGTTGAAATATTGTAACTAACCTTTTGTGAGGATAGTTATGTTTTAGTGCCGAAAGTGTAGCATTAATTTCTGTAGGATGATGACCGTAATCATCAATAACAGTTATACCGTTTTTTTCACCTTTAACTTCAAGTCTTCTTCCTACTCCTCCGAATTTAAAGAGAGCCTCTTTTATTGTAACAAACGGTATATCAAATTGTAACCCGATACCTATTGCCGCCAACGAATTTAACACATTATGTTCACCCGGAACTTTCAACAAAATTTTACCGAGTTTTTTACCTTTATAAATAACATTGTATTCCGTGTTACCGTTAACAACGGTAATATCCGTTGCGGTTATGTCGGGGTTACTTTTAAATCCGTAAGTGATATATTTTCTTGTTGCATAAGGTAACACTTCTTTAACCAAAGGGCTATCGGTACAAACCATTGCACAACCGTAAAAAGGAAGACTGTTTATGTGTTTAATAAAAGCCTGTTTTAAGTTGTCCATAGAACCGTAATAATCAAGATGGTCGTTATCTATGTTTGTAACTATTGTCAGTACAGGTGAAAGTTTTAAAAACGATCCGTCGGATTCGTCTGCTTCGGCAATTATATATTCGCCTTTACCGAGCCTTGCATTTGTTTTCAAATTTTTCAGTTTTCCGCCGATAACTATTGTAGGATCAAATCCGCCTTCATCCAATATCATTGATGTCATTGATGTTGTTGTTGTTTTGCCGTGTGTTCCCGCAATAGTTATTGTATATTTTAATCTTGCAAGTTCCGCAAGCATTTCTATTCTGGGAATAATAATTATTTTTTCTTTTATTGCCTGTTTAACTTCGGGGTTATCTTTTGAAATTGCTGTAGATGTTACGACAACATCCACATTTTTTACATTTTCGGCTTTATGACCGATATATATTTTTGCACCTAATTCTTTTAGTCTTTGTGTTACTTCTGTTTTTTTAATATCCGAACCTGAAACCTGATGTCCTAAATTTAGTGCCACTTCGGCAATTCCGCTCATACCGGATCCGCCGATACCGACGAAATGTATTCTTTGTTTTCCGTTAAACATTTTACTCCTCTTTCTTATTATTATTTGAAAAATATTCCGTAACTTTATTTTTTAATTTTTCTATCTTCAAATTAACATCACCAAACACTTTGTGACTTAACAAATTCACATCATTTATTCCTTGCACCATATCTATATTCGCAAATTTTGTAGCTAAATAATTTATGTCTCCTACACTTTCCAACACTTCTACACTTTCAATATTTTCGTCCGGTTTTTTATCATCCTTGTTTTCCGTTTTTTGTTCTTTGTCACTTGAAAAACCCGAAAAAGATATTTTGTCCAACAGTTCTTTTTTATATTTTTCAAATTGCTCATCAATAGTTCTTTCTACATAAGTTCGCACATAATTTTTTATTCTCTCGGGAGTAAGAATATATTTAAAAGTTATATAAACAGATGCTGCAAATAATAAAAATGTTATCAATAATGTTAATATTACAATTTTTATAACTTTCATACCCTAAATTATACAAAACTTTACATGCTTATTTTCTTACATAAATAAGATTTGCAACTTCACCGTCCAAAGCAATTTGTGTTTCGTTAACCTTCACGATATATGTAGGAAACTTTTGGTGTAATTTCAATTTTGTTCCCGGAACCAAACCGATAGATAAAAGTTTGTGCATATAGTCGTGATTTGTTGTAACTATATACGAAAGAGTAACTTCTTCGGCAATATCTATTTTTGATAACGGAACAACGATAGATTCTATTTTGCTGTTTGAATTTTTACAACAGTTCCCTTCCGGAATAGGATTTCCATGCGGGCATTGTTTCGGATGCCCGAGCAACGTACAAATCGAGTCTGCCAAATCGGTGGAAAGGTTATGTTCCAAATCACAAGCGATTTTTTCTATATCCTGTCTGTTAAAATCCAAAACATCAGCTAACAATCTTTCGGTAAGTCTGTGTCTTCTTGTAAGTTGTTTACCTAAATCTTCACCGGCATCGGTAAGTTTTATTTTATTTTTTTCTTTAATTATAAAATTCTTTTCCAACAGAACATTCGTTATATTTTTGGATACGCCTTTTTCTATTGTTTCGGAAACTTTTTCAAAATCATCTTCGTTTCTTTGAAGAGATGTCCAAATTACTCCGAGAGCTTCTTCGATATCTATGTTTTCTTTACTTTTGTGAATGTTTATAGCCATACTTTGCTCCTTTTACAGATTATAACGATTTACAATTTCTAACTGCAACTTTGTGTTTTCAAAAATCATGTACTCATTCGCTCCGCTATCTTTTTAGTACACTTCATTTTGAAAACACTTCGTTTCGTTTACGAACTTGTAAATCTAACGACAACGACAAAACGACAACGACCGGATTGCCACGACGGTTACACCGCCTCGCAATGACAGACTTTTAAAATTTTCGTTTACAAGCATAATTAAAGCCGTCTATGAGTGCAGAAAATTGAAAACAAAAAACTATAAATCAATCAAGTTTTTTCCCGTAGGGCAATGTGTCATTGTTTGAGCTTTTTTCGTTTCATTAGGTCGTTAGAAAAAAGCGTTGCCGTTGGGCGGAGAGTTTATAAAATAAAGCTCTCCGAGGTTGGCCTTTGGTTTTCAATTTTCAAACGAATGGCTTTTTTGCTTGTAAATGAGAAATTGTAAAAGAACTGTTTTTACAGAACTAATTTCTTCAACTTCTTCTTTACTTCTGTTAAATTATTATCCGTTAAAATCGGAATTAAGTCGTTAATTTCTTTTATGCTCTTATCCCACCATTTTAACTTAAGCAACAATTTTATCAACTGATTATCAAATCTTTTTCTTATTACTTTTGCAGGATTACCTGCAACTATCGTGTATGGAGCAACATCACTTCCTACAACGGAATTTAATCCTATAATTGCTCCGTCACCGATATGTACTCCAGGCAAAATTGTTACATTTTGTCCTATCCAAACATCGTTTCCTATTATTGTATCACCTTTTACAGGCATTTTATTTAATGGAGGAACTTGTTGTTTCCAACCTTCAAAAATATAAAAAGGAAATGTTGTAACCGCATTCATTTGATGGTTTGCACCATTCATTATAAAATTTACACCTGCAGCTATCTGACAAAATTTTCCTATTATCAGTTTATCCCCGATAAAATCATAATGGTGTGTTACATGCTTTTCAAAATCGGTATCTGCAAAATAAGTAAAGTCTCCGACAATAATATTTTTGTTTTTTATCGCAGGTTTAACATTTGTTATTGTTTTAATTTTTCTGTTAGGAAATATTTTGTTTGGATTTGGATTCATTTTTCCCCTTTTTACCTACAAATTAAAAATTTCGTCAACGGAACTAAATCGCAAAAACGGTGTATGATGTGATGCATTTTTTAACAACACAAAATTATCTTTAAAATATTCCTGTTGTGTAGCCGGATTAAATACTTTATCATTATCGGACAAAATCACTTTATCAAATTCTATCGGTGTAAACTTTAAACTACAATATTCCTGTAACTTTATTATTTCCTGCTTTGAACTTTCAAACGGTCTGTAAGAAGGTGCAGACAGAAACTTTTTAAGTTCTTGTTCATCGTAGACAAGATATGTCGATATGAAATCCATACAGTTATCTAAATTTAAGTTTAACATTAAATCTATTATTTTTTTACTTATACCGAACTTCTTATCTGTCATTAACGGATTACCGTTTACAGCAACTTTCTTATCGAATTCAGGAAATTTATCTTGCAACAAACAAGCTATCAAAACACCTGCAGAATAAGTTAACAAACTTACTTTATTATATTTACTGAAATCAAACTCAAAATCCAATGTGGAATAATCCCAACATAACAACAAATTTTTGCTTGAAGAAAAATTTTTGAATTGGTTATCGTCGCATCCCCAACCTGTTAAAAATACAACCAAATCATTACTGTTATTTTCTATAAGTTTTGTTTTCATTTAAAAATTCCTTAAAAGAAACCAATAAATATGAGATATTCTATTTTAAATTTTATCTTTAATAGTTGTTAAAACTTTTCCTTTAAATTTAAAATATTTTGCACCTTGATAAGCACCACTTTTATTTAATTTCCCTCTTTGTTCCATTAGTTTATAAACTAATGGTGATAGTTTATAAACTTGTCCTTCATATTCAACCTCTCTTTCACTTACAACTTTTGCTGTAACATTTCCATCATATACAAAAGCTATTTTGTCACCGTTTTTAATACCTTTATTATAAAAATTAAACAATCGTTCTTGTTTTCTTTGATTAGTAATTTCTTTAAAATCTTCTTGTCTATTTACTTCTGCCGGAAAAATAACTTTCCCATCAAAAGCTAATAATAATTGTTTTACTAATTCAATATCTAATACAAATAATTCAGTATTAGGTACTCTATATTTGCTGAAAATTTCTTGTAAAAGTTCCTCTTTTGCTTTATAATCTTCTACTTCTATGGCAAAAAATCTTTTTAGTCCTGTCACATTACGATAACCATTGCTTTCAAGAAATCTCATTCTTTCTAAAAACTGTTTATATTCTGTTATTCCAATTTTAATCAATCCAGATACAGTTGTTGTCATTAGATAAATGATTCCTTTTGCCATTTTTACCCCCCAAAACTTAAATTATTATAGAGTAGAAACTATATTCTTGTTATACCAACTATCTGCTTTTTCATTTGATAAATATGCTTTATCAAATAACAAATATAAATTTTTATATTTTAATCCTTTTTTTATAATAGTTTTTAGTTCTGATGTTTGTAACGGAATTATTTTTAAGCCTGTCACAGATTTTGTTCCATCATTAGAGTAATGATGATATGTTTTTCTATTAATAAAATCTGAAACAACATTAATAGCTAAAAAGTTGCTTATGAAAATACAATATGATTTATTATTTTCTGTTTGCAAAAGATAATCGCCTAAATGCCTTGAAACAGGTTCTATTTCTGCTCTTCTCTGATTTTGATTATTAGTTAATGTTGCTTCTAATAACACTGCATGTTCTGGGAAAACATTTGTTTTATCGTATTTATATATAATATCCGCACTACCACCAACAGCATGTGTTTTAGGTAATAAATCTGCATCTAAAGACAAATTCATATAATCCAATATTTTCCCTTTATATTCACTTATCTTATACCAAATAATTCCAAGTATATATTCAAAAATTGTAGGGATATCAGCATTATATGTAACAAGTTCATTTATTTTATCATCACTTCTTGTCTCAAACAATTCTAATAAATCAATTATTTTTTCATTTGAAAACTTTGTAGATATTAAATTATTAAATCTAACATATCTTTCGTCATTTACAGAATTAGTAAATTCTTTTAGTGATGAATACTTTGATTTTCTTTCTGAATTTATAATATGTAATATTTGTTTTTCATCAAATATTAAATCATTGCAAATTTCAGTAATATTGCAATCTTTTTCTAAAATATCGGACTTTGTAAATGCTAAATTATAAAGTTCATTTATATTATTCTTAAAATAATAATATGGCAAAGTATCTAATTTTATTTTTTCATCTTCAAAAATTATTATATCTGTTAATTTGAAATATCTTCTATTTAAATCCAAATAATCTGATAATGTTGATTTTATTTTAAATAAGTGTAAAAGTTTAAAGAATTCCGTTTTAAATTCTGTTTTATTTTTGTTTAATAATGAATTTTCTTTTAAGCATTTTAAAGGTTCTTTTTGTAATTTGTTTTTTTCTGTTGAAGAAAACAAATATTTTTTCCAAAAATTTTTTGCTTTACCATTTATTTTTTCTGTTTGTTTATATAATTTCAAAATATTATTTTTTAACTTTCTTTTTAATGCAATTTCTTTAAGTATCTCATAAAAGTTATAGTATGGTTTATCATAAGTTCTACTTTTTCTATTAATACCTATTGTTGTAATTAACTTCTCACTGTCTTTATTACTCATAAATACATTTAATGCTTTGTTATATGTATCATTGTTAAAAATAAAATCTATTATAAAATTGTCTATTGTTCCATTGTCTTTTCTTATTTTTTTTATAAAGTTTATTGCCTTTTGTGCTATAGAATCATCAACACATAATGGTAATATATAGCAAAATTCCTCCTTTGTTAAATATTCCAATTTAGATAAAAAATAAATTAATAATATAAAAGGTCGAACTGTTTTATTTTCAACAGTTGTCGACATCTTTAAAAGTTGCTTTAAATAAATATAACTATCTTTTGCTATATTTAACTCATTGTCACTATTAAAATTACCTAATTTACTTATTCCTAATAACTTTCTACCAACTTGTGTTAATTTTCTATCATTATCTATTAAACCTATTTCAACCAAACCGGATGTTTTTTCTCTTGCATCTTTATCAGGTCTTTTTGCATTTCCAACAATAAATTTATTTTCTTTTAAAAAATTATAATAATCTTTTTGCAAAGAATTATTATTAATCCAATTTTGGTTTGTGTTTCCAGGTTTGTTCCAAAATTCATCAAGCAACGAAAGTTGTTTTTCAATATTAAAATTAAATTGTTTGGTTCTGTAACTTGTAGTTCCAATGTTCCAACAATAACTTTTGAACGGAATGTTAGGTAATGTCATACTTTTCCTTAATAATTTATAATTAAAACTTCATCTGTAATTTTTTCTTTGTTTTTCGTGTGATAATTGGAATTTGAATAACTATTATTCAAATGAATAACTTTATAATTATATTTGTTTATCCAATCCATTAAAATTTTATTTTCTTTTCCTTTATTTGCTAGTACATTAGACAATGCAAATTTTATATTGTTTTTATTTAAAAGATTTAAAAATTCAAGTAAATCTTTTTCATCTTTTTGTGTCCAGCCGTCTTGTTCATTATAAGTTGCACAAGTTATTAAATATGGTGGATCACAATATACAAAACTATCTTTTTTTAATTTATTTATTTTAATTTTCCTAAAATCGTTATTTGTAAAGATGTAATTTTTTTTATGTATGACATCTATAAAATCTGAAAGTTTTTTTTGCATTTTTAAATTAAAATCTCTTTTTCCTACAGGTAAATTATAGTTACCTTCTTTATTGAATCTTATTTGATTATTAAAGGAAAAAACTATAAGAACATATAGTAAAATATAATAATCATCATCTTTTTCTGTTAAAGAATTAAAATCATTTCTCATTCTTATAAAGTTATCTTTATTATATCTCATTAAACCTTCAGAACTATTCGCTGAATATTTCTCATATCCATATTTACTTGTATTTGAAAGATTATATTTAGAAACTATTTGTTGTATAGAAGAAAAAATTTCTTTGTTGCTTAATTTTTTAAAAGTATTATATATCCCTATTAAATAAGAGTTTGTATCATTTAAAATTATTTTATCACTATTAATATTTATACCTACATTACATCCACCACAAAACAAATCTACAAAGGAACTTATTGTTTTTGGAAATAATGGTAAAATTTGAGATAAAATTTTATACTTACCACCTGTATAATTTAAAGGGGATTGTATAAATTTTTTTTGTTCAAAAATATTATTATCACAAACACATAAAAATAATCTTTCTTCATTATTTTCTATTTTTGATTTACCTGTAGTAAATGCTTTATATTCTTTTGAAAAAACTGTAACTTTACCTTTGTTTGATAATATTCTTATTATATCTTTATCACTAATTCTCGCATTTGATCTACTATTACCTTTATTAGACATATTATTGTATGATAACAATATATACTTTGCATTTATATTACTTATTAAATCTTCAAATGCTTTTGTAGCATTTTGTGTACAGTAATCACTTTTTAAATTGTCTCTTTGCATTTTTAAAGCAACACCGGATACTTTAGGTTTTTGCCATCTTGCAACATTTTCAAGTAAATGGTAAGCATCACAATACTGTCTTGAATTGTAAGGCGGATCAATATAAACTAAATCTGCTTTTATATTTTTTACCAACTCATTAGCATCAATATTATAATTTTTATTTTTTTTATTTAAATTGTTTGAAATTAAAGGAACAGCCAGTTCTAATTTTTTATTTAATTCTCCACTTTTTCTATAAGCATCATAATGTCCACAAGTATTAGCAATTTTATCCATAGCATACAATAAAGATGTTATTAACACTGCTCTTTCCCTTTCGTTTATAAATTTGGAATTAAATTTTTTTTCAATATCCTCTCTTATAAAACCTATCTTTTTACAAACATTCTTATTAAAATATGTATTTGAAAAATTTATTGACATATAATTATCATTTTGTGGATTTATGTTATTGTAATCAATAATAATTTTTTTTATTTTATTTGTATCAACTTTTTCTATTCCAAACCAAGCAAGATGACATATATAATTACTATACATATTATCGTTTGTAATTAATGTTTTATCAGTAAATGCTGACGAGACCGCACCCGTTCCGGCAAAAATATCTGCTACTGTATTGATATTTTTACAATGCTTTTCAACTATTTCTTTTATAAAAGGTAATAATTTATATTTATTTCCTAAATATCTTCTGTTATTAATAGCGGTGGTTTTATAATTTTTTGTATTTTTTTTAAGTATATTTGAAAGTTTATTTAATGTTTCTTCATCCCACAAATACTGCTGTATATGTTTTGTAGGGAAATAAATAAGTCCTTCTTCTTTAAATTCATAAAGAAGAGCTTGTGATATATTGTATTTATCGCAAACTTCCGATGTGGATAATAGTTTGTTATTCATTTCTTTATTATACATACATCTGTATGCTTTGTCAAGTTTTTGTTTTACACTTTTATCTCAGCATTTTAATTCAAATGACAATTTTATCTTTTGGCTATCAAATTTTTTAATTAATGCCCTCAAATATATCTTTTTCTAATTCTTTATAAACTTGTGTTTCTGGCGTAATTAGAGGTGCTAATGTGTCTCTAAAAAATGCATCTTTGGTATTTCCGCTATGCGATAGTTGTAATATTTTCTTTATCTCAACATAAATGTCACCACTCGCAGATTTTATATCATCTTTTGGATTTCCTCTCGAAATAGAATCTTCTAATTTTGCTTTTTTTATAGATAAAATCTCATCATATTTATCCGATTTATTTTCTTTTTCACATAGAAGCTTCAATATTTCATCATCTAACAAATAAGACTCTATATGCCTTCTAGACAGAACTTTTATATCTTTATTCTTTAGTTCTTCTATTTCATTATCATTCCTATCATCTCTATCAACAAGTTTAATTATTTTAGAATTACTTAAAGCTTGAGAAATTATTTTCATACTGATATTTCCTTCATTCTCAATTTCAGAACAAGAACCAATAGAAACAAAACAAACATCCGGATATTTACTATTAAATATTTTTGTATATATTTGAGCATCAAAATCTTTATATTTTCTTCCGTTTGTATTCCCTTCACAAAATACAACTGTTTTTGGAGCAATAAGCTTTGATAAATCACCAAGAGCTAAATCTAAAAATCTTTTCCACATAGTTGAATCAATTCCTGAAGGAGTCATAACAACTTTATTATCAAAATCTCTATTCTCAAAATCTAAAAAAATTACAGTTCCAGGATTTTCTTCTTCAAGTTCTTTCGCTTTTTTCAGCATTCCCATAGAATGAGTAGAAATCCAAAGCTGAGAATTTCCAGGAATCAAAGAATATAATTCTTTCAATAAATTTGCTTGTAATGTTGTATGCATATGAGATTCTGGTTCATCTATACAAAAAATTGTATCTGTAAAGTAACTGGATTTTATGATTAAATCTAATATTAAATCAAAAGCCGATTTTTCTCCAGCTGATAAATTAGCATAAATAAAATCTTTCGAAATTCCTTTTGTGAAATAAAAAGAACCATTTTCTAATGGTTTTCCTAATGATGATAATTCCAAATCTTCAAATACATTATGTAGTGAATTTTGAATTTTTCCTGTTAACTCTTTTCTTAATTCTTCTACACTTTTAGTATTATTTTCTTTCATAAACAGACTTGATATGGTTGAAGAAATTAAACGATTATAATTATCTGATACAGTAGCATCTGTCGTTATTAATGTTTTACTATTAATATTTCTATCTTTTACAGGATTTTCTTTTTTGCTTAAACTTGATATTACAAAATTTGATTGATTTCTATATGCAGATCTAAAATAAAATTTTTCACAAATTTGTCCCTTACTTAATGTTGATCCATAATAATATAAATTAATTGTTCTATCAATATTTCTAAAAAAAGAACCATATGCATTTTCTTGAATATCATTATAATTGGATTTTTTTACATAATACTTACTATCTTCTGTTCCTAACATACCAAATCCTTTAATTTGATACCATACATTAAATGCTTCAAACAATGAAGTTTTTCCACATCCATTTGGGCCAACTAATACAATAAGTTTTGCAGTTTCTGGAATACCTGTTATTGTTAAATCTGTGAATCGTTTAAATTTATTGATTTTAATTTCTTTTATTTTCATACAAACAATAGACTCCTAAACTTTTTTGTGTAGTTGTCTTTAAATTTGCAAATTCTAAAAACATAAAATTCAACTTAGTAGTTGATTACTTTCAAAGACTTCCTATATTTTAAATTATAACAAAATATTTACCGACTGCGGTGTACATAAGGAAAAGCAAAGGCGACCGGTACATAAAGAAGGTAAATATAAAGTTATAATTTAAAAGATAAAGTCGTTTAGCTTAAAACAATGCAATAACAAACCTTAAAGCTCCTCCAAACAATACCGCATATGTTGTAATCGCAACAAAAACTATTGAAGCAATTTTTATTCCATGCTCTTTTATTACCATCAAACTTTGCGCAAGACAAGGAACAAACAATGTTATAACTACCGCACTAACCAAAATTTGTGTTCCGGATAAAAGTCCGTCTTGTGCCAAAGTATAAATTCCGGATGCTCCGTAATCTCTTCTTAAAAAGCCCATAATAAATGTGCTTGTCGTTTCTATAGGTAGCCCTAAAAATTTTACTACTATCGGTGAAAACCATCTTTCAAGTGTTGTAAGCAAATGAATTTTGTCCATAAAAAACAAACCGACCGTAGCTAAAATAAATAAAGGAACTACTTCTTTCATGTACCAAACAAGTCTCATTTTAACTTTAGATAAAATGTTTATTATTGACGGTATTCTCATTTTAGGAATTTCTATAATAAAGTTTGTGGACTCACCTTTAACATAAAAATCCAAAATTTTTCCAACTAAGAAAAGCGAAAACAATATACACAACAGCCAAACAATTGTTGCTTTATAAGATACCGAAGATAACATCGCAAGAATTATACCCAACTGTGCCGAACACGGTATTGAAAGCGATAACAAAATTACAACTATCATTCTTTCTTTTTTTGTCTCAAGTATTCTTGAACTTAATACTGCCATCGTTCCGCAACCTACTCCCAAAACCATAGGAAGAACGGCTTTACCGTTTAAACCTACAAGTGAAAACAATCTGTTAAGTATTACCGACAATCTCGGCAAATAACCTGAATCTTCCAATATTCCGAAAAATGAAAAAAATGCAATAACTATAGGGAATATTATTGCAAAAGCATATGGTATTGCCATTGTAAAAATTCCGTACTGACCTACAAACAAATCTTTTACAAAATTTACAACCGGTCCCGTTCCCAAATAATCAAAACAGTTTGCAATAAACGGATTTATCAATTCTTCAAAAACTTTTGTTTGTATCCAATCTACAACGACACCTGCAACAAACACTCCAATGAATTCGTACATTATAAAAATAATGAACAACATTATTATCGTTCCCCAAAACGGATGCAAACAAATGTTGCCTAACTTTTCCATAACACTTTTATGTTTTCTGTGTTTTATTTTTTTTACTTCGGAAACGATTTTTAATATTGTTTCATTGTTATCGTGAAATATTTGTGCCGCAAACATTTTGTATTCGTTTTTAACAGTATCCGATACCAACTTAAAAACTTTTTCCTGCAACTTTTGCGGAACATACTGTTTTATATCTTTATCGCCCGACAACAAATATACAGCCAACGCTTTAGCTATTGAAGTTTTATCTTTTAAAACGTTCTCTATTGTTAAAATATCTTTACTGTTTTTATATTCAATATTTAAGTTGCTTACGGTCGCCTGCGGTATAATTTTTAAAATATCACTCACACCGTCACCGGTTGTTGCTGTACAGCAGGTTATCGGAACACCTAAAATTTCCGTTAACTTCTTTATATTTATTCTAATTCCCGACTGAATGGCTTCATCTCTCATATTCAAAACCAACACCATAGGTATTTTAAACAATGCAAGTTCACAGAACAAGTGCAGCGACCTTTCGATATTTTTCATGTCGCATACTTGTACTATAATGTTAGGTTTTTCTTTTATTATTAAATCTCTTGTAACTTGCTCGTCTTCTGATAACGGCATTAAAGAGTATGTGCCGGGAGTATCTACAACCTGATACTGTTCACTGCCGATTGTAATATTTCCTCTTGTAACATCAACTGTAGTACCTGCATAATTTGAAACAACCGCATATTGGCCGGTAAGTTTATTAAATATTACGGACTTGCCGACATTGGGGTTACCGACAAATGCTATCGATTTCGACATTTATTTTTTACCTTCTTTAATGCTGCCTGCGGAAACTGTTGTTGTAATTCCGCCTCTAATTTTAAATACTAATTCAACATATATCTGTTTAGGTTTTAATAATTGTTTAATATCTTTCATAATACTGTTTACTACGGATTCATGAACCATACCAACCATTCTGTAAGATTGCAAATACATTTTCAAAGATTTTAGTTCAACAACGACTTTGTTGGGAACATACTGAATTTTTAAATGTGCAAAATCAGGAAGTCCCGTCCACGGACAAAGGCATGTAAATTCGTCTGTTTCTATACAAACATTTATATTGTTACCGACATATTGGTAAGGCATTGCCTGTAATAATTGTTTTGATACTTTATTAAATTCCGGCATATTTTTCATATAAAATTCTCCTATAATATTATTAGAGTAATTTTACCATTTATTGACAAAAAAAATAAGCCCTATTTTAACAATAGAGCTTATTTTTATTATGTTAACTTAAAATTATTATATTTCGTTAGCTTTTTTAAAGAATGTGCTGTAAGAAATTTGTACACCTGTGTACCAGTTATCAGCTACACAATTAAAATGTTGTGCAGATGCGCAATAATAGTTAACAAAAGGTGCTACCGAAAGATTGTTCCACAATTTTACATCAAGTCTTAATTCTGCTTCTACTTCATAATCCAAATCGCTTATATAATCTTCTGATTGTGATAAATAATCTCTGTAATATGACCATGCTACAAATTTTACACCTTCTCTTATTTCCGCTTCAGCTTTGAAACCTGCTTCAAAAGCCGATCTGTTTGTTTCCGGTGTATTTGTAAAATCTCTTTCAAATACATAAGCCGAATAAAGTTCTTTCAAATATTTTCCTTCGAAAAGTTTAAAACCTGCTTTACCTCTTAAAATTTGTTTTCTGTTTCCTGTTACTTTTTCACCATCTATTTCTACTTCAGGAGCATCAAATTCAGTTTCGTAACCGATATTTGCAAAAGGACCCGCCTCAAAACCGCCTATAAAATCTTCTTCTACTGTCCATAATCTGTATGTTAAATCCGATGTTACGGTAATTTTATCTGCATTTTCGGTTGTAAGTTCTTCTTTGTCTACAGGTCTTACCGTTGTTTTACCATATTCCATGTAAAGATTATTTGTCCATAAGAATTTAGGTAAAAAATATCTTGCATCAAAATCCAATTTACCTTGAATTGCCGTTTGAGGATCAGCCGTTAATCTTGCCGTTGTAAATGCCGTCGAAGAATTGTGAACTTCGGTACTTGTGATACTAACCGACAACTGTTTCAATTCCAACTCCAAACCTTCTTTCGTTCCTGCAAATGCTACTGTTGAAAACAACATAAATACCGCTACTGCCAATAAAGATAATTTTTTCATACTTACTTGCTCCTATCTAAAATAATTTTTCTTATTATACCATTTTTAACGGCAATTTATAATTTACAATTTATAATTTATAATTTTCGGTGTCCTTCGGACAAGTTTTTAGTTTTTTAATTGTACATTATACATTATACATTGTACATTGTCGTTTTAGTCTTCCTGCTCGAGTTGAGCTTCTTCGTATCTTTCGTTTCTTGCAGTTCTTTTTCTGTCCAAAGCATTTAATATCTTTTTTCTTAATCTCAATGATGTAGGTGTAATTTCCACGAGTTCGTCGGGAGCAATGTATTCCACGGATTGTTCCAAACTCATAACTCTGTGCGGTGTTAATGTTAATGCTTCATCTGCCGCTTTACTTCTCATGTTGGTAAGTTTTTTAGGTTTGCACGGATTAACCACAAGATCTCTTTCTCTGGAATTTTGTCCGACTATCATACCTTCATAAACTTCTTCACCAGGACCTACAAACATCTCTCCGCCGTCTTCCAAATTATGTAAAGCATAAGCGGTGGTTTTTCCCGGAGCCATAGCAATAAATACTCCGTTACCTCTTAATGAGGAAATGTCCGCTTTCGGTAAATATCCGTAAAAACTGTGATGCATTATTCCGGTACCTTTTGTTGCGGTTAAAAATTCGTTTTTAAATCCTATCAATGCTCTTGACGGAATAATATATTCCAATCTTAAATGATCTTTACCTTCACTTACCATATTTTCAAGTTGTGCACTTCTTTTACCGATAAGTTCAAAAACTACTCCCTGAAAATCGGAATCTATATCAAGTATAAGATATTCCATAGGTTCGCACATTTTCCCGTCAACTTCTTTAAAAATAACTTCAGGGCTTGATACTGCAAGTTCAAAACCTTCTCTTCTCATATTTTCTATAAGAACGGTTAAATGGAGTTCTCCTCTGCCGGAAACCTTAAATCTTCCTTCACCTTCAAGTTCTTCAACTTTTAAACCGACATTGGTTTGAGCTTCTTTTTCGAGTCTTGCTTTTAAATGTCTTGATGTTAAAAATTTACCTTCTCTGCCTGCAAAAGGTGAATCGTTAACTAAAAAATCCATGGATATTGTGGGTTCGTCTATAGACAAAGGTTCAAGCGGTAACGGGTGTTCCAATTCGCAAATCGTGTCACCGACTTTTAAGCCTTCAAGACCGGATATGGAAACTATATCTCCCGCCCAGGCTTCTTCAACTTCAACTTTTGAAAGTCCCAAAAACTTTTCTATTTTCACCGCTTTTGCCTGAGTTGAACCGTCTTTATTTACGAGAAGAACCGTTTGTCCTTTTTTAATTGAACCGTTTAAAATTCTTCCTATACCTACTCTGCCTAAAAAGTTGTTATAATCTATCATTGTTATTTGCATTTGCAAATGTTTATCTTTATCTGCTTCAGGTGCCGGAACATATTTTATTATACCGTCAAGTAACGGAGAAACATCAGTTCCTTTGGCATCTATCTTAGTGCTTGCCCAACCTTCCCTGCCGGAAGCATAAAAGATAGGAAAATCAAGTTGTCTGTCTGTTGCGCCGAGTTTCATAAACAATTCAAATATATCATCTATCGCTTTACTGGCATTGGCTTGCGGTTTATCCATTTTGTTTATAACAACTATGGGATTTAATCCGAGTTCCAATGCTTTTCTTAAAACAAATCTTGTTTGCGGCATAGGACCTTCGGCCGCATCTACCATAAGAATTGCACTGTCCACCATTTTCAATACTCTTTCAACTTCGCTGCCGAAATCGGCATGTCCCGGAGTATCTACTATGTTTATGGTATGATCTTTATATTTTATTGAGGTACACTTTGCAAGTATTGTGATACCTCTTTCTCTTTCAATGGGATCGGAATCCAAAACGGTATCTTGAACTTCATCATCTTTAACCGTCCATTCACCGGCAACCTTCAACATTGAATCTACTATTGTTGTTTTACCATGGTCAACATGGGCTATTATTGCTACATTTCTTACATCTTCTCTTGTACTCATAATAAAACTTCCTTAATTTTTATGCATAATATATGTACATTATAAATCTTTTTGCATATTTTAAAAAACTTTAAGTTTTTTTGAGGTATGGATGTATGGAGGGAAGGATGTATGGACTAAAATTGCATCGCAATTTTGATGATCAGATGTATGGATGACCGGATGTATAGAAACTACAAAGAAACAATTTGTTTTTTCTGTTTGCAGTTAATTTCTATCTTTCCAGACCTCTATACCTCCATCCTTCAACTTTTTGCTTTGCAAAAAGTTTCTATACTTCTATACTTCCAAACTTCTATTCCTCAAATTTTCGCTTTGCGAAAATTTAGGCAAACAACTCAAGTGCTTTCTGACCAAGGGTAACATAATCAACTTTACCGTTACCCATAATAATCATTTCTTCCAGCACTTTTATCTTTTTAGGAACAAACAAATCGCTTGAACCCTGCGCTTTAAAAGCAGCACTTATTTCACTAAAAGTCGTGTTAGGTCTTGTTGTAAAAAGTATTAACTGTTCACCTTTTTTTTCATCCGGTATTGCAACAACCGCATGATTATAAGCAGGCCAAAGAGCCGTTATCATTTCTTCTACGGCAGTTAACGAAACCATTTCACCGGCAATTTTTGCAAATCTTTTTGCTCTGCCTTTTATAGTAATGAAATTATCTTTATCTACGGAAACGATATCACCTGTATCGTACCAACCGTCTTCCAAAGGTTGTATTACTCCCGGATTGTCGCTCTTTATATAGCCCAACATTACATTTCTGCCTTTAACTACCAACTTTTTACCGTCTTTTATTCCGGGAACTTCGTCCAATCTCATTTGTATACCGGGGAAAATTCTTCCTACGGAACCTTTTTTATGATACATAGGTGTATTTACCGAAAGAACAGGGGCTGTTTCCGTAGCACCGTAACCTTCCAAAAGGTTTATACCGAAATTCGTAAACAAACTTTTTGCAGTTTCCGCTTTTGCTCTTTCCGCGCCCACAACTGCAAGTCTTATAGAATAAAAATCGTAAGCATGTGCACTTTTACCGTACCCGCTAAAGAACGTAGGCGTGGTAAACGTAATTGTTGAATTTGTATCGTAAATAAGTTCCGGAATAATTTTATAATGTAACGGTGTAGGATAAAAGAAAACTTTTATGGCACTTGTTATAGGAAGAACCATTCCGCAAGTGAACCCGAAAGAATGGAATATCGGTAATGCCATAAAAAATCTGTCTTGAGTGTCAAAAAACAAAACAGCTCTTATTTGGTTTAAGTTTGCCTGTATATTTCTGTGACTTAAAGCAACACCTTTAGGAACACCTTCCGAACCGCTGGTAAAAAGAATCACGGCAGGATCTTTTTCTACAGACACATCACCTTTAATTTTGTTGTAATAATATTTGGGAAAGAATGAAGCAAATAAACCGGTAAGTTTTTCCTGTAAAGTTATTTCTTTTTTCAAATCTTCAAGATAAATTATTTGAAGACCTTCATCTTCCATTACTTTTATAAGGTCGGTAAAACCGCCTTTTATAACAAACTGTTTCGAAGTATATACCGTTTTAATTGCAGCGGTTTTACAACAGGAAATCATGTTTTTTGTTCCGGTGGAAAAGTTTAACATACACGGAACAATGTTATACGCCTGCATACCGAAAACAGCAACTACGGATGCTGCGGCATTCGGCATTAAAAAACCTACCTTTTCTTTTTGTTTACTGTGCTTTGTGAACTGTTTACCTAAAACAAATGCGGCAGTCAGAAGTTGGCCATAATTTATAGGTTTTCTTGCTATATCTTCTACAATCTTAAATCTTCTTCCCACAAAATTTTTTGCTTCGATTAAAGATTCAAACAAAGTTTTTTGATCGCTTGCGGAATAATATTTTGCATTCGTCATAATATCGAAAAGCTGTTTTGTAATTTCTTTTTTTCTTTCTTCGCCTTTCAACTCTTTATCTACATTTAATTTTGTAGGTTTAAAAATGTTTAATACAACTTTTGTTCTAGGTCTTATTTTAACTTTGTTTCTGTAATAAGAAAAAATTGTATATTGAGTACCGTCTATATATATGGGAACTATTTGAGCATCCGTTTTATCGGCAATCATTGCAGGACCGGGATAAATTTTCATCATGCTGCCGGTAGAGGTAACTCTTCCTTCCGGATAAATAACTATTTTGTGTCCGTTATTTACTTCTCTTATCATGGATTTTACAGCCATAGGGTTGTTAGGTTCTATTTTGAAAAATTTTGCAATATTCAATAACGGTTTTACATACCATTTTTTTGCAACTATAGGATTAATGGTAAAACATAATTCTTCCGGAATAAATGCCCACAACAAAAATGCATCTATAAAAGAATTATGATTTACAACAAACAAAGCCTTCCCCTGTAAATCTTTAATATTTTCCAACCCTTTTACTTGAACACCCAGGAAAAGCTTGGATAAAGCGATTACTAATTTTTTATTAATCAAAATTTTTGCCAATGTATTTATCATTTGTTAAGTTCCTTAAACATTTCGTGCAACTTCGTATAATCGGTAGCACCTGTTCCTATAATAGGAATTTTTTCTACAACAATTATTTTGTTCGGTAAAACGAAATTTTCAATTTTATGTTCATCTGCTTCTTTTTGTAATTGTTCCAATGTAGCGGATTGGTTCGTCGTGAACAATACTATTTCTTTTTTTCTGTTATTTTGAACCGTTAAAACCGCATTTTTAGATTCTTTCCAAATGTTGGATATATTAAATTCAAGTTCGGTTAACGATATACTTTCTCCGTCGACTTTCGTAAATCTTTTTGATTTACCTTTCATGAAAACAAACCCTTCTCTGTCCACTTCAACGATATCACCAGTATCAAACCATTCCCCTTCTGTTTTTTTGGAAACAAGTTGTTTGTTTTCTATATAACAATTTGCAACATTGGGACCTTTTACCAACAAATGACTTGAACCTACGAAAGCCGCGGTAGATTCCAATTTACATTCAACGGACGGTAAAAATCTTCCCACGCTGTACTCTTTAAAATACATAGGAGTATTTATTGAAATAGTTGAAGCCGTTTCAGTTGTTCCGTAAGCTTCAAAAATTCTTTTACCGAAATTTTCTTCCCAAATATGTATTGTTTCTTCTTTAAGTTTTTCTATTCCGGCTATAACATACCTTATTGCATAAAAATCGTAAGGGTGCGCATTTTGAGCATACCCGTTAAGAAAAGTGTCCGTTCCCAACAAAACGGTGGAATCCGTATCGTATACAAGTTCCGATACCATTTTATAATGTAACGGTGAATGATATTCAAAAACTTTTATGCCTCTAAGCAAAGGTAACAGTGTTCCCGCAACAAGTCCTAAAGAAGAAAATATCGGCATTGCATTAAAGAAACTGTCCATAATACCGAAATCCATAACACTTGAAAGTTGTGCTCTGGATGCCTGTATATTTTTGTGCGATAAAACCACCGCTTTACTTTTTCCTTTAAATGCCGATGTAAATAATACAACGGCCGGAGAAAACACATCGAAAGTAGAACAAATATTTTTATAGTATGTTCTCGGAAAATAAGATTTTATATATGCCGCTATCTTGTTAAACAATGTAAGACTGTCTTTAATATCTTCCGCAAAAAATACTTCTATCTTATTTTCTTTCAAAGCATTTATTAAATTACCTAAATTCGAAGCTTTTATGAACCTTTTTGAAGTATAAACTTTTGTTATACCGACATTTTTTAAGTTGTATAGAGTGTTTTCTATACTGTCGGTAAAATTTATCATTGCCGGAACTCTGTTCAGTGCCGACAAAGCAAAAAATATTTCTATCATTGTTTTTGTATTGGCCGCTATAATTCCGACATACTCTTTATTTTGTGTTTGTTTAACTATTTTATGTGCGAAAGCAAATATCGCACCTAAAAATCTTCCAAGTCTTATGGGTTGTCTGTTAATATCATCCAATATTTCTTTTCTTCTTCCGACCAAAGATAAACTGTCTATTAAAGATTCAACAAGAGTCTTATCGGAAAAATTGCTTGCAAACTTCATTTCGCACATAATATCGTAAAGTTTTGTCATGGCAATGTTTCTTCTTCTTGCATCGGACAATGATTGGTTTACATCAAGTTTTCTCGGAGGCAAAATTGTAAGTTTAATTTTTCTTTGTCTTTTACTTTTTGTTCTTGCTCCGAAATATGAAAAGTCGGAATACTGAATTCCTTCTATACATATAGGTAAAATGTCTGCATCACTTTTGTCGGCAATAACGGCGGGACCGGGATAAACTTTCATAAGTCCGCCGGTAGTTGTAATTCTTCCTTCCGGAAATATAACAACTATTCCGCCTTGCTTTATTTCATCAATTATGGATTTAACAACCATCACATTCGTATTATCTACGGGGAAATATTTTATTATTTTTAAGAAAGGTTTTAACCAAAATTTGTTTACAACATCGCTGTTAATGGCAAACGAAAGTTTTTCTCCGAAAGTTACCGAAAGAATAAGACCGTCTATTAAAGAAGTGTGGTTTGCAATAATTAAAGTTCCGCCTTTACATTTTTCAAAATTTTCCATACCTACAACTTCTATTTTATACAAGATATCTATAAATCGTTTAGCTATTATTCTTAAAAGATGTGCGGGTAAGAGAGTACATATGTATATTGCTGCAAGCACATTAAATAAAGCTATTATTGTCAAAACCACAGGGAAAGCAAGCCCCATTTTTATAAACAAGAAACAAACGGAAGAGCCTGCTATCATAAACAGTACATTAACAATATCGTTTATGGCAAAAACTCTTGCTCTGATTTTCCTTTTTGCCAAAACCTGCAACATTGTTATCAAAGGAACAATGTAAAGGCCAGCAAAAAGAGAATATGCAAAAACATCTATTATTATCCTAATACCGGAAAAAGTTGAAAGGAAACCGCTTAATGCAATGTTTGTAGTTAATGCAAGATGCACATATTTCGCACTAAACGACAAATCCACAATAAAAAATGTCATTAAAACTACGGATATCGGAACATACTTTACGGATATTTCTTTCTTTAATAAAAAATATGAAAGTAATGCTCCTACAAAAACTCCCGATGTAAGAAGCAATGCCAAAAATGTATATAAATCTTTTTGACCTTTCAAAACGATTTCCGCAAAGTTCGGAATTTGGTACACCAAAACAACACCTATAAACCAAAACCAGGATATGCCCAAAATACACATATAAATATCTTTTGTATATTTTAAATAGTGCATATTTTTTATTGTTGTCTTAATGAAATTTTTTGAAATTTTAAATTTTTGTATGCTTGTTTTCAGTTCCGGAATGTAAAGAGAAGAAATAAATCCTGCTACCGCTACCGCTAAATATATAAGAAAAAGCCAACTTCTGTCTATCGAGTACACCAATATACCGCAAACAATCCCCAACAACATTGAAATATAATTTCCGACTTGAATTATTGTGTTTCCGGCAACGAGATCTTCCTGTTTCAAAAATTCGGGAATTGCACTGTATTTCGTCGGAGAAAATAAAGTTGAAATGGTGCCTGCCAAAAATAATACTATCAACAAAATTGTAACACTGTGCAACAAGAAACCGGCTATTCCTATAAAAGCCAATAAAAGTTGAGCGATTTTTACAATTCTTATAATAATATCTTTTCTGTATTTATCGGCAATTTCGCCGGCTGTTGCCGAAAACAGTAACGACGGCAACATAAATATCGCTATCAAAAACGAGGCAAAGAAATACCTTGCACCCTGCGACAGGGAATTTGCTCCCATCATTATATATATAGCTAATGCTACTCTAAAGAACTGGTCATTGAAAATGCCCAAAAATTGAGACACGCAAAAAGGAAAATATCCTTTATTCAAAAATATTTTCATTAAATTTTTCATATATTTTTTAACCCGGTTTTTTAAATTATAACAACCATATAATTTTATAAAAATACTGCAAGGTAAATCAAGAAAAAACAGGTTGTTTTTTAATTAAATTTTACTCCAAATTTTATATAATAAATTGTTATGAAAACAAAAATTGTTTTAATAAGTGATTTTGACGGAACCATATCAAAAAAAGATTTCTTTTATATGGTAATAGATACCCTTTTAAAAGATAAAAAAGATGCTCTTGCACCATGGAACGATTATCTTAACGGTAAAATAAAACACATTGATGCACTTACCGGAATATTTTCTCAAATACATTTAACTCAACAAGAACTTGACGAATTTATTTCCACAATAGAAGTTGATCCTTTCTTTTATGATACGGCAAAATATTGTATGGAGAAAAAAATTCCTTTTTATATTTGCAGTGCGGGAACAAACTATTACATAAAAAAAAGAATTGTCGACACTTTATCGAAATATAATATTATCTTGATTTCAAACGATGCAACATATTCTCAACAAGACGGAATGAAACTTGTTGCACCGGAAGAAACTTCACCTTACTATAATTCAAATACGGGAATATCCAAAGAAAAAATAGTTCAAAAATTAAAAGATGACGGTTTTTTTACCATATATGCCGGTGACGGGAAACCGGACTTTAAATCGGCACAAATCGCAGATGTTGTTTTTGCAAAAGATATGCTTTTGGAATTATGTAAAGAGAAAAATATAAAAACAAAACCTTTTAACGATTTTAAAGATATACTAAATTATATCCGGAGCATATATGAACAATAAGGAAATAAACATCCCTTCTTTACTTAAAATAGGTAACGGAAAAATTGCAAAAATAGGCAAATATCTCGTTGACAGAAATTTTACCGATATTGCTCTTTTTTTCAGTGACGGTATAGAAAACATTGTTGCGGACAAACTTTATTCGGGACTTGAAAAATATAATATAAAAATTGTTCATAAAGATACCATTTCGGATATTAACATAGAAAATGCGATACATACCGCATTTAAAATTCCCTCCACTACCAAAGTGTTATTGGGTATAGGCGGCGGTAAAGCGCTCGATTACGGGAAATATTGTGCACATATACTAAAACTGCCTTACATAACCGTTCCGACATCGGTATCAAACGACGGATTTTGCAGTCCGAACACATCGTTGCTTGTTGCAGGTAAACGAAAAAGCATAAAATCCACAATACCTTACGGAGTAGTTGCCGATATTGATGTAATATCAAACGCCCCGATATCTTCACTTTATTCAGGTATCGGTGACACAATTTCAAAAATTACGGCACTTTACGATTGGAAACAATCTTTTTTAAAAGGTTACGAATATTTTAACGATTTTGCAGGTCTTATGGCTCACAATTCGTTGGATATAGTATATTTATGCAACACCTTAAAACCCGAAGACAACGAATTCAAATACAGAATGGTAAACTCACTTGTGTTAAGCGGTATAGCGATGGAAATTGCCGGATCTTCGAGACCTGCAAGCGGAAGCGAACATTTGATATCGCACGCTCTTGATGCGGTTTCTGCCAATCCAAAAATGCACGGTTTGCAAGTAGGAACAGCAACTTACTTATGTTCATTATTACAAAACAATCAACAAGACAAAGTAAAAAATTTTTTACTAAAAACGGGATTTTTTAGTTTTGCAGCTAAAGATCCGATAAACAAAGATGATTTTATAAAAGCATTAAAACTTGCACCTGCAATAAAACAAAATTATTATACGGTTTTATCGGAACAAGATTCTTTCGATAAAGCAATAAATTTTATTGAAACCGACGATATATTAAAACAGGTAATAAAATAACATGAAAAAAATTTTTATTTTTTTATCTTTTATCTTTTTTTTATGTTCCTGTTCTACAATGCAAACAAAGCCTCCGGAAGATTTTATATATAGAGAAATAACTACGGATGACTATGTTTTGGCAAGTTGGCAAAAAACAGAAGATGAAAGTTTGCCGATAAGAATTTATGTAGAAGGTGACGGTCATGCTTATACTCCTAACGGTTATCCGACAACAGACCCTACACCTAAAAGTTATTTCTTAAGAAATATTGCTTTTAACGATACCAACGCCAATGTTGTTTATTTGGCAAGACCGTGCCAATACATTAAAAACACTAATTATAACAGCATCGACTGGACAACAGGCAGATTTTCACAAAAAATAGTCGATAATATGGCTCAGGCAATAAAACAAATTGCAGGTGATAAAAAAGTTGTTTTAATAGGTTATTCCGGCGGCGGTTTACTTTGCGGACTTATAATAAACCAATATCAAAAAGAAATAAATATTGTTAAATGGATAACGGTTGCCGGACTTTTAAACCATACGAGATGGACAACATATTTTAATTATGTTCCGTTAAAAGATTCTTTGGATTTGGATACTGTACCAGATATAGAACAAACGCACTATATCGGTAAAAAAGATAAAATCATTCCATACAAACTTACATTGGAACTTGTTGATAAATCAAATTGTGTAATTATTGAAGATGCCACACACAACAGCGGATTTGAAAATTTGCAAAGCAAATTTTGAGGGATAGAGGGATGGATGTATAGATGTATGGAAGCAACAACGACGGAAGATTAGAAGATTGGATGATTGGAAACAGCAATTGAAAATATAGTTTAAACCAATAAAAAAGGAAGGGGGTTTATTCCCTTCCTTTTCTATTTTTTACAACTTTTAAACTATTTTGTTTTACCAAACTCTTCTTGTTGAACTACAGGTTCCTGTTCTTCTCCGTTAATTGTGAACTTCATTTCTGTTCTTCTGTTCTTTGCTCTTCCTTCTGCAGTCTTGTTGCTTGCTATCGGTTTAGAGAATCCGAAACCTTCCGTTGCTACTCTGTCTTCTTCCACACCCTTATCAACTAAGTATTTAGCTACGGATTTTGCTCTTCTTTCAGATAAGTTTTGATTATATTCCTGTGATCCGATATTATCCGTATGTCCTTCTATTTTTACTGTTACATTAGGTGTTTCTTTTAAGAACTTTGCTACTACATCCAACCCTGCATGATTATCTTCCGATATTTTATCGGAGTTAAATTCAAACAAGCTTTGGTTTGCTATCTTTTCAAAATCTATTGTAAATTCTTTCTTTTCTTCTTTTACTGCTTCTTGTATAACTTCTTTTATTGCTTGTACCGGTTCCGGTTCGGGTTCGGGTTCGGGTTCCGGCTCAGGTTCCGGTTCGGGTTCCGGTGCCGGTGCTGCTACAGGTACAGGGTCCGTTAAGTCACATACACATCTGTCCGGCCTTGCATATCTTGATCCGCAACTTGTTACACATACTGCCAACAACAACATCATTACTAAACTTAATATATTCTTCATTCTATTTTATCTCCTTTTTTACCGGTTACTTAAAATTTAAATTCTATTCCTGCATTTATTATGAATCCGTCTCTTCCGCCGAATGTCTTATTTGCTTTCAATTGCAATACAGTATATCCCCATATCTTTTCAATTCCTAATCCTACATTTGCAAAATTGTCATAGCTTGTATCCGGTAATACTATATCGTCTGCCGTTACATCTCCGCTAACATTTTCTATTACATATTTTCCTTCACCGGTCAATATCCAACATTTTCCTAAATTCTTTACTAATTTTAAGCCCGGTTCAATTGTAATATTTGTTATATCATCGATAGATAATTTTCTCTTATCTCCGTCTATTGTTGTATCGTAATCGTCCGTTATTATATATTTGCCGGTTACACCTAAATTAGGTTGTATTGTGAAACTTCTTCTTGCTACTTCAAAGTTGTAACCTAATCTTGCAGCAAGACCTGCAACTTGTGAATTGAAATCGTTGGAATCTTCTGTTGTATCTGCGGAATTTTGTATTAATGCATAATCTATTATACCGTTAACAAAAAGTTTTCCGAAATACCAGTTTCCTCTTACACCGACATATCCGCCGTTTTGTTTTACTTTGTTATCCCAATCATCATCTTTCAATTCGCCGCCGACATAACTTGCAAATATTCCGTATGTTGCATCAAAGTTGTCGGTATATTGTCTGTCCCAATCCAATCCTACAACCGCACCGTAATATGTTGTTTCTACCTTTGTATATTCTTCCAAATCTACATCTTCTTTACTTCCGAATGCTTTTACCCATAATGTAGGAGCGTCTCTGTCTTCTACATCTCCGGCATTCGAACCTTGTTTCTGGAAGAATGTATAGTTTCCTGCATTGTTAAATACCGTTGTAAATATTTCGTCTTGAGATATATTTGATCCCGCTATTGCTACTTTAGATTGTAACAATTTTGGATTTCTTGCTTTATCATCTATTCTTGAGAATATTAATTTGTTTCCGTAATCTACATTCGAAGAGTCGGAATTATCGGAAGCTTTAACTATGTTTATCTCTCCCGGAGTACTTCCGGAAGAAGAAATTTTTACATTATATCCGTAATATGTACTATATGCTCTGTTTCTTGCTAAATGTATATATTCTTGATAGTCAGAATTTGCTATTTCTACGCTTACTTCTTCTTCATCGGGACTATCTGCCAAAACATTTATTTTATCTATCAAGATTTTGGATATCGGGGTAAAATCATCGTTTGGAAGCTGAGCGGCTCTTGCTACAACTCTTTCCTTAGGATAATCATTGTTATATACGTATCCTATGTCCAAATAATCACCTGCACTCTTTTGTCCTGCGCTCAAATCCACATCAATATTCACTTTCATGGTGGTTCTGCTCAATTCCAAATTTTGCATAACTATATTATCTATAGTTTCATTTATTAAATTAAGTGTAGTATTTCCTGCATAAGTATGCCAGTAGGCACCATTGAAATATGTACCACCTTTCAATAAGTTTATAGTTCCGTTATCTACATAAATATCACCAGTAAAACCGGAAGCATCCCCGCCTATATTCATTGTTCCAAAATTACGTACATAACCATATCCGCCAACTGCACCATTTAAATTTGCTGTTTTTCTATTTTCAAATGAACCCATTTCACCAATTGTTAAGTCGCTATCTATAGTTAAATTACTATCATTATACATTTCACTATTGTTTTCTACTGAAGTATTTGCTATATATACATCGTTACCTTTAAAATTTATAGTACCACCTTCTTCATTAACTATACCACCGGTATTACTTGAAATATTTACCGTTCCATTAGAAACAATGTTAAGTGTAGATGCCCAACCAACATTAATAGAAGCATCATTATCTATTATATTTACATCTTTCAATGTCAGTTCAACACCCGGCCAATCACTAGCAGAAACACCAACTAAATAGTTACCGCTATAATTAGTTAATGTTGCATTGTTGATTGTTGATGATTGAAATTCTCCTGAATTATAGTCCGACATATGAAATCCATCATATCCGTTACCATCAAATGTATGTCCGTTACCATTTATTGTTATTCCATAAGATAAAATCAAATTTGGTTCAATATAACCGGTTTCATCCGCCTCTTGAGTAATATCATTTTTAACATTTAAAACGTCTCCGACTCGAACCGGATCATTACCTCTGTTTATTAATCCGTTTTCACCGCAATATTCGGTGATTTCCAACGTTCTTGCAAATGCGCTTGTGCTTAACACTAATGCAAACACAAATGCCAAACTTCCTGCTACTAACTTTTTCATACTTTTTCTCCTTAATCCTGTTCTTGATCCATTTATAATTCTTTGTGCTTTTTTACAAAAAAACACCTACGGAGAGAAAGGGATTCGAACCCTTGTTACCGTCACCGATAAACAGTCTTTCCAGGACTGCGCCTTCAACCACTCGGCCATCTCTCCAAAATGATATTGCACTATTATATAAAAGTTTTTTTTAAATATCTACAATCTACGGAATTATCTGTAATTTGTAAACTGTAACGGCAATGAAAACTTTGCATTTTTCAAAAATGCTATTACCGCTTGAAGCTCATCTTTTTTAGGTGAAGTTACCTTTATTTTAGAACCTTCGATTTGTGTATTAACTTTGAACTTTTCGTTTTTTATCATTTTTGTTAATTCTTTTGCTTTGTCGCTCGGTAAACCGCTGATAAGTTCTATAACTTGCCTTATTGTTCCTTCAAAAGCTTGTTCTTTAGCTTTAAATTCCATAGATTTTAAAGGAACACCTCTTTTTGCAAACTTTCCTTCAACTATATCTATTAATGCTTTAAGTTTAAATTCGTCATCACCGATTAAAGTGATTTTTTTATCGGCTTTATTATAATCTATGGAAGATTTTGAACCTTTAAAATCGTATCTTTGCGAAAGTTCTTTTTGTGCCTGAGTTATGGCATTATCAACTTCCATAAAATTTACTTCGGATACAATATCAAACGAAAAATTACTTGCCATGATACCCCCATACATATCAATTGCTAATTACTAATTGATAATTGCCGTTCCTAAAATGCTCGGTGTAGGAGTCAAACCTACGACCTCTTCCACGTCAAGGAAGCACTCTAATCAACTGAGCTAACCGAGCAAAACAAAAAAGGTGCGAATCGGATTCGAACCGATGCAAGGCGGTTTTGCAGACCGTCCCCTTAACCAACTCGGGCATCGCACCATTTTTACCATTCATAACAAAATAAAGCTTGTAAAGTATATAAAAATATTAAAAAACAGTCAATTTTTAACTTTCTTATTATAATAATTGCACAACTTATTTACAGGGCAAATATCACATTTCGGCCTTCTTGCTATACATACTCTTCTGCCCAATGTTTGTATCATAAAAGAAATATTTTTCCAATGTTTTTTCGGAATGATTTTCATTAAATCTTTTTCTATTTTTTTAGGATCGGAATTTTTTGATAATCCTATTAAATTAGTTAATCTGATAACATGTGTATCAACCGCTATACCGACATTTATTCCGTAACCGCTGCCCAAAACTATGTTTGCTGTTTTTCTTGCCACACCTTTAAGTGTTGTAAGTTCTTCCATCGTTTTAGGAACAACACCGTTAAACTTATTTAATACTACGTTCGCCGTTTCTATAATATTTTTTGCTTTATTTCTGTAAAAGCCCGTAGATTTTATATCATTTTCAAATTCTTTCAAATCCGCATTAGCATAATCTTTTATGGTTTTATACTTTTTAAATAATGTAGAGGTTACAATGTTTACTCTTTTATCGGTACATTGTGCCGAAAGGATTGTTGCCACCATAAGTTCAAATACATTTGAAAAGTTCAGTGCAATATCAACATCACCGTACTCTTTATCAAGTATTTTTATTATCTTATTTACTTTTTCCTGTTTCATTTAAAACCTTTAATATATCTTTATGTAATATTTTGTTTGAAGCAACGATTGTTTTACCAAATATAAAATCTTTACCGCCGGAAAAATCGGTTATTTTTCCGCCCGCTTCTTTCAATATAACAATTCCGGCAGCCACATCCCAAGGTTTTAATCCTTCTTCCCAAAAGAAATCAAATCTTCCGCAGGCAACATAAGCCAAATCTATTGCTGCCGCACCGAACCTTCTTAAACCTTGTGTTTCAAGCATTATATTTTTAAAATTTTTTATTACTCTTGTAGGCTTTTCTTTTACATAGTAAGGAAAACCGGTTACCGGTAAAGCTCTTACCATATCTTTTATTTTAGAAACGGAAATTTTTTTATTGTTTAAATATGCACCTTTACCTTTTTGAGCAACAAACATTTCTTTTAAAGCGGGAGCATATATTACTCCCGATATTATTTCATTTTTATATTTTAATCCTATGGATATTGCAAAAGTGGGAACACCGTGAACATAGTTTACGGTTCCGTCCAACGGATCTATAATCCAACAATAGTCGTTACTGTTTTGTGCTAAAGTTGAATCTTGTTCCTCAGCAATAATATTATGTAAAGGGAAATATTGTTTTATATTATCGACTATTGCTTTTTGCGAAGTTTTGTCAGCTATTGTTACGGGATCTATTCTGCCTTTATATTCGATTTTTTTAATATTATTAAAATATTTTAATAATACTTCTGCACCTTTATGAGCACTTTCAACTGCTACATCGGTAAATTTACCAAATTTCATATTATTATCCAAAAAAAATAAGCCCTTTCCGAATAAGGAAGGACTTTTATTTTAGTTCTTGGCGGGAACGACGGGATTTGAACCCGCGGTCTCTGCCTTGACAGGGCAGTGTGTTAAACCAGGCTACACCACATTCCCAAAGCCAAAAACTTGTCTTGGTATTATACAACAATCTTAAGAAGTTTGTCAAATTTTTATATATTATAAAAATATCTTGCAAAAATTTCATTTTATTCCTATTATATTAATATGAGCATTAAAAATGCATTTTCCGATATATATGATTCTTTTTACAGAAAAAGGTTTCATATTCTTATAACATGTTTTGCCGTGTTGTTAAATTGGGCAGGACATAGTTTCGTTTATGAAAACAGTTACAGATTTTTGACTTTCGATATGGTAGGAACTTTTGTGATTGCAATGACACTGGGAACTGTTTGGGCGTTAATTGCCGCAATTGCAACACCTATTGTTTTGGCAAACATTACCTCGCCGCATTTTATTTATTTGGCAGTAATCAATATGACAGGAGCCATTGTTTGGGGTTGGCTTGCCGAAACCGGAAATTTAACTATTTTTAACACTAAAAGCAAAAACAAAAACAGTTTTAAACAGACTTTTTTTATAGTTATTAAATTTGTGTTATTTGCGGCAATAGCGGCAGGACTTATAATAGCAATACCGTCATCAATAATAAAAAATGTAATTTTTCACGATGCGATATTTAAACAACCTTATTCAATTTATTTTACCGAACTTTTCAGAAATATTTTTCTTATAGATAATTCCGGACTGTTGGCAATAGCG
This sequence comes from Candidatus Ruminimicrobiellum ovillum, assembly GCF_002392975.1. NCBI lineage: Bacteria > Pseudomonadati > Elusimicrobiota > Endomicrobiia > Endomicrobiales > Endomicrobiaceae > Candidatus Ruminimicrobiellum > Candidatus Ruminimicrobiellum ovillum. The sequence continues at coordinate 205,407 of NZ_DGIC01000010.1, forward strand.
GCAAATTATATTGCCGAAACTTTTATAGAAATTCCAAACATTATAGTTACGGTATTTATAGGATCTGTCATTTCAATGACAATTTTAAAATATAACACAACAATGTTTACTCAACATTATCAACAAAAAATTAAAAAAAATAATATTCCTTGGTTTAAAATTTGCATGGCAAACATTTCCGTTGTGGAATTTATAATATTTGTTATTACAGGCTACATTTATATTACCACGGTAAAAACCGTTTCAACCACAATATTAACAACAATTATGACAGACATTTCAATTAATTCCACTCAAGATTTTATTTTTTTGGAAATGATTTCTTTCCCGCTTATCATAATAATTCTTTTATTGTTTTTAAGAACAATAATTCCCATAAAGAAAAACTCTTTTGATTTCAGTTATTTGCAAAGAAACATTTTAAATAAAAAAGAGTTTGATTCGGATATTGTTAATTTTATATTAACATTATTTTTGATATCGTCAATTGTAGTTCTTATATATATATCCATTATTATAAATCTGACGGGAATAACACCGATAAGATACTATCAAACAAATTCGGTTGCACCGGCAAATGTAAGCAACTTTTTATGGCTCATTATCTTGATTGTAACTTTTATTCTTATAGACAAGCATAATAATAATATGACAAGAGACATAACTCTTGAAAACGAGCTCATAAAAAAACAAACCATAACTGAAATTTCTGATTCTTTCGACACACAAAGACAAAAACTTCAAGCCTTGGAACTTAATTGGTCGCAGGATACCGTTGAATTGTTAAGAAGCAGCAGACACGATTTGATAAACGAGTTGGAAAAAACTAAAACGGGATTTAACGATTTATTATCGGAAGTTTACGAAAAGATAGTAAAACCTTATAAAGATGCTATCTTGGAAAACCAAAAAAATACAAGAGAACACATTGAAGAGTTGGGTACGGGAAGACTGTCCAAAAACAGAGTTTCTTATATTCAAGAACAAATAGAAAATCAAATAGAATTTTATAATTTAAAATTGGCACCTTATATAAAAATCAGTTTCGACAAGTTCAATAATGATACGGATGCTTTTTACTGTTATACAAACAGATTAATTTTTATTGCGATAAACAATGTTTTAGATAACTCTATATTTGCTTTGCAAAAATTGTTGCTTGACGATAAGTTTGTTGCCAAATTAAATGTCTCATTAAAGTTGTCACAAGATTCAAAAAATTTGATAATATCGATTACGGATAATGCCGGCGGAGTAGATGAACTGAAATTGCAAAAACTTTATAAAGAACAAGTTGAAAGTTCAAAAGGTAAAAGACTCGGCGAAGGAACTATTCATACCGCTTATTTCGTTTCCGTGTTAAACGGAAAAATAACAGCAGCAAATGTTACAAATAACGACGAAAAAGGATTAAAAACAAATATTTCGATACCTGTATATAAAATTTAAGGAGAACAAATGGAGAAAAAAATTATAGCTTTAACCGATGACGATTCCAATATAAGAAACGCTCTTGAAAGAACCATACTTAAACATTTCGATAATGTGGAAGTAAAACAATTTTCTTCGACACTTGAAATTAAAAAGTTTTTGCTTAACAATCCTAATGCCATAAATTTGTTAATTTTGGATATTCATTTCGGGGTAGGTGAAACGGGAATAGATATTTTGCCTTTTATAAAACAAACCGCACCGTCAGTACAAGTTATTTTGTTATCGGCAATGGAAAAAACTTACGGAGAATCCGTAACGGAAGTTGCCGGTGATATGATTTTTGATTTTATGTCCAAACCGGTTACGGAAACCGAGTTAATAGTGAAAGTAAGAAAAGCTCTCAGAACTCAAGAAAGTTCTTTAAACAAAACCGTTCAGGATTTACAATCGCAAAACACTCTTTTATCTTCTATGTTAGATAACAAACAACAATCTCAAACCGGTGCGGGAAGAATGTTTGAAGAAGAAATTTTTAATAAAATATCACAATTTAATAAAGTTGTTTTGTCTCCAAAAAAAAACGCCGTTGTGTTAGGTCAGGAAATAGATGTTATAGCTTTTACAAAACCGCCTTTACCGTTTACAGTTTTAATTTTTGAAACAAAATATTTTCCTAATGCCAAACTTATAGGAAGTGCAAACGAAGATACAAAAATTATTATTGACGGAAAAGAAATATTGTCGGAAAAAAGAAGAAATCTTTTTGAACAAACAGATAATCAGTTTAAACAGGTAAGCAAAAAAATAGAAAAAATATTGAAAGAAAACAATTTTAATATTCGTGACGAATTTTACAGACCTTTTATACAAACATTTGCCGTATTTACGGATTCTACGGATATAAGCGGACTTGATTTAAAAAACGGTAACAGATACACAAAATTTTTGAAAGCTAAAGAATTGACCGCTGATTTAATAATAAAAACGGTTTTTGCTTCACCGAAACGAAACGTTACCGAACAAGTAAAAAATTTAATTCTCGAAAACTTAACGAAATAGTATATCTGTCCGAAGGACACCGAAATTACTAATTACTAATTTCTAATTGCTAATTATCGTTTGGTTACCACAAGAATTTTAGCGGATCTAAGCTGACACCGTTTTTCTTAACGGTAAAATGTAGGTGCGGACCTGTAGATCTTCCCGTAGAACCGCTTTTAGCTATAATTTGACCTGCTCTTACTTTTTGACCTACTCTGACAAGAATTTTAGATAAATGTCCGTAATGAGTTATATATCCGTTTTGATGATCGATAAAAACTGCTGTTCCGTAATGTCCTACATTAGTACTTGCAACGGTAACAATACCATCTGCCGCCGCTCCTACCAAAGTTCCGGTTTTTACCGCAATATCTATTCCGCCGTGTTTGCTTACTTTACCGGTTACCGGATGTCTTCTTGTTCCGAATGTACTTGAAAGTCTACCTGCAAGAGGTGATCTGAACAAATCTCTTAAAGCATATTTTTCCTGCATAGACTCATTTAACAATTCTACCGCAGGTTTTTTACCTGGAATAAAAATATATGGTTCACTCGTTAAATCCTGAACATTATAATTCGTTTCTTTTAATACCGACTCTTCGATATTGTATTTTTCCGCTATGGATTGCCAGGTATCGGTTTTGCTTACAGGATGAAGACTTCCTCCTATCGAAGGCATTAATAATTTTTCGTTTGTGCTTACATTGTAAGTTTTCATTTGAGGGTTACAACCTATAACGGTATGGACGGAATATCCGTGTTTTTTTGCTATTCCCCAAAGATTTTCTCCTCTTTTCACTTTATGTATAAGAAATTTTACACCCTTTGTTCTTGTAAGCAAATACTTCATCCTTGCCTGAACATCACTAATGAGTTCTTGCTGTGTATATTGCGGAAGAGTTAAAACCATTGCAGACTGCAAGTTTGCTTGAGCAATTGCATGAACTTTTTTGTTTACAACAAAACAAACAACAAACAGACAAATAAAAAAAACAGACCATCTTATAATAATATTTTTCATGTTATTTTCTTCAGTTAAAAACTACCTTTCTATGGCAAGTTTACCTTTAACTTTTCTACCCTCCGATGTTTTTATATAATAAAAATATATTCCGGAAGAAATACTGTTACCGGCATTATTTTTGGCATTCCACAAGAATTCATCCGCTTCTTCAACCGTTGTTTCAAAAACTTTTTCACCGGCAACATTAAATATTTGTATATCGGTTCCTTCATCTACACCTGAAAAATATATTCCTTCTCCGCCGTATCTTCCGCCGCTGTTAGGTTTATACGGAACAGGATATACCATAATTTTTTCGGTCGGTGCTTTATTAGATAATTCTTGGGCTAATGCAAAAGATTTTCCTTTTACCGTCAAATATCCCAAATCCGCCCCGTTAGAATAAAAATGAATATATTTTCTGGTTTTATCCGGATTATATGCACAATATGTTTTTGTTCCGTTATTGTCTAATATAATATAACTTGAAACATCGGCAGTGTATTTTGTGTTTTCATCAAAGTCCGGTGTTCCGTATTTGTTAAAGAAATTGATGAAATGATAAGTAAAACTTCTTGTACCGCCATCATCAGGCTCACTTCCTTTATTTGTTTCAAAATTATCTATTGCTGTTTCAGGATCATATAAAGAAACAAGTCTCGCCCAAATATCGTACCATAACTCAGGAGTTGATCTTTCGTCGCTTACACAATCTTCATAAAATTCGTTCAAATATGTTTTATCATAAGCGAAATATGTCATTGCCGGAGTCATAGGCAAAACTTGTATACCTTTTATTGTTTGCGGGACCATAGGATAAAAAAACAAATCATAAGATATGCTTCCGGCAAAAAGCCTTCCAACGGAATTATGTTTATAGGAATCTTTCAGTATATTTTTATCTATATCAAAATAATAATATTTTATCGCTTCATACTCGTTAGAATACAAATATGCACCCAACTTTTTATATTCGTCATTATTTGTTGCAAGTCCCCACATATATATTGCACTCCATGCATTCATTGCTTCCGAAGAAGATTCTTGATCTATACCGCCGTTATCTTGTCCGCCCATACCGTTTGCCCAACTGTGAGATTCATAAAAATCAAAATGTCTCATAAACGGAAAACTTGAATCATTCCTTTTTGTGTTGGCAATATCTTTTATTAAAAGATTTACCATTTGGCCGTAATCGTTTGCAAACTCGGTATCATACATTGCAAGTATTGCCGCGGAATAAATGAAGTATCCGAAATGAAAATGGTGATCATTATATCTAAAAGAATAAAATTCGTCATCTTTTATACCTTCAAGTCCTCCCCAAGTGGTATCGTAAGCAAAATATTTGCTTTGCTCGTTACCTGAATATGTTAACCAATCCGTAAGTAGAGCTTTTAGTTTAACGGTAATACTTTTTTTTATCGTATCATCTTTTAAGTTATCCGCTATCGGTAACAAATTTGCAAGCTTTGCAATAATTTTACCCGCTCTGTAAGGATTTCCGGAAACTCCGCTTACTGAAATTGCCGCAGCATCCGTTTCCAAATATTCCGATAAATCCGTTTCTATATCGGTTAAATCATATTGAAAGAAAGGAACTATTCCTTTAAAATTGATTTTTGTCGAAAAACTACTACCTTTAGCAACTTTTAAAAGACCTCTTAAAGTATTAAAAGTTTTGTTATTCATAATATCGGTTGTCGAATATAAATTGTTGTATTGATGAGGATACAAACAAAAAATTGTTCCTTCCTGTTGCCCGGCAACATCGGTCCTTTTTGGTATGGTTGTTATACTAAAAGTGGTTTTTGAAGAATAATCGGATGAAGAAACTTCCCAATCTACTTTTGTATCCGTAACGAAATTGTAAGCATATTTATAGTAAGTGCTTACGTCTTCTAAGGCTTCTTCCAAACTTGTTGAAGGAAGAAGAGCTATCGACATATATCTGTCATTACCTGTAAAATTAATTACCGTTCTAACCCACGGGAAATAATTTGTTCCGCCTCTCAAATTGTTGCTGTCTTGAACAAATTTTGTACCTGCCGGAACGAATATTCCGTAATAAACATCTTTTGTTATAAGATGAACATGCAAAATTACGGCATCGGAAGTATATTCCAAATCCGTTTCTTCTATTTGTTCTCCGGTTATAGCATTATATAAAGTATATCCGGGAGTTGAACCGTCCCAATAGTTGCCCCACTCATACGGAAACCCTAAAGAAGGATAAGCTCCTTCACAAAATTCATAATAAGAAAAAGGGGAGCCTTGAACTATAGTTGATCTCATCCAATAATTATCGTCATTTTCCCATCTTACCGTTGCGGCAAAATCGGAATATCCGTCTAATTTTGCGGACGGGAATGAAACTGTGTATCCGTTTGAAACGGTTGTGGAAACGGAAACCGCTATCATATTGGCATAACTGTCAGCTCCAGTCTCATAATCATTGTCCTTATAACTCATTCTGTCTGCAGAATATCCTATATTCGAATATTCAATTGTAGAATGTTTTATATCCGGCAATTCTATCAAAAGACCCGTGCTTTCGGCTCTAACGACCTGCGGATATGTATACATATTTAACGAATAGTTATGATATATATTATTTATTACCGAGTTAAAAAATTTGTTTGTCGGATAAGGTGTAGAAATATTTGAAGTTATAAAAGTCGGTTCCGGAGGTATAGAGTGTGAAGGAACGGAAGTACTGAAAGAAGATTTATCTGTAGGTTGAGAAGGGGGTTGAGAAGGAACGGCTAAACAAATTGAAGAAAAAAGTATCAAAGCCGTTAACAGTACAAATGTTTTTTTCATTATACTCCTATATTTTTTTCCTGTTTATTATATTCTTTTCTGCAACATCAACTTATATTGGTTAGAAGCCGTTGCAACTCTCAAATTCAAACTGTGTCTTTTAGCATAAGCATTAAATTTGCGCATATCAAAAAAATGATCGATTATAAAATAAATACCCGCAACTCCTACAAATATACCGGCAACACCTTCCAAATCACTTTTATGCCTTGTTTCGTATATGGGAGTGTATTGTTTATTTTTTTCCAACTTTACTCTAACTTCCATAAGAACAGTTGAATCTTTGCCCAAGTTTAATCCTGTAGTACCATCGTTATAAGAAGTTTCATCTCCTTCATCATAAAAATGAGCAGATCTCTGCTTCCCTGCAGGTGCATCCGTTTGAATGGTAGAATATTCCCAAATATCTTGCCAAGTTATGGAATCTCCTTTTTTCAATTCCGTCAACTTAGAGTTTTCATCCGTATATGTGTATGTTTTAATTCTAGGATCATCATACCCCTCATCCTTCATATCTTTCATTGTAACAGGCTTTTCGTTGCTTGGAACACTACTGTCATATTTAACATCAACTATAAAATCTTCTTTATAATTAATTCCTGCTATATGATACCCTTGATTTTCTACATAATCATAATGTATATCTCCTTGTTCATCTTCATAAGAATAACGTCCATTTTTATCTATATGACGAACTGTCCCATTCTTATCAATAGCAATATACCCATCATCAAATTTATATCTGACTTCTATTGTAAGATTTTTTAAATCCACATTGCCATTGTTATAGAGAATATTTTGTTCTACTGTATATTGGTCATAATCCTTGGGATCATATCTACTTGTTTCATCTGCTTCCACTTTTTTTATTTCGTATATACTATAATCCGTAATTTTCGTAATTTTATCTTGGTCATCCTTAGTGAAATAAGTAACACCTGTATCGTTATTAAGAGATATTCCTGATCTTAGTTGATACGAAAAATCTCCTCCCGGATTTTGTATCCATTCCGAATGGGATACGGTAAGATAATCCACACTTGGTTTGGAAACATCGACTTTCTCCAAAGAAAAGCCATCGTAAGCAAGAAATCCTCCAAGCAACGTGAGCGCTATTCCGTAATATAATTTTTTATATGATTTTTTTTCTATTTCTTCATCGGCATAAGGATCAAAAGCGAATGAAATATTCGCACAAAAACATAGTGTAAGCAAAATTGATACAAATTTTTTCAATTTTATTCTCCGAAATCTTTCTTTATTGAATCCAATGTCTTAAACAATAAATCTATATCTACAGGTTTTTGTAAATATCCCTTAGCTCCCGCCATTTTTGCATTTTCTCTGGTAAAAACCGTGTCAGAACCGGTAATATAGTAAACATTTACATCTTCATTTAATTCTTTTAAATATTTATGAATGTGGTCGCCATCCAAATCGGGTAACATAACATCCAAAAAAACAACTTCGGGTTTTTCTTTCTTAAAAAGCTCAATACATTCTTCGCCGTTGGAAGCAACGACAACATCAAAACCTTTTCTTTTAATAATTCTTGCCATAGCATCTCTGGCAAAAATTTCATCGTCACAAACCAAAATTTTAATCATTTCCTCAACCAACCTAAAAAACTTTGTATATATAGTTAATTATACAATATACTTACTTTTTTTTAAAGACTTTTTTATTATGAATAATATTGTAAATATAGTATAATTTTTAATATCTTTTTAGGGGAAACTTATGAAAAACACGGCTTTATTATTAACTAACGGTAAAAACATTTTTTATATTACAAAAGCGACTTTTGAAGGTTTTTGGTTGATTATACATAACAAAAAATTTATTGTTATTACTTCTCAAATGATTTTCGGGCAAGTAAAACAACATTTTAAAAACAAAGCAAAAATCTTTATTATAAAAACTTCTTTCAGCGATGAGCTTATAGAAATATGTAAAAAATATAAAATTAAAAATTTAAGTATAGATACAACAGATATTGATTATAATCTGTTTCAACTGTTAAACACTAAACTTCAAAAAAGCAATATATCTTTTAGTGTCGACACCGATACTTTTTCAAAAAAAAGAATAATAAAGAATAAACAGGAAATTAAAAATATTCAAAAAGCATGCATTCTTGTTTCCGAAGTATTTGAAACAATAAAAAAAGCCGTTGTTCCGGGCATGACGGAACTTGATATTCATTTTAAAATTGAAGAAGAGTTTGCTAAAAAGCATGTGGTACAAAGTTTTAAAACGATAGTTGCTTCAGGTCCGAATTCGGCAAACCCGCACCATATAAGCGGTAACAGAAAAATACAAAAGAACGATGTAGTTCTTATAGATATGGGGTGTATTTATAACGGATATTGTTCCGATTTAACAAGAACATTTTTTATAGGAAAAGAAAACAAAGAGCAAAGAAAAATATGGGATATCGTAAAACTTGCTCACGATAAAGCATTATCAAATGTAAAACAAGATATGAAAGCAAGCGATATAGATTTGTTTGCAAGGCAAGAAATAAAAAAAGAAGGTTTTGAAAAAAATTTTATTCATACAACAGGGCACGGTGTCGGACTAAATATACACGAAGCGCCTACAATCGGTCAAAAATCCGAAGATATTTTAAAAGATGCCATGGTAATAACAATTGAACCGGGAATATATTTGGATAAAAAATTCGGTGTAAGAATTGAAGATACCGTTCTTGTTACAAAAAAAGGTTATAAAGTCTTAACAACCGCAAAATACTAGAAAAAACAATTAGCAATTAATGTATTTTTTGCTTTTCAAAAAATCTAAAAAAATAAAAAGCACCGAAATTTCTAATTGCTAATTACTAATTGTATTTAATTTGACAATGTATCTGCTTTTTAGATAAAATTATTAGACATATTCTAAATGAGTTTTAGATTAATTTTAATAGATGAATAGGAGAAAAAAATGATTTCCACAGCAGATTTCAGAAACGGAATGGTAATTTTAGTTGATAATGAGCCTTACCAAATAACATGGTTCCAAAACCATAAACCGGGTAAAGGCGGTGCCGTTATGAGAGTTAAGTTAAGACATGTAAAAAAAGGCGGCACTATCGACAGAACATTTAAATCCGGTGAAAAATTTGAAGAATTATCGGTAACAAGACACAAAAAACAATTCTTGTATGCCGACGGCGATAAATACAACTTCATGGATATGAATACATATGAACAAATTGAAGTTCCGGTAGAAAAGTTGGACGGAAAAGAAAAATATTTGAAAGAAAACCAGGAAATCGATGCAATATATTTGGAAGAAGAGTTAATCGGTATAGATATGCCTTTGATAGTTGAAATGACTATTATCGAAGCAGAACCCGGAATAAAAGGAGATTCCGTAACAAACTTAACAAAGTTTGCAAAAATAGAAACCGGTGCGGAAATAAAAGTTCCTTTGTTCATTAAAGAAGGCGACAGAATAAAAGTTGATACAAGAACCGGAGAATACGTAGAAAGAATTTCACAATAATTGTTTATCTGAGGTATTATGAACACTAACGAAATTAAAAAATTTTTAGAATCCATAAGAGAAACGGATATCGAAGAAATGGAATATGAATCCGGTGAAACTTCTATCTATATAAAAAAGAGCGAAGTTACACCTAAAATTGAAATTCCAAAAAAAGTTGTTGCCGAAAAAAGCAATACAATTGTTCCTATAAAATCTAAAATGGTCGGCACATTTTACAATGCCCCTGCTCACGATAAACCGCCTTATATTACTGAAGGCAGCCATGTTGAAATCGGACAAAAAATAGGTGCTATTGAAGCCATGAAAATAATAAAAGATGTTATGTCCACAGCGAAAGGTAAAGTTATAAAAACTTGTGTAGTAAACGGACAATCCGTAGAATACGGACAAGAATTGTTTTTGGTAGATACTGCCGCCGAATAACTGTAATTTGGAGAATAAAAAATGTTTAAAAAAATATTGATTGCCAACAGAGGCGAAATAGCTTGCAGAGTAATAAGAGCAGCTAAAGAGCTTGGTATAAAAACGGTTGCTATACATTCCGAGGCCGACAAAGAATCTATGCATGTAACAATGGCAGACGAGTCTGTTTGCGTAGGTCCCGCATCTGCAAGTGAAAGTTATTTAAATATTCCAAGTATAATATCCGCTGCCGAAATTACCGGAGCAGATGCTATTCATCCGGGATATGGGTTCTTGGCCGAAAATACATATTTCGCAGAAGTTTGTGAAAGTTGCGGTATCACTTTCATAGGTCCTAAAAGAAGTTCCATTGAAAAAATGGGTGATAAAATTGCCGCGAGACAACTCATGATAAAATCTAAAGTTCCCGTAGTTCCAGGTTCTGACGGTCCTGTATCGGCAGATGATCCTAACATATATAAACTTGCCGAAAAAATAGGATATCCGGTAATAATAAAAGCTACTGCCGGCGGCGGCGGTAAAGGTATGAGAGTTGTTGTAAGCCAGGAAGCTCTTAAAAATTCTATTATTATGGCACAAACCGAAGCAAAAGCAAATTTCGGTAACCCCGATGTTTACATGGAAAAGTATATTGAAGAACCTCACCATATAGAGTTTCAAATATTGGGAGACAGTAAAGGTAAAGTTGTATATCTTCCGGAAAGAGATTGTTCTATTCAAAGAAGACACCAAAAATTGGTAGAAGAAAGTCCGTCACCTTTTATTTCGGAATCCTTGAGAAAGAAAATGGGAAAAGCCGCTCAAAGTGCGGCTGAAGCCGTAGGATATATAACCGTAGGAACCGTAGAGTTTCTTGTAGACAAACATATGGATTTTTATTTTATGGAAATGAATACAAGAATACAGGTAGAACATCCGGTAACAGAAGTTGTTACGGGAATAGATTTGGTAAAAGAACAAATAAGACTTGCGGCAGGTGAAAGACTTTCATTTGATTCAAGTGCAATAAAAATAAAAAATCATGCGATAGAGTGCAGAATAAATGCCGAAGATCCCGACAAAGATTTTATACCTTCACCGGGAAAAATCGGTAAACTTTATTTACCCGGCGGACCGGGAATAAGAGTAGATACTCATGTATATTCCGGTTACACAATACCGCCTTTTTACGACAGCCTTATCGCAAAAATTATAGCTTATGCGCCTACAAGAGAAGAGACTATATCAAAAATGTCCAGAGCATTAAAAGAAGTTACTATAGAGGGAATAAAAAATACGGCTCCGCTGCATGCAAAAATTATGGCTAACGAATATTTCCACGAAGGAAATATTTGTACCGACTTTTTACCGAAATATGTTTTCAATAAATAAAAACTTGGAGGAAAGGAAAAGTGAAAAACACAATAATCTCTTTAATTCAAGAAAGTATCGATGCAAAGAAAAAAATGTTGGATGAAGGTCAATTGGTATATATACAATCCATAGCAAATAAAATAAACGAGGCTTATCAGCACGGTAAAAAAACAATTATTTTCGGTAACGGCGGTTCTGCTTGTGACGCATTACATTTTTCTGCGGAACTTGTTTGCAGATTCGAAAAAAACAGAAAAGCATTACCATCAATAGCATTGACGGAAAACATTTCTTCACTTACCGCAATAGGTAACGATTTCGGATATGAATATGTATTTTCAAGACAAATAGAAGCTTTTGCAAATAAAGGTGATATTGTTATTGCTATAACAACTTCCGGAAATTCCGAAAACGTTATAAAAGCCGTTGAAAAAGCTAAAGAAATGGGACTTTTTGTTATAGGTCTTACCGGTGAAGACGGCGGACAATTAAAACTTTTATCCGATATGTGCTACAGAGCACCTTCAAAAGTTACCGGAAGAATTCAAGAGTGCCACATATTAGTTTTACACATACTTGCAAAATTGGTAGAGGAAAAAATCTTTGCAGAATAAAAAAATCTGTTCAAGAAAAAAAATAATAGAAATCGTTAAACAACTAAAGAAAGAAAACAAAAAGATTGTTTTCACTAACGGTTGTTTCGATTTGTTACATATCGGTCATGTAAGTTTATTCCAAAAAGCAAAAACTTTGGGTGACGTTTTGATAGTTGCAATAAATTCCGATAAATCTTTAGCGGGACTTAAAGGGCCTAAAAGGCCGTTGGTTCCGCAAACAGACAGAACAAAATTGTTGGCAGCATTAAGTTGTATAGATTATGTTGTAGTGTTCGGTGAACAAACTCCTTACGAATTGTTAAGCAAATTAAAACCGGATGTTCTCGTTAAAGGCGGAGATTACAAGATACAAGATATCGTCGGCAGAGAATTTGTAAAAAAAGTTTACAGATATCCGCTTGTTGAAGGGAAATCGACAACCAACTTAATAAAACTTATCGTTGAAAGATATGGAAAAATCGCAAAGTGATTTTTCGTTGAAGGGTTGAATGGTTGAAAAGTTGAAATTGGAAAAAAGATTCATAAGAATTTTAGATACTAACTTAAACAGATGTAAAGAAGGTCTGCGGGTGGTTGAAGATACCTGCAGATTTGTTTTGTGTGACGATACTTTATACAAAAAAATAAGAAAAGTAAGACACTTATCATCAAAATATTTAACCGACCAATATGAACAAATGCTTAATGCAAGAGACAGCATAAAAGATTCCGGCAGAAAAGCTAAAGAACAATCAAGACAAAATTTAAGAAATATTGTAATAGCAAATTTTAAAAGAGCCGAAGAATCTTTAAGAGTATTGGAAGAATATTCAAAAATTATAGATTTTAGTATTGCATTGAAATATAAAGCTTTGAGATACGAAGTATATGCAATAGAAAAAAAGATGTTCTTGAAATACAAGAACATCTTTTAAATATAAATTATAAATTGTCGTTTTATCTTATCACCGCAACTTTAAATATTTTTTTCTTGGAACTGTTTTTTATCATTATAAGATATACTCCGGGCGCAACATCTTCCCCTTCCGAATTTTTGCAGTCCCATGTTATTTTTCTAAATCCATCATCAGTATATTCAGTATCATCCACAGAATAAGATCTTATAAGTTTTGATGTTAAAGTAAAAATTTCAACACTGAATTCATCTACAGTTGTAGGAAGATTTATTATATTTATATATCCTTGTCTTGCAGGATTAGGAAAACATACAACATTTGATAAATCATCAACGATAACGACATCTTTTCCATATGCAAAAGTCATTAAAGAAGAGCTCGAAGATATTTCGGAAATTTTTATACCGGACAACTTTCCGTCATAACTTTTGCTGTTGGGACTCGATGTACAATCATCATTAAAATAAGACACGGTATTGTTTCTAAAGTAATCTGTATCGGTACCATTAAAACCGGGACTCATACAAGGAAAATGCGCCCAATTAGATGTGCCGGAACCGGCTTCTTCCAACGAAACTAAATAATGAGTATTATATCTTGTATCATTACCACGATCTTTTTTCATTGTTTCATCAATATGATAAATCAATATACCTCTTTTGCTTCCCGGCATTTCCTTATCAAAACCTACTGCTTGCCTGTTTTCCATAAGGAAATATTCCTTTGAATTAAAACTTGAAGGAGCAAACTTGTAAAAAGCTTCATCATCCGTAGCAGATTCTCCTATAGTATTTATTCCTTCAACAGCTCTTTTACAGGTTATCCATCCCAACTCATTTTTACACCAAACACTCGGATGTGCAGGACATGCACCATCACTCCCGTTCCACTCTCCGCCGGCCATTAAACAAAAATCTCCCAAACCACTGGTATAATACGACGCATCATATAAATCCGGCAATCCAAAAACATGTCCCGTTTCATGACAAAGAACTCCTATTCTTATAAGACCTTGATTACCGTATTTGCCTCTTCCCGCAGGTTCTGTTTGATAAGATTCAAATGTGATATTATCCAACGTAATAGGTTCTATGAACCATTGATGAGACCATATAAAATCAAGATTTCCGCTTTCAGCACCGCCGCCGGCATGAAGAATAGAAAACACATCGGGTTTATTGGAATTAGGCCACAATCTTTTAAAATCATAACCTTGATTATCCAACTCTTCCAAAGAACTTCTTATTGCCTCTTGAAGTTTTGCAACGGCCGCATCTTCACCGCCAGGCTGATTCCAAGAAAACTCTTTATAACTTTGGTTTAATGTTATGATAGGTGATATAACGGTATTATATTCAAGCTTACCATAAGAAGCCTCGGTAAAAAAATCTTTTACCGAACCTACTGCTCCATCTGCACTATATCCCTTTTTATTAAACAAATTATCGAATGCCGCTACAATTTGGCTATCAGTCGAATTTTTAAAAGGAGGATTATCGCTGAATTTTAAATCTTTAAATTCTATCAACAACACAAAATTGGTTTTTTTCCCGGTAACGGAAGCTGCTTTTTGAACTCCGTCTATACTTGCCGTTTCGGAATTTATATTCGAACGTAAAATTTTTTGAGTTCTGGAACTACGTTCCAATCTCTTTTGGTCCGCTCTAAAAAACTTATTATTATCCTTTAAAGATTTCCTTATATTTAATTGTGTCGGTTTTATTTTTCCTACAAGATTTGCGGACGGTTCCAATTCACCGAAATCATTTTGTTGGGCATACGACCAAACTTTTGTTTGCGTATCTTGTATAATGGTATATCCTTTATCATCTTCAAACCAGCTATAAAATTCATCTCCTAATAATCTGATATTTATCTCTGTGCCATCGGGTTGTGTTTCTTTTATGATTTTAGGATTTGCCATTACGGCAAAAGATGTTTCCGATAATGTAAACATTAAACTAAAAATAATAAATAATAAAGATATTTTTTTCATAATATTAAAAATTTACCCTAAGTGTAAACATATGCACATTACCTAAATCTCCTTTAGGTAACCAAGCATAGTCAACAAAACAATTTGTAAAATTAATTCCCAAACCGATAGTTAAATTTGTAAGAACGGGATTATTGGTACCGTTATATTCTTTGCCGGGAATAATATAACCGAATCTCATATCAATTTTATCCACTTTTTTTTCTATAGCCAACTTTAGTTCGGATAAGTCCTCATTATAATAACTGTCAAACTGAACAATTCCCGTCATGGTTTCATTAAAATTACCGGTCAATCCGCAATAAATTTTTGTAGGAACACTATATCCATCAATATCGGATCCGAAATTATCTATACCTAATGTGACGAAAACATCGTTTGAAACGAAATATAATCCGTCTAACCCCGCTAAAAAACCGGAATAACTCACATCATCTATTTTTTGTTCTATATATTTTAATGATAAACCTACAGATAAAGATTCTCCGATTCTTGTTCCGTAAGAAAGATTAAAAACTTTATCGTTGGCACTGAAAGAGCCATCTTCTTTATATCTGCCGTCATCATCCAAAATTTTATCCATTTTACCCGAATCGAAATAACAAAAACTAAAATTTATTCCCGAATTTTTATTTAAAGGAACATTTACGGCTCCAACACTATATCTCATATCTTCAAGATACACAACATGCGACAATGTTAACGAACGAAACAAAAAAGGAATTAGTGAGGAATTGGATAAGGCCGATATTTCGCCGGAAATTGATGTATTTGCAAGTGCGGCATCGTATGCGGTCATAGGCATTTGCAAAATTTGAAACATTGTCGTTCCGACACCTTTTGCAAATACAACTTGTGTAAATATTATAACCGACAAAAGTGTTATAATAATTTTTGATTTCATATTCACAAATTATAACCTATTATTCCTTTTTTATCAATAAAAATTTAATATGATACTATCTAACAGAATTTATTATATCTTTTAGCGGTTGAACTTTATTTAAAGAATAAAAATGTATTCCGGGAGCACCATTTGATAAGAGTTCTTTACATTGATTTATAGCAAATTCTATGCCGGCTTTAACAATTTGTTCGGGATTATCTTTGATCGGAGCAAAAATTTTATGAACTTTTTCCGGGACGGTTGCTCCGCATGTTTTACAAAACTTTATTAAACCGTCATAAGATGTTATCGGTAAAATTCCGGGAATTATTCTTTTTATTATACCCGCACTTTTTACCGATTTAACATAATCAAAATAAATTTGATTATCAAAAAAAAGTTGAGTTATTATAAAGTCCGCACCGCAATCAATTTTATGTTTTAAATATTTTATATCAGACTCTCTCGTAGGTGATAACGGATGCATTTCGGGAAAACCGGCAACACCCAAACAAAAATCTTCTTTATATTCCTGTCTTAAAAAAGTTATTAGTTCACTGCTGTGTTTGTAGTTATCTATACCGGGAACCATATCGGGATTATCTCTCGGAGGATCTCCTCTTAATGCAAGAATATTTTGTATACCTTTGGCTTTTATCTTTTTTACTATTTCGTGTATTTCGTCTTTAGTATGGCTTATGCATGTTAAATGTGCCATCGATGGAATATCGTAAGCTTTTTGGATATGTTCAACCAATGCTAAAGTTTTATCTTTGTTTCCGCCTGCAGCGCCGTAAGTACAAGAAACAAAATCGGGTTTTAACAGAGAAAGTTCCTTTAATGTTTCATGTATTAATTTTATATCCCCTTCCGGAGTTTTCGGAGGAAAGATTTCAAAAGAAAAAGTTTTTTCTTTTTTTTCGAAAAGTTCTTTTATTTTCATTTTATTTGTTTTTATCCTGCGCAATTCTGGAAATTGCTTTATCAAAACCCAAATCTATTATCGTATCGACAATATTTTTTATTTTGTCCAATACCGAATTCATTTTTTCCGTATCTTCGTCATTGAATCTTGATAAAACAAAATCTACTATTTTTGCATATTTGGGTAACGGGCCCATACCTAACTTCATTCTCGGGAAAGCAGTTGTTCCGGTTTGTGTAATAATTGAATTTACACCGTTATGTCCGCCGGAAGAGCCTGTTGCTCTAAATTTATATTCACCTGTAGGTATGGAATAATCATCATACAAAACAAGCATATCTTGAGGTAAAATTTTATAATATTTTAAAAGAGCTACAACCGGAAACCCTGAATTATTCATAAATGTCATCGGTTTAGCTATAAGTATATTTTCCCCGTTTCTTTTATAAAATGTAATACTCGCCATATCATTCCAGTTTTTCCAAGAAAGATTTTCTTGTTCGGCAATTTTATCAACTGCTTTAAAACCGAAATTATGACGAGTATTACTATATTTTTCGCCCGGATTACCCAAGCCTACAACAAATTTAATATTATTACTCATATCTAACTATATACAACAATCTAATTTGAACACTTTAATAATCAAAATAATACTATTTTATTTTGCTGAATAGTTGAACGAGCTTTGCTCTGGTGAAGAGGTGAGTGGTTTATCGGTATTTTTATTATTTATCAAAAATTGCTTTGCAATTTTTACAAAAAACCTTTCAACCTTTCAGCCTTTCAACCTTTCAACGAACAAATTATTTCTTTGCACCTTCTGCAGGAGCTGCAGCACCTTCTTCTTCTTTCTTACCTTTGCTTATAACTTCAGGAGCTTGTGCTTCTGCTGTTTCTGCAGGTTTTTCTTCTTCAACTGTTTGTCCTATAACTGTAACAACTACTGCATCTTTATCGTGGTGAACATATTCAACACCATCAATCTTAGGCAACTGTGCAACGGTGATATCATCTCCAACTTTCAATGCCGTAACATCAACACTGATTTTGGACGGCATATCTGTAGGTAAACATTGAACTTTTATTTCTCTCATAACATGTTCCAATGTACCGCCTGCATTTTTTACACCGTCTGCAATACCTTCAACGTGTATAGGAACAAGAATTTCAATTTTTTCGGTTAACGAAATTGATTGAAAATCTATATGGTTAGGAGCTTGTGTAAGAATATGTCTTTGCAATTCTTTAACAATAGCCGGCTTCGAAGAATCTTTGAATTTTAATTCAATGATAACATTTGCTCCTTCTTTTTCTACTATAGACATAAATTTCTTTGCATCAACACTTATTGCTATAGGTTGTTCCTTTTTACCGTAAAACACTGCCGGAACTTTTCCTGAACTTCTAAGAACATTCAAGTTTTTTGATACATCTCTCATTTCTGCTTCTAAAACTACCTGCTTCATAACTTCCTCCATTTATATTTCTGCTATTTATTTTTAAACGAAAAGCGTATTCAAAGACTCATCGTTATATATTTTTGTTATTGCTTCCGCAAGCAAAGATGCTATAGACAACACTTTAATTTTAGGCAAATTTGCATCGTGTGTAATAGAATTTGTTATAACAACTTCTTCCAAAGCGGATTTTTGTATTTTATCAATAGCTTCTCCGGACAAAACTCCGTGCGATGCTGCCGCATAAACCTTAAGTGCTCCCGCATTTTTTATTGCATCGGCAACTTTTGTTAATGTTCCGCCTGTATCTATCATATCATCAAGAATAATTGCATTTCTTCCTTTAACATCACCGATAATGTTCATTATAGCTGCTTCGTTAGGTCTTGGTCTTCTTTTATCTACGATAGCCAAATCAGCATTTAAAAGTTTTGCGAAAGATCTTGCTCTTTCCACACCGCCTGCATCCGGTGATACAACTATAGGATTATCTAAATTCAAATCTTTAAAATATTGGAACAAAACCGGTCTTGCATACAAGTGGTCAACGGGAATATCAAAAAATCCCTGAATTTGTCTTGCATGTAAATCTACGGTTAAAACTCTGTCTATTCCGGAAGCCGTTATAAGGTTTGCTATAAGTTTTGATGTAATAGGAACTCTCGGTTCTGCTTTTCTGTCTTGTCTTGCATAACCGTAATAAGGAATAACAGCCGTTATTCTTCTTGCGGAAGCTCTTTTTAAAGCATCAGCTATTACCAACAATTCCATAATATTTTCATTTACAGGAGCACATGTAGGTTGAAGAATATAACAATCCGCACCTCTTACACTGTTTGTAATTTTTACCTGGATTTCTCCGTCACTGAATCTTCCTATTGTAGCAGGACTTAATTCTATTCCCATTTTTCCGGCAATTTCTTGTGCTAATTTTGGATTTGCATTACCTGCGATAAGTTTTAGCTTCATTTTGTCCTCTTATTTTTTTCTTACTTTTACTATTTGTCTTGCCCTCGCTATAGTCAGCTTATTTGGCGAGACATTATCGGTTATTGTCGAACCGGCAGCTATAAGAACTTTTTTCCCTATGTTTACCGGAGCAACGAGATTTACGTTAGAACCGACAAAAACATCATCTTGTATAACTGTTTGAAATTTGTTTTTGCCGTCATAGTTGCAAGTGATTGTACCTGCACCTATGTTTACATTTTTACCTACTGTTGCATCACCTATGTAAGATAAATGGTTAATTTTCGAACCGTATCCTACAACGGATTTTTTTACTTCACTGAAATTTCCTACTTTAACGTTTTCTTTTAATAAAGATTTCGGTCTTATATGCGCAAAAGGTCCTATTTTTACACCTTTTTCAATTTCCGATTCTTCAATATAAGAATAAGTTATAAAAACATTTTCTTTTATTACGGAATCCGTTATTGTCGTATCAGGTCCTATAACACAATTGTTACCGATTTTTGTTTTACCTTCGATAAATGTGTTAGGTTTTATTATTGTATCCTGACCTATAACAACATCGCTGTCTATATATGTTGTTTTAGGATCAACGATAGTAACACCGCTTGCCATAAGCTCATTGTTTTTTCTTATCCTTAAAATATCTTCGGCAACGGCAAGTTGTTTCCTGTCGTTTACACCTAATATTTCTTCTTCGGTAGTTAATGCTACGGCATCGGTTTTATAACCGTCTTTATTTAATATTTCAATTACATCGGTAAGATAATATTCTTTTTTGTTGTTTTTATTATCCACCTTATTTAATGCTTTCCAAAGAACCTTCAAATCAAAACAATATATACCGCTGTTTATTTCTTTAATCTTTTTTTCTTCATCGGTTGCGGACTTTTCTTCAACTATACAACTAACCGTTCCTTTTGAATTCCTGACTATTCTGCCATAACCGAACGGATTTTGTACCATGCCCGATAAAACGGTAGCATTGTTTTTATTTTTTGTATGATATTTCAATAAATCTTTAATGGTTTTAGCTTTTACAAGCGGAGTGTCACCGCACATAACAATCAACTGCCCGTCAAGATTTTTTAATTTATTTTTAGCCTGCAAAAGAGCATGTGCAGAACCGAGTCTTTCTTTCTGAAAAACATAGTCTGCATTATATTTTTCCAAATGTTCAATAACCAAATCGGAACCGCTGCCTACAACTACTACAAGTTTTTGCATTTTTACCGCACTGTTCAAACAGTCTATCACATGAGAAATTAACTCTTTCCCTGCAACTTTATGCAAAACTTTCGGCAAACAAGACTTCATTCTTGTTCCTTCACCGGCTCCAAGTATCACACCATAAATATTGTTCATAATTTACCTACATTATATTAGCCTTAGAATTTTACAAAATTATTATATGTTTTTCAAACTTAAATATAGTATAATTAGCATTATGAAAGGGAAAAATATAAACAATTTAGGTGAGTTCGGACTAATAGATTTTATAAAAAAACACAATTCAAAGCCGAAAAGTTATCATAATGTGTGTTTGGATATAGGTGATGACTGCTTTTCTTTCAATCCGCATACAAAAGCAAAATATATAGTAACTACCGACATTTTAATTGAAAATGTTCACTTTAAAAGGCAATGGGCAACAGCAAAACAAATAGGGCAAAAAGCAATAGAAGTAAATGTAAGCGACATTGCTTCAATGGGCAACACAAAACCTTTGTATGCTTTTATTTCGATTGGCATACCTAAAAACACTTCTATTGATTTTGTAAAAGAATTGTTTAATTCAATAAAAAGTACCTGTGATAAATACGGTATACATCTTTCGGGAGGCGATACGGTTGGTGCAAAAGATATTACAATATCAGTAACTTTAGTAGGCATATGTTACAACAAACCTATACCCCGTACGGGCGCAAAAAACGGAGATTTAATTTTTGTCACCGGAACTTTCGGAGACAGTGTTGCCGGTCTTGAAATATTATCAAAAGCCAAAAAGAATCTAACCGCTTGTGAAAAAAATCTCATAAAAAAACATTTGGGTCCGCAGGCAAGATTAAAAGAAGCCAATTTAATATCAAAAGCGATAAAAGTTACATCCATGACAGATTCTTCGGACGGACTTTTTAAATCCATAGAATTATTAACCGAAAATAAAGGTGCTGTTATAAACATGGAAAAGATACCTTTATCTCAAAATTTAATAAAATATACCGATAAAGATTACAATAAATTATGTAACTGTGCTTTGTTCGGCGGTGAAGAGTTCGAACTTGTTTTTACGATAAACAAAAAAGATAAAACAAAGTTGGAAAAACTTTTACCGAATGCAACTTGTATAGGATATATAAATAACGGAAAGGTAACATATTTACAAAATGGTAAAACAAAAAAAGTTAAATTCAACGGATATAAACACTTTTAAAAACAAAACTTTTTATACCGAAACCGACACCCAAACAAGAGAATTGGGTAAAAAGTTTGCTTCAATATTAAAACCGAAAGATATAGTTTTTTTTAACGGTGATTTAGGTGCTGGCAAAACAACTTTTATTCAGGGAATTTTATCATATTTCGGAATAAAAAAGTTTGTCAGAAGCGCAAGTTTTATGCTTGTAAGCGAGTTTGAATCGAAACTCTGTCCGATATATCATTTGGATTTGTACAGACTTAATGAAAACAACACTTTGGATTTGGGTATAGATGAATACCTTTTCGGTAACGGCATTTCTTTAATTGAGTGGTGCGACAGATTAAAATATTATAATATTAAACAAAGATGGGAAATAAACATAGATTACACCGATACAGGCAGAAAAATTAAAACAGAGAGATTTTTATGAAAATTTTAGCTATAGAATCTTCAGGATCATCATTAAGTATAGCAATAAGTGAAAATTCCAATATCGTAACGGAATATTTTTATAATGCGGGAAAAATTCATTCAGATGTTTTAGTTCCGTTGGTAGAAAAAATAGTTAAAGGTGCGAAATGGGAACTTAAAGATATCGACAAATTTGCCGTTTCCTGCGGGCCGGGAAGTTTTACAGGAATAAGAGTTGCAATGTCGGTAATAAAAACATTGGCACAAACATTAAATAAACCGATAGTTTCATTGGACACATTGGAAATATTAAAAAATCAACTAAACATAAAAAACATAAAAATCGTTCCTGCAACAGATGCATTAAGAAACGAAGTTTATGTAAAAGAAAAAGAAAAAATTGTTATAGTTCCTATAGAAATTTTTGTAAAGAAACTAAAAAAGTATAAAGATAAAATAATAATCATCGGTAATGCTGTTACTACTTACAACAAAATATTATCAAAAGAATTAGGTAAAAGTTCCGTAAGTTTGCAACCAAACTTACATTTCCCGAAAGCTTCAACTCTTGCTCTTATGGCAGAAACTGTTGAAGGAACATCATTTAAAAATGTAGAACCTATATACGGCAGAAAATCTTGGGCGGAAGAAAAACAAAAATAAAAGGGGTGTAATATTTTTATGAATAACATTGAAATAGTTGCAGACCTGATAAAGAAATCAAAATATGCTATCGGTTTTACGGGTGCCGGAATATCCGTCGAGAGCGGTATCCCTCCTTTTACCGGTGCGGGCGGACTGTGGAACAAATATGATCCGAAATTTATAGAGTTAAGTTTTTTCTATTCCAACCCTAAAAAATCGTGGGAAGAAATGAGAAAAATTTTCTTCAATTCAATGGGAACGGCAAAACCAAACAAAGCACACCAAGTTTTAGGTGACCTTGAAAAAAAAGGTATTATAAAAGGTATTATTACACAAAATATCGACGGGCTTCACCAAGCCGCAGGTTCAAAAAACGTTGTAGAATTTCACGGAACAATTAATACTTTGGCTTGTATAGATTGCGGTTTAAGATATAAAACTTCCGAGATAGATATATCAAAAGATATTCCGAGATGTCCGTCTTGTAACGGAATACTTAAACCCGATTTTGTTTTTTACGGAGAAGGTATAAACAAAAACAATTATGATAAAGCTACAAATATGGCAATAAAAGCAGATTTGGTTATTATTGTAGGAACGGCAGGACAAGTTATGCCGGCATGCTACCTGCCTTTTACTTCACAGAGGTATGGTGCAAAGATTGTAGAAGTTAACACTTTGGAATCTGCTTATACAGACCAAATTACCGACTACTTTTTCCAAACAAAAGCTACGGAATTTTTCGGCGAACTTGAAAAACATTTATAATAACTGTTATTCTACAAAAAACACTCTGTTTTCTTTTCTTGGTGCCGGTTTAGGTATGTCCCCGTCAACATAACCTATTGCACAATGGCCGATGCCTTCCCATTCACCTTGAATACCGATATCTTTTAACAATTTTTTATATTCTTCCGTTTCAAACTCTTCTTTTGCTCTGTGTATCCAAATGCTTCCCAAACCTAAAGAATGGGCTGCAAGCATCATGTTACCGATAACAAGACTACCGTCATAAACCCTGTTTCGCCAATCTTTTTCGGCAAGAACTATTAAAATAACAGGGGCACCGTAAAACGGATCAAAACCTTTGTTCCAACCGCCGATTTTACGATTATCTTCCGCGATTTTATCTCTTAATTTTTTATTTGTAACGGCAACTGTAATAACAGCTTGTCTTCCCATACCGTTTGCGGCATAAAGGCCTGCTTGTATTATTTCTTCTATATCTTTTTTTGAAACCATATCGGATTTAAATTTTCTTATACTTCTTCTTTCCATCATTGCTTTAATTATTTCGTTCATAATACCTCCAAAAGTGGTTACAGTTCTTTCAAAACTTCCCCTATATCTCCGTTAATAGAAACGGTTCTGTCTTTTATTGCTTCGGGAGAAAATAAATCTTTTACATTTATATAAATATATCTTGCATTTTCGTTTTCGTATGTCATTTGCCAAAACGGCATTTTTATTATAACCGGTGTAAACATTCCGACACCAAGTTCCAAATACAAAATATGACTGTTTTGGTTTTTCATAAGGAAGTTATAATAATTTCTTGATGCTTTACGCCACCCTTCATCTTCAACAAAAGTGTCGTCCATACGCAGGTTCATAACAACATCACTGTTATCATCCGGACATTTCGGTATAAGTTCCGAAGGTATTCGCATTGAAATATTTTTATCTTGCGGAACTTGATATACTCCGTTATCATCTTTAACAAAACCTTGAGCGGCCATCATTTTCATAACTATTTGCTCGTTATCATAAGTTTTTTTGTTTTCCGGATTAATACTTTGGAACAAACCGTAATCACCTTGAGTATAAAAAAGTTTGGTTTTATCAAAACCGGCCTTTTGAAATAAGTGGTCAACATTTGTCGTAATCACAAAATAGTTTTTATCCTTCACAAGTTCAAGAAGTTCTTTATGTACAGGTTTAGGGGAATCAATATATCTGTTGTAATAAATATGTCTTGCCCACCAAGCCCAAAAAGTTTCTTTGTCTTTAAAGTGGTGAAATCCTCCGGAATATATATCTTTAATTCCATACTTTTGTGCAAAATCAAAGAAATATTTTGTAAATCGTTCTCCTGTATAAGTAAACCCTGCAGAAGTTGAAAGACCTGCTCCGGCACCTATCAAAATTGCATCTGCCGAAGAAAGTTCTTCTTTTAAAAATTTTATTTTTTCTTTTCTTGATATATCTTTTCCCAAAGAAGATACTTGCCCGAAGAAATCCGATTCTATCCCCTTCTGTACTGCATAAAGATAACCATTATTTGTTTTATTGTTGTAAGAATTGCTCATAACAAAATTTATCCTCTTGTTTAAAGACATTAAATACTATTCTGTCTATTTTACTTTCATTTTGTTTTAGCCAATTTGTAACGGTTTCAACGGCAATTTCTGCAGCCCTTTCGTTTGGAAAACGAAATACTCCGGTAGATATACAACAAAAAGCCACAGACCTTAAACTGTTTTCCAAGCATATGTCTAAAATATTTTTATAACACTTTTTTAAGTCTTGTTCAAGAGATTTTGTCAGTGTTCCGGTAACGATAGGTCCCGCAACATGTATAATTTTTTTTGCGGGAAGATTATATCCGTCTGTAATTATCGGAACGGATGTCGGTTGTTCATAATCATCACCGTATTTTTTCCTGAATTCATTCATTATCTTGTTACATTCATATCTTAATTGAACGCCTGCAAAAGTATGAATACAGTTATCTATACAAGTATGCATAGGAACAAAACAACCAAGCATTCTGCCATTTGCAGCATTTACTATTGCATCACAAGATAATTTTGTAATATCTCCCTGCCAAACAGAAATCTTTTGTGAATACGGATGTTTACTGTTAATAGTTTCCTTTATCGTTTTAATATCTTTTAAATAAACAATACCTTTTTCTTTATTTCGTTCCGTAAGATACTCATCTTGAACTTTTAATATTTCTCCGGAAGTTTCTTTAGGCGGTCTTACATTCATTAAAGATCTTAACAATATTTTTTTATCTTCAACATCTGCAGGTGTTTTTAAATTTTTATATTCCAAAGATTCTTCTTTAAATTTTTCTATTAAATAATTTAATCTATCTTCTTGTGTTTTCATATATAATTCCTAAAAAATTTGTCCCGGAAGTTTTAATTTTTGTTTAGGCGGAAACTGTTTATCGAATTCTTCAACTTCTTTTTCATTAACAAAATATCCTTTCGGCGGTGTATATTCACCTGTAACACCGGCAAGATAACCCGGCATTAACTCTTTACATAAAAAGAAAGAAGCATCCGCACCTTCGGGCAAATCGTGATACCTGATTCCAAATTTACTTGCAAAAGTAAATCCGCTTTTACCGTAAAAATCTATATTACCTTCAAAACAAAGTGCACCGCAACCAAGTTCTTTTGCTTTATCTATGGAATAATCAAGCAACTTCTTTCCATAACCTTGTCTTTTTAGTTCGTTAGCAATACAAATAGGTCCCATAGCCATAATGGGAATATCTTTTCCGTTATCTGCTTTAATAACAGCTTTCATAAACATATTTTGCCCTATTATCCTGCCGTCTTTTTCCATAACAAAATCAAGTTCTTTAACAAAATCTTTATCATTTCTTAACTGATTAAGAACATAATGTTCCAAACAGCCCGGACGATACACATTCCAAAAACTTTCTCTGACAAGATTTTCTACTTCCCTATACTCTTCTTTCTTTTCTAAACGGATTATTATGTTGTTCATTTTTTCCTCTTTGATGCAGGTAATTCACTATACATTGCATTAAATAATTCTTTCAGAAACTCTTTATTATCCACTTCATCAACAAGCAACATTTCTTTAGCACCTTTATAAGGTAATTCCATAGTTGCATTCGGCATCATTGCTATAGCCGATTTTGTGGGTTTTACAAGAAACCTGTCGTCATAAATTCCGCCGACAATTTTACCTTGATAATAAATTATATATTCGCCCATCATTGCACGATATGATATGCCTTTTAAATTGGAAAGTTGTTCTAAAATAAATTCTAAATATTGTTTACTTGAAGCCACTTTATTCCCCAATCACCCTGTTATCTTGTTAATTTGTAACGAGGTCCTTCTTTACCGTTTTTTCCGGTAAAAACAAATCCGCACTTTTCGAGAACTTTCTTTGAAGCTATATTTTTATCTTCTATTTCTGCTTCTATGGCTGTAACTTTAGGTTCTTGAAATGCCCAAGCAGAAATTGCTTTAACCGCTTCGGTTGCATAGCCGTGTTCCTGATATTGTTCCATAATGCCATAACCTATTTCTACAACTCCGTTTGAATCAAGACCTTTAAAACATAATTCACCGATATGTGTTCCGTCTTTAAGTTCTATCATCCAAATTGCATACCATTCCCACTGTTCAGGGTTTTCAATACATCCGGTCAACATTTCGGTATAAGCAGCTTTTAAAACTTCATTAGTTTGTAACTCAATGAAGTTTTCCATTTCGTTTTGTGAAGCTACATAGATTTTTAAATTTTCTGTTTCAATCATTATATTTCCAAACAATTATTTTTCTAAATTTTTGAGTGCATCTTTATTATTACCGACAACCATTGCAACTTTTTTGCATGTTTTCATTTCGTTACAATCACCGCAAGTTTCATACTTTTTGTTCATAGCACATTGTCTTATTTGGCAAAGCTTATCGCAAAATACTGTTTTCTTTCCGTCTATTCTGCAACCTTCACAATTAATCATTTCCGGAGTAATAGTAATATTGTTTAATTTGCTCCATTTTTCTGCAACTTTTTTTCTTAACTCATTATCGTTATTTATTGTTGCTAACCTTGCCTCGCATTTTTCGCAATCCAACCCGCAATATGCAATAAGATTTTTCATTTGTTGCTCCAAAAGTTTTATTTTTGTTCCAGTAAAACTACCGTCTCAATATGATAAGTTTGCGGGAACATATCCACCGGGCAAACTTTTATAACTTTATATTTTTCGTCTTTTGTAATCAGTTTTAAATCTCGTGCCAAAGTTGACGGGTTACACGAAACATAAACTATTTTTTTAGGATTTAAAAACAAAAGATGTTCTATAACATTTTCAAAAAGGCCTGCTCTCGGCGGATCTATAATAACACAATCGAACTTTTTATCATTTTGTTTTACCCAATCCTGTGCAGGTTGTGCAAAAAATTCAATGTTATTTATATTATTTATCTTTGCATTATGTTTAGCGCTTTCAATAGAAGCTTCTACCTGTTCCACACCGACAACAGATTTTACATGCGGGGATAAACATATTCCTATTGCTCCGGTTCCGCAATACATATCAAGCAATGTATCTTGCTTGTCGGGCTGCAAAAGTTCTATTACAGTGTTGTATAAAACTTCCGTTGCTTTTGTGTTGGTTTGAAAAAAAGAAAACGGAGCAACGGAAAAATTAAATTTTTGTTCCGCTACTGTTAAAGTTTCCGTAATATTTTCGTTACCGGATAACAATGTTATACTTTCGGCATTAACCGCGTCGGAAAACTTTGAGTTTTGTGTCCAGTATATACTTGAACAAAAATATGACAACTGTTTTACAATGCCGTCAAAAAAAATTTTGTTTATATCTTCTTGTTTGTTGGTGACGATATTTACAAGCAAATCGCCGGTATTAACACCTTTTCTTAGAACAAGATGTCTGAAAAAACCTTCATGAGATTTGTTGTTGTATGCTTTTAAACCTGTATTTATTGCAAACTCTTTTACTGTTTCGCATGCTTTTATAATATCTTCATGAGAAATATAGCACGGAGGAACTTCGGAATATTTATAAAAACTTCCCTTACAATGAAGACCTAAAGAAAGATTGGTGAAAGTGTCGTTATAGAAACTGAACTCCATTTTGTTTCTGTAGTTCCATTGTACGGGACTTTGTTTTGCTTTTGGTATTTCTACATCTAAAAAGTTTAAAAGTTCTTTAACACAATCTGTTTTAAATTGTATTTGATTTTTGTATTCCGTATGCTCAAACGAGCATCCGCCGCACTTACCGAACGCAGGACATTTCGGTTCAATTCTTAAAGGGGATGGTGTTAATATCTTTTCAAGTTTGGCTTCTCTGTACGATTTTTTATCTCTTGTAACAAAAACTTCCGCTTCTTCACCGGGAAGTAAACCTTCGGTAAAAAGAGCTATACCATCTTCACATCTGCACAAAACATTTCCGGGAAAAACTATCTTTTCTGCTTTAACTTTAATTATTTTATGTTTTAATGAAGCCATAAATATTGTCCGATACTATTATAAATTAAAAATCAAACTTGTATCCTATATTAATTCTAAATGCTGTATATGAGAACGGATTTTCTTCATCACTAAAATAATCATCTTCAGTATAAAAAGTTTCATCATCTCCGAAATTGCGTTCTTTATATCGATTTTTCGAATAATTGCAACCATATATAGATTCAATCACTATATTTCTATATTCTATCCCTATACCTGTACCCCAATAAAATCCGGGAACTACCGTAACTTCTTTAACATCGTCAGAATTGGAAGCATACCAAGACGGAAACCCGACACCTAATTGTAATAACGGGTATACAAATAAAGATTCTTTTTTAGAAATATTTATTAAAAATTTATATTTTGCTTCGGAATAAAGATTTATAAAACCCATATCCAAGTTTGAATGTTTAACAGAGGTGTCTTGTCCCCACATACCGCCTACACCTAAAAACAAATTGACTTTCGTATCAAAAAATATTTCCGCACCGATGGATAATAAAGAACCGGCTGATACGGACGAACCTTCTTTAGGTGTTAGTTCCGGTGAAAGTACATAGCCGACTTTTGGTATTACTTCAAGAATTTTATCATTTTCTGCCAAAACAGGAGTTATTAATGCTACCGTCAAAAACAATATCGCAAAAAGTTTTTTCATCTTTTTCTCCTTTTGCTTTAATTTTTTATTAAGCAATGTACACAAAACTATTTTACCATATTTACTTGTTCAAGTTCTAAAAGTTTTTTCTTTTTACTTAATCCTGCAGCATAACCTGTTAATTTCCCGTTTTTGCCGACTACTCTGTGACACGGAACAATTATTGATATAGGGTTATGCCCTACTGCACCGCCAACAGCTTGTGCAGACATTTTTGTTATATTTTTTTGTTTAGCAATTTGTTTTGATATATCACCATATGTTAAAGTTTTACCGTAAGGTATTTTGTACAGTATTTTCCAAACGGATTTTCTAAAATCGTTCCCGATAAATTTTATCGGTATTTCTTTTATGTTCGGTTTTTTGCCTGCAAAGTATTTGTCTAACCAATTTTTTACCGTAACAAATATTTTTAAATTATTATTTTCTGTTATTTTACCGTCAATATTATCTGCAAAATATTTTTGATTCTCAAACCATAACCCAACAATCTTTTCGTCTTCATCACAACAAATTACGATATTTCCTAAAGGTGATTTGTGGTTGGTTTTATAATATGTTTTGTTATTCATTTTATTATAAAAAAATAAGAGTTTCGAAAAATCTCTCTTTTAAGAAAGTGCTTACGAAACTCTTTTTATCATTTAACAAATCGGGGCGACTGGATTTGAACCAGCGGCCTCTCCCACCCCAAGGGAGTGCGCTAGCCACCTGCGCCACGCCCCGATTTTACTGACTTGTATATTCTACTTAAATAAAAATTTTTTGTCTATTGGATAAGTATGAATTTATATTATAAAAAAACAACTGTCAAATTTTAAAATTCCGCTTCAAATATTATATTTCTAAAAATTTTTCGATTACTTTTTCGTTTTTCCTTTAGTTTTTTCCTTAGTTTCTTTTTTAAGTTTTGATTTCTGCTCAGAATAAAATTCCCGTACACTTTCTTTCATGTCTCTTACAACAGCATCATTAACACTGTTTTTTAAATAATCATTCACTTTATCACCGATATCAACTTTTTCTTCCGATAGTTGTTGAGTAAATTCTTCCGCCAATGCAGTTATGTTTCCCATATCAATTACACTAATATCTTCCGGTAACACAAATAAACTGTCTTTTATCGGATTTGTTTTAAAGTCTGTTATTGTGCTTTCGATATTTTCTTCTTTTACATAAGTAGGGAAACCATACTCGTTTGTCATATAATATTCTACACCTTTATTTCCGTCTTTTGCTTTAAAAACTTTACAAGCATATCCGTTTCTTGTATCTTCTTTTAAATAAACCAGTTCTTTTGCTTTTTCTTGGGAAATATCCAATGTTGCTTGTTTAACCTGTTCCATATTTAACATCATCTTTATTGCAGTTTTATCTTTTTCGGAAAAAATATACATTTCGCTTTTTGCAATATCTATAATCGTGGCACCTTCGGCAGCGTCCATTCTTATTTTATCTCCTTTCATGTATATTGTTGCGTAAATTGATTTATTATCGTTTGTTGTGGCAGATAAATTATAACTTATACCTTGTTGTTTTAAATCTTCGGCTTTTTGAAAATATTTCATAAAAATATCACTCGAACTGTCTGCAAACAAAGATGTTACCATACAACAAAAAAATAAAACAGCAACTAACAAACTCTTATTCATTTAAATTCTCCCATGAGAAATTTTACATTTTTACTGCTTCCGTTATTAAGGTAATTTCTCATATTCTTCATCCGAAACTTCTTCACACCATTCCGTTGAACCGCCTTCGGACGGAACTTCTATTGCTATATGACTGAACCAACTGTCTTTTGCCGCACCATGCCAATGTTTTGTTTCTGCGGGAATATTTACAACATCACCTTTTTTAAGTTCTTGTGCCGGCTTTCCCCATTCTTGATAATACCCTCTGCCGCCGGTAACTAAAAGGATTTGGCCTCCTTTGTGGTGAATGTGCCAATTGTTCCTGCATTTAGGTTCAAAAGTTACATTTGCCGTTACAACTTGTTCGGTAGTTAACATATTCAAATAACTTTGACCTATAAAATATTTTGAATAAGGATTAGGTTCGCCTATGGCAAAAACTTCCGTTTGCGGTTTTGATGTCATTACAAGAATTTGTGTTACTTGTCCGTCGGTTAAACCATTATTTTTACCTATTTGAATATGCGCTTTAAGTTGAGAATCAACACCTTCAATGGAAGATAATGCTGCAATTGTTGCAATTTCTCTTTCTTTATAGGACAAGATTCCTCTTGAAAAAATATCGCCGAATAAATGTTCTTTTAAATACTCATCTATCGCAGGTGCAAACTCAAAAAGTTCACCTTTAACCGGACTTCCTACGAGCTCTGTTTGAATTTTTGTTCCTACTTTATTTTTGTCTTCTTTTTTAGATAATTTTTTTCCTTCTTTTCCTTCAATAAAAGAACCGTCTTTTGTTGATTGAAGCAAAACACCCAAAGCATTTAAACTTCTCGGGAAACCGCAATAAGCATATAATTGAACCATAATTTCTTTTATTTCGTTTACGGTTAAACCGTCACCCAAACTTTTATCTACGGCTTTTTTTAAATTTTGTAAGTCACCCGTAGCGGTATATTGAGATACCGATACAATATTTTTTTCTTTTGTGGTTAATAAATCATCCGCAGCCATAATAGTTCCTCCCGAAAAAAATAACACCGTCAACAAACTTATAAATATTCTTTTTATCATAGTTTGTTCTCCTTTATATTAATATGCTCTATATTATAAAAATTAGGACCAATGCAGTCAAATTTCTGATTTATAAAAACTAACAAACAAATGATAAAAACTGTTTTTGTTTGTCGCAAAAACAATTTTTTACCGTTAATATTATCGATATTATTCAATTTTCTTTTAATTTATAATTATAAAATTAATACCGTTACAAACACAGTAAATAATCTTAATACCTATTTTGGCAACTATAAAAATTTTTGAAAAGCGGCAGCCGAAAGACATTTTGATGATATAAAATTTGATAAATCGTTAAAAACAAATAAAGGTGTGTATGTTATTGTAATCGGAGAAGCACAAAATAAAACTCATATGTCTGCATACGGATACACAAAGCAAACAACTACTTGGTTGGAAAGCATTGAAAAAGATAAAATGAAAATAAAGTGACAGCGCTTGGTACTTAAGTTAGAATTTAAAAAATAAATTCGTTTCGCATATAAATGATTAAGAATTATTTATGTGCTTTTTTCCAGTCTTTTATTTGTTTCAATCTTTCTTTATATTTGGATTCCAACCCCTGTTCCGTAGGATAATAATAAGTTTTATCTTTTAAAGAGTCCGGCAAACACTGCATATTTGTAAGTTTATCTTTTGTATCGTGTGCATACTGATAACCTTTACCGTAATTTAGTTCTCTCATAAGTTTTGTGGGAGCATTTCTTATTACTAACGGTACAGGTTCCGCAAGGTGATTTCTTGCATCTTCCGCGGCAAGATGATATGCCGTATCCATTGCATTGGATTTCGGTGCTAAAGACATATAAACAACAGCTTCAGTTAAATGAACGGTACATTCCGGCATACCTATAAAATGGCAAGCATGGTATGCGGCTACCGCAATTTCCAGTGCTCTGGGATCTGCAAGACCTACATCTTCACTTGCAAACCTCGTAACTCTGCGGGCAACATATAACGGGTCTTCGCCTGCTTCCAACATTCTCGCAAGCCAATAAACCGCAGCATCCGGATCCGAATTTCTCATGGATTTGTGTAATGCCGAAATTATGTTGTAATGTTCTTCACCATTTTTGTCGTACAACAAATTCTTTTTTGAAATACATTGTTCCAAAGTTTCTTTTGTAACGGTAATTTTACCGTTTTTGTCCATGTCACCGTTTAAAACCACCATTTCCAAAGTTGAAAGCGCCGTTCTTGCATCACCGTTGGCAAATTCGGCAATAATGTTAAGCATGTCGTCCGATATTACAACTTTTTCTTTACCAAACCCTCTTTCATCGGTAACTGCTCTTTGTAAAAGTTTTACCAAATCTTTAGTTTCTATCGGTTTAAAAACAAAAACTTTGCAACGGGATAAAAGAGCGGAATTTATTTCAAATGAAGGATTTTCGGTTGTGGCTCCTATTAAAATGATGCTGCCTTTTTCCACAAACGGTAAAAAAGCATCTTGTTGTGCTTTATTGAAACGATGAATTTCGTCCACAAACACTATAGTTTTTTGACCGAACTTTCTGTTGTTTTCGGCTTGAGCCATAACTTCTTTAATATCTTTTATTCCGCTTGTAACGGCGGAAAAATCTATAAATTTTGAGTTGGTTTTGTTGGCAATAATTCTTGCAAGAGTAGTTTTGCCTATTCCGGGATTACCCCAAAATATAATGGAAGAAATCTTATCGTTTTCTATAAGCTTTCTTAATATTTTTCCTTCACCGACTAAATGCTGTTGACCGACAAATTCTTCCAAATTTCTCGGTCTTAACCGCCAAGCCAATGGTTGATTGGTATTATCTTCAAATAATGATTCTTCTTCCATATTATTTTTCCGCTACGGATTTACCTGTAATATGTTCACAGTCCATTTCCAAACACATTACATTTTTTGCATACTTTTCTATCATTATATCAATTTCGGAAGTATCTTTTGTAAATTTTAAAGATAAGTTACGACAAATTTCTACCGCTTTGTTAAAATCTTCAACTATTTTTATTTTACCGAAAACTATAACACTTTTGAAATACAGAGCCCAATGACCTTCTTTTTTGTAACCTTTATCATAAACGCAAAACGAAACTTTGTTATGTCTTTTTATTGAATCTATTTTGTGACCTTCTTTGGCGCCATGAAAATATATTTTGTTTTCCTGTTGGTTATAATAAAAGTCTATCGGAATACCGTAAGGATAATCATCATCGCCTAATACGGATAACACTCCTCTGACTTCGGTGTTTAATATTTCAACACATTCTTCTTGTGTTAATTGTTGTTTAAATCTTCTCATCGATCTGAACATTGTTAACTCAATTTTTTGTATAGAGCTGCAACATCTTTCAATAATGTCGGAATATCCAATTTCTGAGGACATTTCGGTTTACATACTCCGCAGCTTATACATTTATCGGCTCTGTTTTCCGCTTTAATACTTTCATAAGCGGCAATAAAATTTTCTTTTTTGTTGTCTGCTTTATATTGATTGTATATATTGAAATTTTTCGGAATATCTATTCCTATCGGACATCCTACGCAATATTGACAATAAGTGCATGTTATTGCTCCGGAAGATTTATATACGGCAATAGCATTGGAAAGTACTTTTTGTTCTTTTTCGGTTAAAGGTTTAAAATTTATAAATGTATTAACGTTATCTACCATATGTTCCATTTCCGTCATACCGCTTAACACACAAAAAACATTTTCTAAAGATGCAACATATCTCAATGACCATGAAGACGGAGAAGCATCGGGATTTTCTTTTTTCAATAATTCTACCGCAGCATTGTTAAGTGTAGATAATTGTCCGCCTTTTAAAGGATTCATTACAACTACGGGAAGACCTGCTTTTGTCGCAATTTCATATTGTTTTTTTGCATTTACGCCATACCAACCGCTGCTATCAGTTTTTTCCCAATCTATTAAGTTGATTGGAAGTTGAACAAAATCCCACTTATATGTGCTGATAACTTCTTCTAAAAGTTCCGGTGTATCATGAATGGAAAAGCCTAAATATTTTATTTTACCTTCTTTTTTCTTTTGTAAAAGTTGTTCGTAAACATCATAATTTTTTACTGTTTCCCATTCGCTTTTATTTATATTATGTGCAAGATAAAAATCAAAATAGTCTACCTGACATTTTTTTAACTGTTCATTAAAAGTCGGTATAACTGTATCTTTCCCGCCAAGACGACTTAACGGAAGTTTGTCGGCCAAATAAAAACTGTTTCTGGGATATTTTTTTAATACTTTACCGGCCGTAAGTTCCGATTTACCGCCATGATAAAACCATGCGGTATCAAAATAGTTTATGCCATGTTCCATTGCATAATCTACCATTTTTTGAACTGCTTCAACATCCGGACCGCCTAATTTTTGAGGAAGTCTCATAAGACCAAAACCGATAGCGGATATATCGAGATTTTTAAATTTTTTTGTATAAACTTTTCCTACAATTTTTTTGGTTTCCGCAGTAACTTTTTTACATGCAGATAATACAACCGCGCCTATTGCTGTAAATAGCGTAGATTTTAAAAATTGTCTTCTGTTCATACAATCCCTCCGAAAATAAGATTTTAGGCTATAATGAAGCAACTTTAAAAAAACTTAGCAGCCCAATCTTTAAGATCTTTTTCAGAAACTCCGGAACTAAATCTTTTTCCGCTGTCAACTTTAGCTTTAGGTGATAACTTTTGCATAATGCTGCCGGAATCACCCATTCCCGAACCGCCGGAAGTTGCAAAAGGTATAACTTGTTTACCTGAAAAGTCATAACTTTCCATAAATGTATCTATGATTGAAGGTTCTCTGTACCACCAAATAGGGAACCCTACAAAAATAACATCATATTGACTCATATCTGCAACTTTATTTGCAATAGCAGGTCTGGAATTTCTATCATCCATTTCTACCGAGCTTCTGCTTTTTTTGTTTGTCCAATCCAAATCTGCACTTGTGTATGGTTGTGCAGGCTTAATTTCGAATAAATCTGCTCCGGTTGCTTTAGAAAGTCTTTCTGCAACCTTTGCCGTTACTCCGCTTGCACTGAAATATGCTACCAAAACTTTCTTGTTGCTTTTTGATTCTGCCATAACCTCGCCTCCATTATTATTTTTGAACAACATAAATCCACAAGTTAAAATTGTTACCACTACTGCACAAACCATTATTTTTTTCATAAAAACCCTCCAGATTTGTTAGAAGATTAGATGATTAGAAGATTGGAGGATTTGGAAGCTAACTTGTAAAATTTGTTAAAAACAAATTTTGTTATCTTTTAATTTCCTTTTCCATTCTTCTATCTTATTATTTTATAAGTTAGAGTAGCTCTAATGTCAAGAAAATATTATTTATTGTTGAACAAAAGCAAACTGATATTTGCCGGTTTCATCTTTTTGCAATTTACCTATACCGCAATTCAAAAGGTGTGCACCTGCGATATATTTGCCGCTATCCGCATAGTCTTTCAAAACTTTTTTCCTTACAGATAATGCCTGTATAGGATCTGTATCATATACCAAAAAAATTTCGGGATCTTGAAATTGTATAGGTGCATGCAAAATGTCGCCCCATACCAACATTGTTTGTCCTTCGCTTGTAACTTCAAACATTGTGTGTCCTAAAGTATGTCCGAATGCCGGAACAGATTTTATAAAGGGCAATATTTGTTCGTTTTGTTTAAATGATTTTATTCTGTTCGGATATGCCAACAAGACTTCGGAAGTTTTGTTTGCATCGATTTCTTCTTGAGCAATATAAACATTTGCTTTGGGGAATGTTTTGTTATAGTCGTTTATAAGACCTGCTATGTGGTCGTAATGCATATGGGTAATACATATAATATCCACATTTTTAGGATCAACATTGATACTCTTTAATGCTTCCAATAATGCAGGTGCATTTATGCCTGTATCAAACAATATTTTGTGGTCACCGGTATCAACATAAAAAACATTTATTGCAGATGCATTTGAATCTGTTTGATTTAAAAATTCTTGAAGTTTTTTTTCATCTTTGTAGCGAAACAATTCTTTTTTGTGGTTCATTGGCTGTATTTGTATTGCCGTTACATCAAATTTACCGAGTTTCATATTTACGGTGTTTGCAGCAAACAAGCCCGTAGCAAAAAACAACATTGCAACTATTGAAAATATTTTTTTCATAATAATGCTCCTTTATATAATATCGTTATTATTTTAGACTTCCGTTTCAACTTATTGTTACAATCAATATTATACAAAAATGTATTATTAAAAATAAAAAAATCCGGAAAGGGAGGGATTCGAACCCTCGGTACAGGCTTTCACCTGTACACCGGTTTAGCAAACCGGCGCACTAGACCAACTATGCGACCTTTCCAGATTTATTTTCAAATTATATCATAATTTGTTTTTTTCTACAATTTATCATCGTAGAAAAACTTGTCAAAAAACTTATTTCTTAAAGAAACTAAACAATTTGCTGAAGAAACCGCCTTCTTCTTTTGCTTCTTCTTGTTTAGGTTCTGTTGATTTTGCTGCTGCTGTTTGTTGTGCTGCATTTGCTGCTGTTGTTGCAAGATCTTTTGTTGAAACTTCTTCGGATGTTGCATATTGTATTGCTGCTGCCGTTGCTGCTGCCGTTGCCATTTCAGAAACTGTTGCAGAAGAATTCTTTATTGTATTAACTGCCGATTTAACCGCACCTGCTTTTTCCAAAAGAGGAACAATTTTATCGCCGTATTTTACATTGTTTTTTGCATAATCCAAAGCTGTTTTTCCGAGAACATCTGCTGCATTAACATCTGCACCTTTATTCAATAACAAACCAACTATAGCAACTGCTGAAGATGATGTGTTTTCACAAGCTGACATCAAAGCTGTTTTTCCCGTTTCTTTTGCAACAGCATTTACATCAACGGTACCTGTGGTTAACATACTTTGTATTGCTGCTATTCCGCCTTCTTTACAAATGTCAATAAACTGTGACGAATCTGCTGCATAAACCGAAACTGCTGCCAAACTTACAAATACTGCTACCAACATTACTAATTTTTTCATTTTACTTTTACCTCTCCTTATCCTTTAACATTTTTTATTTCTTTTATTATTGCCGGAATAATTTCATACAAATCACCAACCAACGAATATGTTGCTGTTTGCATCATAGGGCAATCTTTATCTTTGTTTATTGCTATAATTGTATCCGATGAACTCATACCGACCATATGTTGAATTTGTCCAGAAATACCGCAAGCAATATAAATTTTAGGTGCTACCGTTCTGCCGGTCTGACCAACCTGATGAGAATATGGTATCCAATCGGCATCTACGGCTGCTCTTGATGCTCCTACCGCTCCGCCCAACAAGTCTGCCAATTCTTTTATAAGTTTAAATCCTTCCGGATTACCTAAACCTCTGCCGCCCGAAACTATAATATCTGCATCCGAAATATTTACATCTGCACTTTGATCTTTAAAGAAACCGATGAATTTTGTTCTGTTAATAACTTTTTGTGCATCTACTGTTTTATTTATAACTTCACCTGTTCTGCCTTCTTGAACTTTAGCTTCTTTAAATACTTTATGTCTAACGGTTGCCATCTGCGGTCTGTGTCTCGGTGTTAAAATCGTTGCCATGATGTTTCCGCCGAAAGCAGGTCTTGTCTGCATTAAATTTCTTGTTTCGGAATCTATTTCCAATGCCGTACAATCGGCAGTAAGACCGGTATAAATTTTTGCTGCAACTCTTGAAGCAAAAGATCTTCCTATATTTGTTGCACCCATCAATACGATTTCAGGTTTTTCTTCTTTTATTAAGTCTGCCAATATGCAACTATACGGATCGTCTTGAAATTCCGCCAAGATAGGATCATCATAAACATAAACTTTGTCTGCACCTCTGTTTATTAAATCCTGAGCCTTTGCAGATATATTTGAACCGATAAGTATGGCACTTAAAGGAACATTTAATGTTTTTGCAAGCTCGCTGCCTTTA
Source organism: Candidatus Ruminimicrobiellum ovillum (assembly GCF_002392975.1). NCBI lineage: Bacteria > Pseudomonadati > Elusimicrobiota > Endomicrobiia > Endomicrobiales > Endomicrobiaceae > Candidatus Ruminimicrobiellum > Candidatus Ruminimicrobiellum ovillum. The sequence continues at coordinate 244,826 of NZ_DGIC01000010.1, forward strand.
TTTAAAAGTTCGTATACTACAGATGATATTTCACCGTGTCTTTGTTCTGCATATACCCATACACCTTTATATAAAGATTTATCTACGGCATCTTTAACTTCTTCTTTTTGCATTGTGATTGCACTTACGGGACAAGCCTGAACACAAGAACCGCAAAATCTGCACTTTTCACCGTCAACTGCGGCTTTACCGTCTTTTAAAGATATTGCACCGAACGGACAAGCAGCTTCACAAGCTCCGCAACCTACACATTTATCTAAATCTACAATTATTTTATTAGCCATTTTTATTCTCCTATATTAAGCTGTTGTCCACCAACTTCTTTACCAACTGTGCAGCTATATCTTGAGGTTCACCTTCAAACTTTTCTCCGCCTGTTCTTTGAGGAGGTGTAAATATCTTTTTAACTTGTGTAGGAGAACCTGCCAAACCCGTTTTTTTAGTATCTGCATTTATTGCCGCTGCATTTAATTGTTTTATAACCGCTTTTTTTGCTGCCATTTTACCTTTAAGCGAAGGAATTCTCGGTGTATTTATTTCTTTAACTACTGTAAGCAAGCAAGGAACCGGAGCTTCTATTAAATCGTATCCGTCTTCCATCATTCTTTGAACTTTTATTGAATTTTCAGTAACTTCTTCGATTTTTCTTACATATGCAACATGCGGAATGTTTAACATTTCAGCTACCGAAGGTCCAACCTGTGCGGTATCACCGTCTGTTGCTTGTTTCCCGCAAAATATTACACCGAAATCCGGTATGGTTTTAATTGCGGTTGATATAGCATAGGAAGTTGCCCAAGTATCCGCACCTGCAAATGCTCTGTCACCTATAAGAATTGCATCATCACAACCTCTTGAAATAGCTTCTCTTAAAGCGGATTCCGCTTGAGGAGGTCCCATTGTAATAACGGTAACTTTACCGCCGACTTTTTCTTTAAGTCTTACTGCTTCCTCTATAGCATATTCATCAAAAGGGTTTATTATAGCTTCAACACCTTCTCTCTTCAAAGTACCTCTTTCCGGATCAATTTGAACATTGGTCGTTCCGGGTACTTGTTTAATGCAAACGAGTATGTGCATTTTATATCCTCCGAATTTAATTTGAAAAATAAAAAAACAAGATAATTTATTCTTGTTTATATCTTTTAGATAATAACAAAAATATAAATTTTATGCAATTTTTTTTAATATAAAAAACATATAAACACTATATTTTTGATGCAAAAAATACTATAATATGAAATTCATTATTATTTTAATTTTAAATGAGGTTTTATTTTGGCAAGAGATAGTGTAGGAATTGTTCAAACTAAATATTTTACTTTTGAAAACCTTGTTCTTGAAAACGGGCAAAGTTTACCGCAAGTTACAATAGCTTACGAAACTTACGGAACTTTAAACGAAAAAAAGAACAATGCCATATTGATAACTCATGCTTTTACGGGTGATGCTCATTGTGCGGGTTTTCACGAAGGGGACAAAAAACCCGGTTGGTGGGACTCAATGGTTGGTCCAGGAAAAGCTTTTGATACCAACAAATATTTTATTATTGCTTCAAATGTTTTGGGCGGTTGTGCCGGAACTACGGGACCGGAATCAATAAACCCGGCAACAGGTGTTCCGTACGGAACGGATTTTCCGGCAATAACGATATCAGATATGGTAAAAGCTCAAAAGAAATTGGTTGAATATTTCGGTATAGAAAAATTGTTTTCCGTTGCGGGCGGTTCCATGGGCGGAATGCAGGTATTACAGTGGGCAATGGATTATCCGGAATTTATATATTCAGCAATTCCAATAGCAATTACTTTAAGATCCACGCCTCAGCAAATTGCTTTTAACGAAGTCGGCAGACAATCAATAATGGGCGACGTTGCCTGGAAAAAAGGACACTATTACGGAGGTCCCGAACCGGATAAAGGTCTTGCGGTTGCAAGAATGCTGGGACATATTACATATATGAGCGATTATTCCATGCAGAAAAAGTTTCCCGTTAAAAATCCGGAACCGAATGAAAATTTCGATTTCAATGCCGATTTTGAAGTGGAAGAATATTTAAGATACAGAGGAAGTTCTTTTGTAAAAAGATTTGATGCCAACAGTTACTTATATTTATCTAAAGCTATAGATTATTTTGATGTTCAAAAAGACAATTTTTTACCGGAAGAAAAAAATTTGGATATAAAATTTTTGGTTATATCCTTTAAGTCCGATTGGCTGTATCCTCCGTATCAATCGGAAAATATAGTGAAATTTTTAAAGATGAAAAATCAGGAAGTTACTTACTGTAACATATTTTCCACTTACGGACACGATGCTTTTCTTTTGGAAGTAAAAGATGAAACAAGACTCGTAAAAAACTTTTTAAACAGATTATATGATGAGGTTTTTGGTAGTGAAAGATAAAAATACTTTATTATCACATTTAAAAATAGCCGGAATCGTAACACCGAAATCAAAAGTTTTGGATTTGGGGTGCGGTGACGGTGATTTAATGTTTTTACTTGAACAAAATAAACAAGCAAATACTCAAGGTGTGGAAATATCCGAAGATGCAATATATAAATGTGTGGAAAAAGGGTTATGTGTTATGCATTCGGATATAGACGGGGCATTAGATTTTTACAAAGATAATACTTTTGATTTTGTTATATTAAGCCAAAGTTTGCAACAGGTTACAAGAACCGATGAAGTATTAAAACAATGTTTAAGAATCGGTAAAAAAGTTATTGTTGCATTTCCCAACTTTGCTCATATAACGGTAAGAAGTAAACTCTTTTTCGGCGGAAGAGCACCTGTTACGGAATCTCTTCCGTACGGATGGAACGATACTCCGAATATCAGATGTTTAAGCATAAAAGATTTTGAAGTTTTCTGCAAAGAAAGAAAGTACAAAATAATGGAAAAATATTTTATAGCTAATAACAAATATTGTCATATATTACCGAACTTATTTGCTCAACAGGCAATTTTCGTAATTACTAAATAATCTCGCAAAAACAGAGGAAAAACGATGGAAAATCACGGAACAAACCAAGAACAAAAATTTTGGCATAGTATTGAAATTAACGATGTCTTAAAAGAATTTAACAGCAATGCTCATACCGGACTTAAAGAAAGCGAAATCTCCGAAAGACAACAAAAATATGGGAAAAATATTTTAACACAGAAAAAAGGTGACGGTCCTATAAAAAGATTCTTTTTACAGTTCCATAACAGTCTTTTATATGTGTTAATCATTTCCGGCTTTATAACACTGTTTTTGAAACAATGGGCGGATTGCAGTGTAATATTCGGTGTTGTTTTGGTTAATGCAATAGTGGGATTTATTCAAGAATCAAAAGCATTAAAATCTTTGGAAGCTCTTGCAAAGTCCATGACAACTCAAGCGGTGGTAATGAGAGACGGAAAAAGAATGCATATTGATTCTTCCGAAGTTGTTCCGGGCGATATCTTATTCTTTGTTTCCGGAGATAAAGTTGCCGCCGATATAAAACTTATATCATCAAGAGAACTGCAAATAAACGAATCGGCCCTTACCGGCGAATCTTTGCCTGTAGAAAAAAACATTAACACTTTACCGTCTTCAACCGTTTTGGCGGACAGAAAAAATATGTTATATGCTTCTACTCTTGTAACTTACGGCAGCGGTAAAGGCGTTGTTATCGCAACAGGCGATAATACCGAAGTCGGCAAAATTTCTCAACTGATTTCTTCTGCGGATGTATTGGATACGCCGTTAACTCAAAGAATGGCAAAATTCAGTATATTCTTAATATATTTAATTTTAACTATGGCTGTAGTTACATTCGGTGTAGGTATATACCACAATCAAGGTTGGGTATTGATGTTCTTGGCGGCTATCGGTTTATCCGTTGCGGCAATACCGGAAGGCCTTCCCGCAGCAATGACAATTACTCTTGCTATCGGCGTTTCAAGAATGGCTAAAAGAAAAGCCATTATAAGAAAACTTCCTGCGGTAGAAACTTTAGGAAGCACAACCGTAATTTGTTCGGATAAAACAGGAACTTTAACCGAAAACCAAATGACCGTTGTTGAAATGTTTACGGACGGTAAAACAATAGAAGTGTCCGGGACAGGTTACAGTTTTGACGGTCAATTAAAACTTAAAGAAAACAACACGATTATAGGTATAGAATATTCAAAATCTTTAAAACTTTGTTTAACGGCAGGCTATTTATGTAACGATGCAAAAATAATAAATATTGACGGAAAAAATGATGTTCAAGGCGATCCTACCGAAGGTGCTTTAATAGTTTCCGGAGCAAAAGCAAAACTTAATGATGAGCTTGTAGAACAATATCCGAAACTCGATACTATACCTTTTGAATCTCAATATCAGTATATGGCAACATTACATGAAAACGGCGGAACAAACATTGCGTTTGTAAAAGGTGCCGTAGAAAAAATTACGAATATGTGTTCTTATATGCTTGATAAACAAGGCAATAAAATACCTTTCGATAAAGATGAAATAGTTAAAGTTGCAAACGAAATGGCAACAAGAGGTTTAAGAGTTTTATGTTTTGCATACACGGACTTAGACGAAAACCATAAACAGTTAAGACATGAAGATATTGCAACCGGATTAACTTTCGTAGGGCTTCAAGCAATGATAGACCCCGCAAGACCGGAAGTTATAGAAGCCGTTAAAAAATGTCACAGTGCCGGAATAAAAATTAAAATGATTACCGGTGACCATGCATTAACCGCTTCGGCAATAGCAAAAGCTATAGGAATAATTAAAGGAGAAAATCCCGACTATACAGCAATAACAGGCAGCCAACTTGAACAATATGACGATGAAAAATTAAAGGAAATAGCGGTAAAATATTCGGTATTTGCAAGAGTAACTCCCGAACAAAAGTTAAGACTTGTAAGAGCATTACAAGTACAAGGCAACATTGCCGCCATGACCGGTGACGGTGTAAATGATGCTCCCGCGTTAAAGCAGGCAAATATCGGTGTTGCTATGGGAATAACCGGAACGGAAGTTGCAAAAGAATCCGCAGATATGGTTTTGACCGATGATAATTTCGCTTCTATTGTTGCTGCCGTTGAAGAAGGAAGATGTGTATTTGATAATATAAGAAAATTTATTATTTGGACACTCCCTACAAATATGGCACAAGGTATTGCCATGATGGTGGCAATTTTCCTTAACATGCCGGAACTTCCGATATTACCGAAACAAATTCTGTGGATAAATATGTCTACGGCATTATTTTTAGGTATGATGCTGTCTTTTGAACCGAAAGAAGAAGGAATAATGGAAAGGGAACCTATAAGTTCGGATATGAAAATTATGGACGGAGTTTTCTGGTACAGACTTGCAATTATAAGTGCCATAATAGTTACCGGTGTAGTAATATTGTTTAATTATGAACTTGCTCACGGAGCCACACTTGCGCAGGCAAGAGGAGTTGCGGTTTCCGTATTTATAGTATGTCAAAGTATGTATTTATTAAATTGCCGCTCGATGACAAAATCTATGTTTTCATTAGGTTTATTTTCAAATCCGTACATTTGGCTCGGTATCTTTATAATGTTTGCAACACAACTTATATTCTTATATGTTTCTCCGGTAAATACATTCTTCTCAACGGAAGGAATATCGCTTGCTTCCTGGGGCAGACTTTTCATATTGGGATTCATTGTGTATGCCGTTATAGGAACAAGCAAATTTATCGGAAATATTGTTAGAAAAAAATCATAGATTTTTTTCTAATTTACAATTTATAATTTTCGAAAATATTATTTAGAGAATTTAGTATAGTAATCGTATCTTAATTTAAGGGTAAAATGTTATGCAAGAAGAAATAATACAACAAATTCAAGACTTAAAAAAGCAAAGAAATGCCGTAATACTTGTTCATAATTATCAAAGGCAAGAAGTACAATCTATTGCAGATTTCACAGGCGATTCTTTGGAGCTCAGCAGAAAAGCAGCAAATACAAATGCCGATGTTATTGTTTTTTGCGGTGTACATTTTATGGCGGAAACCGCTTCCATATTAAGCCCGAATAAAAAAGTTTTGTTACCCGATTTACAGTCCGGTTGCCCTATGGCAGATATGATAACCGCAGAACAGTTAAGACAATTTAAAAAAGAAAATGAAGGAGCAACGGTTGTTACATATATAAATTCGTCTGCGGCAGTTAAAGCCGAAACAGATATTTGTTGTACATCTTCAAATGCAATAAATGTGGTTAAGTCGGTTCAAAACGATAAAATAATATTTTGTCCGGACAGAAATTTAGGTTCTTATGCACAAAAAGTGTTAAACAAAAAACTTATTTTGTGGAACGGATTTTGTCCCACGCACATGAAAATGTTACCGGAATATGTTGCATTACAAAAAGAAATGCATCCTAATGCGGTTTTTCTGGTTCATCCGGAATGTTGCCCTGAAACGGTTGCACTTGCAGACGAAGTATTATCCACAACCGGCATATTAAATTATGTTGCAAAAAGTGATAAACAAGAATTTATTATAGGAACGGAAAACGAGATAACATTCAAATTACAAAGAGAATATCCAAACAAAAAGTTTTATCCCGTTACGGATTTGGCGGTATGCCCAAACATGAAAAAAAATTCGTTGGATAAAGTGTTAAATGTTCTGAAAGAAATGAATAACGAGATAAAAGTTCCTAAAGAAATTGCGGATAAAGCAATTGTTCCGATACAAAAAATGCTTGAGGTAAAACCTTAATAATGCAAGAGTTAGGTAACTTTCCAATATTTGCAAGTCTTTTTGCGGGAATATTAACTTTTATAAGTCCCTGTATTTTGCCTCTTATACCCGTATATATAACATTAGTTACAGGCCTGTCTATAGAAGAATTGGATAACAGAAAAAATTTGTTATCCGTTTTTTTATCATCGATTTGTTTTGTGTTGGGATTTACTACAGTATTTGTGTTTTTGGGATTATCGGTAACAATTATAGGACAATTCTTTTTAAATAACATAGATATTTTAAGAACGGTCGGCGGAATAATTATTATTATTTTCGGGTTACATCTGCTCGGAATATTCAAAATAAAACTTTTATATAAACAGTTCGCCTGGATGGACAAAATAAAAAGAACTTCAAACTATTTCACCATATATCTTATAGGGTGCGCTTTTGCATTCAGTTGGACACCTTGCGTTGACCCGATACTTGCATCTATTCTTATAATGGCAGCAACTCAAGGAACAATTGCAAAAGGAACGCTTTTACTTTTAATTTATTCTTTAGGTCTTGCAATACCGTTTATACTGACCGCATTATTTGTAAGTAAATTTTTAACATTGTTTAACTCGTTAAAAAAATATTACAAAGTAATAGAAATCGTTTCCGGAACACTTTTAATACTTATGGGAATACTGATAATGTCCGGCGGGATTAACAAAATAACAATGCACATAATGAAAGTGCTCGGTTGATTATTAGGCACAAGCAAGTATCGAATTGATGTTATTGAAATCAATACCGTTATCTTCAAATGAAATTTCCGTAATTTGTTGAAGTTGTGCTATAGCCAAAAGTATACCTTTCAGTTCTAATACTATTTTTTCTTTATTTAAATCGTTTGAATATTCATATTGCATATATAAGTGAGCTATTAATTCAAACAACTCGTCATTATTTATGTCGTTTATATTTGCTTCAAACAAAACTTTATAAACAAAAGAAAAGCAATTTGTTTTGTTCATATCATCTATATTTGAAATATCGATTATTTTAATATTTCCTTTTTTAGTATCAAATAAAATATCATCTTTATATTTGTTTATAAAATGCCTGCCGTATTCTACATAATCAAAAGTATCGGCACTCTTTAATAAATTTATCAACGAGAAAAATCTTGTTAAAATAGCGGAATTACCCGTAATATTGCTCATATCAATATATAATGTCATCAATTTATTATTTTTTGATAATGTTGTTAAAAAGTCGTTTATATCTTCCGTTGAAGATAAATCAATTTTCAAATGATTTGTTGTTTCTTGTGAGACTGTGTTTGATAAACAAATAATATTGTTATATCCGCTTACATCTATTGTTTGTGTTATATCATCAAAAATTAAAACAATATCATTGGTTATATTTTTATGAATATATGCAATTGTTTGTTGCTGATAAATATTATTCGGTAATCCGTTTAATTTAAAACCGTTAATACCAAACATCTTATGAAGATTGTTTATTTGGGAAACAGTTTGTGTTAACGAAGTTTGCGAAATATCTATACCGAACACTATTTTGGTATTTGACAATTGCGACAACTCCGTAATTTGTTGATAACGAATATATGCTATATATTGCATATATTGGTTTAATTCATAATAATAATTCCATTTATCCGAATTTTCCGCTTTTAATTTTTCAATTGTTTCTTCGGTAACTGATTGGTTATTTATAATCATTCCGGCAGTTAAAAGCTCCAATTCTTTTTTTAATTCGGGGGACATACCTTCACAAAATTGTTTGAACGGCTCGTATTCCTGTTTATTTGATTTTATGTATTGCAACAAATTATTTAAAACAAAAATTTTACTGTTGTTTAAAGTATTATTGCCGTCCAATAAAGTTTTAAATTTATCTAATTCGGTATTATTAAGCCTGTCTATTTCGGAATAAATATCCAACGAATAAATATTAAATAATTCCGTTCCACGATAAAAAACATTTTTTATTATAATGCTTTCCGGTTTAACATCATTTAACAAATATTTAAACTCTTCCGAAGAAAGCGCATTTATATCCGTTTCCGTAACAGTGTTTATGTTAGAAAAATCTCTTATTACGGTTTTTGTGTCGAATATTTTTTTCAGCATATCTTGTGCATATTGTTTCGGATTTTTCAAAAATAACGAAAAATCCGAATCTTCAAACGAATAATTGTAATTTGATACAAGTTTAAATAATAACGATAAGTTCAGTTGTTCGTTGTCGGATATTTCATACTTATTAACCAACGGTGATAATCGTAACCTTTTTATATCATCCACCGTAATATTTGTTGATTTTTGATTTGTAACAATGTTTATATGTTTAATATTTTGTAAATCGGTATCCGTGAAAAAATCATCTTTTATAAGTTCGGCAACACTGAATAATCCGGAATCGTCGAAAGATACAATATAAGATGCGTCAACATTGTCCGCCATAAAATCGGAATTATCATATATAAAATTTAATTTGGAATTTGATTGCAATTCTTTAATAAATGCTAATGTTGCTCTGCCGATAAATAATTGTTTTCTCAGTTTGTTTTGTTTTGTTTTATCTTCCGATAAAATCGATTTTATAAAATCCGTTTCCGTTACGGAAGAATACATATCAATATTATCAAGCAATACGGGCATAAATGCTACAACAACATGATTATTTCCTTTGTTATCTACAATAACATCATAATATACCTTTGCGGGAATTACGGTATTTTCAACGGGGACATTAATAATTACACCCGAATCTTTTTTGTCGTCCGATAATTGATCAAAAGATGTAATTGCAATGTTACCGCTGAGCTCGTTATCGAATGCAAAAAGTTGATGTCTTGAAAACGGTGTCAGTTGCGGAACAATTAAAATACCGGATTGTTTTTGAGATACAAACATATTTTTCATTGTATCCGCAATTTTATCTACCGCTTTACCTGCATTGAAATTTTTTAGAGTGCTCAACAACGAAATAAAATTCTTATAGAAAATATTTCCCAGAATGCCGCTTCTGGTTAAAGTGGAATCCTGCGACGATACAACATTAATAAACGAATCTGAAATTCCATTTTGAAATTCGTTGTTAAGCCTGTCGAACAATCCGTAAAAGAAATCATCGTATTCTTTTTTTATTTGAGGATTCAAATTCGATATGGGAACTTTTAAAACTTCCAAATAAACAAAAATATTTTCTTTATTCATTAACATTGTTAACGGAGTAAGCAAATGTTGAATCAGATCGATTTTAAATTTCCTTCCTTTATAAGATTGTTCATATTCCCTTGCAATGTTCATAAACTTCAACAATAAATCAAAGTTATTATCGTCGTCAAAATTCATACCTATAAGCCCGGCATATGCCGGCATTTGAACAAGAGAAATATTATCGGTATCATACATACGACTAAACATATATGCCACGGCAATATTCGATATTTTTTTGTAGTCGAAATTTCTGTAAAGTTTTTTTAAACGGCTGCTGCCGTCTTGAGAAAAATCGGCTTGATCCGAAATTAATAGCGGTAAACTTTGATTTTTTAATTGTTCATAAGTAACATTCGAAGCAAACATGGTTATATTATTCGTTTGTGTTAAATTACCCAAATACATATATCCGGGATCGGCAATAACGATATTCCCTTTTTGTCCTTTATTTTTTTGTATCATACAAACAGCATTTAACAAAGACAGTTCCAACGGTGTTGTTTGTTTATCGAGTATTTCCATATCGAGCTGTTGATTTATTGCGGACGAATTTGTTTCATTGATATTAACTACAACTATTTTTAAATCTCTTAAATCTTTTTGCGATAGTGAAGGATAATCTTTTTCAAATTGTTTTGATTGAATAAAATTAAATACATCCAACAAACTGTTACCGTTACCGTCGTTTTTTGTAACGATGGATTCTATAGGAACGGATTGTAAATTTCCGAACTTTCTTATATTTCTTACACCCTCATTTAACGATTTTGCCGTGTATCTGCTTTGAGAACCGACCAAAATTATCAAGTCGGGCATTTGTCCGTACGGAACTTTTGCCAATTCATCTATATGTTTTTGCAACAACAATTGTCTGTTGGTTTCTATTGTATTTTTTCCTTCTTTTGCGGATATATTTTTTTTACTTATAACTAAAGTTTTAAAAAATCCTATCATTATTGAAAGCCAATGCAAGCTTACAGTTAAACCTACACCCGTAAAAAACGACATCACAAATGTTTGAAAATAAAATGAGCCGGAAATTACGGATGTTGCAACTTTTTGTATAAATAAAACCAACGGCAAAAATCTCGACAACATTTTTCTGTCTTTCCAACTTTCTATAATACCTAAATAAAAATAATTCGGGCTTTCTTTCTCTTTGAAAAACGAATCCACCGTTTCTTCAATTTTGTCGTCATATAATCCGTTTAGTATTTCGTTACCTGTATTTTTTACCGCCGTAATGGATTTTAAAAATCTTCTCTTCGATAAAAATATTCCGGCTTGTATACCATATACATTTCTTACAACCGACATTAAGCCTGTCAGTTCCAAAAAGTAAAGTTTGTTTCCTTTGGAAACTCTATATCCGTATAAAATTTCCAAACTTACCAAATAATTTAATGCTTTATAATATTGAGTTGCATATTCTCCCATCTTTTCCAATATTTCTATTTCCGGTCTTAATTTGTCTTGTTCTTGTTTTGTAAGTGCCGAATATAATTTTACGGTGTCGTTATAAAAAGAAATAAAATCTTGTAATTGAGATATAATAACATCTTTATTTGTTCCTTTTAATACGGTCGGATTAAAATTTGTTTTTTCTATTATTTCGGTGGCATTTGTTATTATGTTATCAATTGATTCTTTGGTAACAGATTTTGTTTTTAAAATTTCAAACCAATTTTTCAAATGTCCGTTGATTTCTTGTTCTTGAATTTCTCTATCGGAAACAAATCCGTGACTTATACCCTTATATTCTTTCGGTTCATCTTCAATGTTTAATTTCTCTAAATAATCTATAAACTGTAATAATCGCAACTGCAAATCGGATCTTCCGGCAAGTAATATATAAAGCTGTCTGCTGTTATTTAAAATCGGGGCTATCAACATTAAATCGCAGTTCTCTTTATATTGATGTAACAAAGTTAATGTTGAATTTAACAATTCTTTATTTTCTCTTGATGCATTCTTTGCTAACTTGGCATAAAATTTTTCCAACTGCGAAATTTTATTTATATCGTAAGCAAAAAAATCCATAGATTCTTTTATGGAATTTTGACCGTCCAGTTCATTTTCTATTTCTTTTTTCTTTTCATTATAAAATTTATCATTTTGACCCATACCGATTCCCGTTCTATGTAAAAAAACGGAAAGTCCTAATCCTGTCATTAAAGAAATTACCGCCGTAGAAACTGTTGCTACGGTAAATGATGATGTACTTAATGCCGTTATTATTGTAGTCATAAAAGATTGTAATGCAATGGACAACGACAAAAATCTTTGAACGGCTCTTCTGCTTCCCCATTCTTTTTGTATACCTACGGATGTCTTTTCCTTAGGATTTTCAACACTTGTTATGAATGATTCAATATCGTTTTTAAGTATAGGAAAAGAATATAACGAATCTATTAAAAAGTTTCCCGAAGAATATACGGTTGCAAGCTGTTCTCGTACATTTTGCTTGGATTTTTTTATGCCTCTTGCGAGTCCGAAAATAAGTCTGTTTAACGGCATTAACTTCGATTTTTCGAAAAAAGAACTTTTAGGAAATATATAACTTCCCAAAGTGGATAAATTCGTTGTGTAATCCAACAATCTTAAATATTCTATTGTGTAATGCTGCATAGAAAGAAAACTTATTTTTAAATTTTCCAAGTATGTTCTTTCTATTCTGTTTGTATTTGAAATTTGTTCGTTGTTTATTTGGGCAATTGTGTTGCTTATAATATCGGACATATATTTATAAAGTTTTGCCGTATTAACATTTTCGGAAGTATAAAGTTCTTTTTGAACGGGGGTTGTTCTAAATATTTCTATCAATGTGTCATACACCTGTTCGTAATCAACGGATGAATCCAACTGCTTATCCTGAATTTGCGACAACATTTTATATGCTCTCGATAAGGCATTATCTTCATCAAAAGTTTCGGTTATTACAACCTGCTTTTGTTGTATTGTTGATTTTGTATTTTGTTTTATATGCTGAAATTGTTTTGATTTAAAAATTCCCGATAATTTATTAATAAGTTGCCTTGTAAAATTTCTGCTGTATAAAGATTTGGACTGATGATACACTCCGAACTTCATTTCTTGTATTAAACTGCTGTTTTGATAATAGTTAGCGATTCTATCGGCAAAATCAATAAATATGTCTCTGTCTTGTGCGGATGCCGTTTTTGCAAAATACGAACTTACATTTTGTTTGTTTTTAAGTCTGATAAAAGGAACAAATATATGTTGAAACAAATGTGTTTTTTCCGACAAATTGTTAAGATTGTTTCCGTATTCCGATATAAAATTAAAAAACTCTTTATATTTTGTTTCGTCGTCAAAACTGATAAGAATATTGCCGGTAGCGATTTCAAATTGTCTCATTCTGTTATTATCGAAATTATAAAAGTTTCTGTGCTCTATACCTTTTCTCTCAACAATATCGGAAATGTTTTCGGGTGTAAAGCCGTAATAAATTTCTTCCAATGTGCTGGGATAATCTTTAATTATTAACGAATGTCTGTGATGTTGAATTTCTTCCATATTAACTGCAGACGATATAAAAGTAATATCTTCGGTAGGAAGCATATTTCCTATATATATACTTTGCGGATCTATAACCGCAATACCGCCGCCTGTTTTAAATTTATGACATGCTCTTATACCGTTAAGCACCGCTAACTCCAAAGGAGTTATATTTCGTCCGTTAAATTTCATTGGAAGATCTTGTCTTGCTATATTTTCTTTTTCGTTTGTATCTATATCTATTATTACCGAAGTTAAATCTTTGAAATTTTTCCCGAAATCCGAAGATTTTAAATATTCCATAGATTTTATAAAACCTTCGGCGGTTCCCGCTTGTTCTTTCATTATGTAATGTATCTGCGTGTTTTGAAAACTCGGATGAGTTTTGATATCTGCCAACACCTGTTCGCAAAAAATTTTATCCTGTTCGCTGCTTACGGAAATTATTATAACATCCGGCATTTTTTGGTTTAAACTGTTAAGTGTTCTTTGGTATTCATTTTTTATTATTCTTTCGTTCAATAATTTTCTTGATATATATTGCGAAGATAAAGAAGAAATATCGGTAAATGTGTTAATTCCGCCAAACAGTTTTTTTATACTCCTTGTTTTTTGTGATATAAATGTTTTTATATTTGAATATATATCGTGCAACTTCCACATAATATCGGAAATAGTGCTTTTTTTACGGTTGTTATCTTCTTTTTTATATCTTGTTTTGGGAGTTAATATATCATCTATCGGAACAGAACCTAAATATAGTGTTTCATTTACAATATCAAACTCTAAATCTACTTTATTTTCCGATAACCATCTTTTAATTGCCTGCTTTTGTCGGAAAAAATCTATACCGGAATTTGTCATGGAATATGACCACTGTTTTATTATCGAAGCAATTGCGGAAACATCGGCTTGTATCAAAATAGTCGGCGGGGCTAAAGCATTTTTATAAACAACGTTTTCGGTCCTTACAAGTTCGTTATCAAAATCGGTTAATTGTTCAACTCTCGGTATAACAGACAGTACTGAAACGTTTTGGTGTTTTAATATATCCGTAAGTTCGCTATGAAATCCTCCTACGACAACAATGTTTACCGAATCTATATTTTTTAAGTTTTCTATTATATTTGTTTCCGTTACTTCCATATTATCATTGTCGGAAATATTAATTAACGATTTTATATTGCCGTAAAAAATCTTGTTTCTTTGTTCGTTTGTTAAATGATAATTTTTCAAATCTTCATCTTTTAGAATATCGTTTATTGTTTTTAGTGATTGAATATCCAAATATTTTATTGATACGTTATATAAATACTCTTTATTTTGTTCAAAATATTTATATTGATCGTAAGATATGGATAACTTTGCATATTCCGACACAATATGTATAAATTTATCTACCAATATTAATTCTTTTTCATTATAATCAACAAAATTATCCAGGACAAAATTTTCAAGAGTGTCTGTTTGTTGCATGAGTGCATAAAAATTAATATTTGTTCTTGTTTCAATATTATTAAAGTATAAAACAAGCGGTTCATATTTTAACAATGTTTCCGGTGAACTGTTTTTTATAATATTAAATATTAAATTTAATTTTTCTTTAGCGTTTACATCCATATTTTTTAAAAGAGCGGTAATTTGCATATAATTTTGGTATGGGATTTTATTCTTTATATCATTAAATAAACGAGATAAATCTTTTGATATGTTTTTCTTGTTTTTATATTTTGTTACGGCAATAAATTTGTTAATTTCCGAATAAAGACTTATATCAATATTATTATCATTACAGAATTCATATAAATTTATAATTCGCTGTTCAAAATCCGTGTCTTGTGAAAATAAAGAAAACAGTTGCGGTTTTGAAAAATATATTCTGCTTTTTACAAAAGAATCGTAAATTTTATCCGTTTCTTGTAAATATTTGTTTTTTAACAATAAGTTCTGTTCGATATTTTTGTTATATATATCCCAATTTTCAAGTCCGTACAAATTGTGTAAATCGTTTTTTATCACAAAAGATTCCGCACCTGAAATTTTCCCGTCATTTAACAAACCGTTTGTTATATTATTAATAAATTGTTTGTTTTCTATTGAAGAAAATAATTTTGTTGATATCTGTTTGTTGGGTGCACCTTCTATTATTATTTTATTTATTTTCGAATTGTTGGAAATAAAGTTTATGATTTGTTCTATGTTTTGTTGAACTTTTGAGTTGTTATGCAAATCGTGTATTACTACAACTAACGGAGTATCTTTTTTATAAATATTTTCTGTTATTTGTGCATACTCGGACAGTGTATCGCATTTTGTAATAATTTCATTATTGTCATACTTATACGGCAACGGAAATACCGCTGTATTGGCAAAGGCACCGCCCAATACATTAGTTAAAAGAAAACAAACTAGTGTAAAAACAGATAAAACTCTAATCATAGTATACTATTAAAGTATAATACATTTTCTTATTGATAACAATCTTTTAAGATAAAAAGAGAGATGATATTTTTACCTATCATCTCTCTTTCGTTTTATTTTAAAAATAATAGAAATCTATTATTTTTCAGATTTTGTTTCTTGTGCGGCTTGTTCCAATTCCGTAGGTTTTGTTTCTTCTTCGGCTTCTTCACCTACTACCGTTGCAACAGATGCAACTTTATCGCCTTCTTCAAGCCTTACAAGTCTTACACCTTGAGTGTTCCTTCCTATAATGGAAATTTTGTCTACTTTACTTCTTATTGTTATACCGTGTTCGGTTATAAGCATTATTTGACCTTCGTTTGCTTTTCCGATATATATAACATTTCCGTTTCTTTCGGAAGTTTGCATATTTATAACGCCTTTTCCGCCTCTCTTTTGTAGTCTGTATTTACCTACTTCGGTTCTCTTACCGTAACCGTTTTCGGCTACAGATACAAACACATCTTCAGGTGAAAATACTTCCATACCTATAACTTCATCATCTTTTTCAAGCGTTATACCTCTTACACCCTGGCCTGCTCTTCCGATAGCTCTAACATCCTGTTCTTTAAACCTTATTGCTATACCTTTCTTTGTAGCTATAACAACTTCAGGATTTTTCTCTATCTTCTTAACATCCATCAATATATCGCCGTCTTCCAATTTTATTGCTATAATTCCGCCTCTTCTCGGGTTGGCAAATTCGGATAATGCTATTTTCTTTATTGTTCCTTTTCTTGTGCACATTAACAAATATTCGTCTTTAATATCTTTCGGATTAAACGATCTTATAGGAATTGAAGCAGTAATTTTTTCATCCGGACTTGATAACTGAATTATGTTAACGATAGCTTTACCTTTAGATGTTCTTGTTCCTTCGGGAATTTCGTATACTCTGGACCAATACAATCTTCCTCTTGTAGTAAACGACAACAAGTAAGCATGTGTAGATGTTACAAACATTTTTGCAACAAAATCATCTTCTTTTGTTGTCATACCTACAACACCTCTGCCTCCTCTTGCCTGAACTCTGTATGTATTTACAGGTATTCTCTTAATGTATCCTGCATTTGATACGGTAACCACAACTTCTTCTTCTTGAATTAAATCTTCAATATTGAAATCTTCCGCATCCGCAGTTAAATGAGTTCTTCTCTTGTCACCGTATTTTTCTTTTAATTGTAACAATTCGTCTTTAATTATTGCCAAAACTTTTTTAGGATCTTCCAAAATAGATTTTAATCTTTCGATATTTTTGATAACTTCTATATATTCTTCATCTATTTTCTTTCTTTCAAGACCTGTCAACTGTTGCAATTTCATATCAAGAATTGCTTGTGCTTGAAGTTTTGATAATCTGAATCTTTCCATTAAGTTAATTCTTGCGGTATCTGTATCGGGGGATTGTCTTATTGTTTTTACTACGGCATCCAAATTGTCGATTGCAATTTTCAAACCTTCTAAAATGTGTGCTCTTGCTTCCGCTTTTTTAAGTTCAAATTTTGTTCTTCTTACAACAATAATTTTTCTGTGCTCTACGAAATGGTAAAGCATTTCTTTAATATTTAAAACTTTCGGTTTGTTGTTAACAAGTGCAAGCATTATAACACCGAAACTTGTTTGCATTTGTGTATGTTTAAACAATTGGTTTAATACAACCTGAGCATTTGCATCTCTTTTTAACTCAATAACAACTCTCATACCGTGTCTGTCGGTTTCATCTCTTAAATCGGAAATACCGTCTATCTTTTTATCTTTTACGAGATTTGCTATCGATGTGATAAGCATAGCTTTGTTTACTTGGTAAGGAAGTTCGGTAATAATAATAGCTTCTCTTCCGCCTTTCATTTCTTCAATTTCGGTTTTAGCTCTCATTTTTACGGAACCGCGACCTGTTTCCATATAATCTTTAATTCCGGCTTTACCTAAAATTAAAGCTGCCGTAGGAAAATCGGGACCTTTGATATATTTCATTATTTCGGATATTGAAATTTCGGGATCATCTATAAAAGCGATTGTTCCGTCTATAACTTCAGACAAATTGTGTGTAGGAATATTTGTTGCCATACCTACTGCGATACCCGATGAACCGTTTATTAAAAGTTCCGGAAGTTTTGTAGGAAGTATTAAAGGTTCTTGTAGCGAACCGTCATAGTTCGGAATATAATCTATTGTGTCTTTATCTATATCGGCAAGCATTTCGTCTGCGATATAGTCCATTCTTACTTCGGTGTACCTCATAGCTGCCGGATCGTCACCGTCAACACTACCGAAGTTTCCCTGCCCGTCTACAAGAGGATATCTCATAGAAAAGTCTTGAACCATTCTTACGAGTGCATCATATACCGAAGAATCTCCGTGCGGATGATATTTACCGAGCACATCACCCACGATTCTGGCGGATTTTTTGTAAGGTGTATTTCTTCTTACACCCATTTCTTTCATTGCATACAAAATTCTTCTGTGAACCGGTTTTAAACCGTCTCTTACATCTGGCAATGCTCTACCTACAATAACACTCATTGCATAATCTATGTAAGATGATTTCATTTCATCTTGAAGATTTGTGGGAAGAATTCCCGGATTTATAACTACCTCTTTTTCTTCTGTCGGTTTATTTAAGTCTTTATCTTCTGCCATTATATACTCCTTAGTTTTTCAACCATTAAACTGTCGTTTCTATTCCTATATACTTCTATACATCCATGCCTCAACAAATTGCTTTGCAATTTGTTAAATATCCAAATTGGTTACATCTAACGAATGTGCCTGAATAAATGCTCTTCTTGCTTCAACTTTATCGCCCATAAGTGTTGTAAATATTCTGTCTGTTTCAATTGCATCTTCAAGTTTAACCTGCAACATTTTTCTTCTTGCGGGATCCATTGTTGTTTCCCAAAGTTGTTCGGGGTTCATTTCACCCAAACCTTTATATCTTTGAATTGTTGCACCTTTTCTTCCCAACTCTCTAATCTGTTCTATCAACTGATTTGTCGATGACAAATCGTGAACATCATTGTTTGCGCCTTTTAATCTGTAAACAGGTCTTACGTGTGTTGTTCCGTAATGGTGCAAGTGTAAACCTTTGCTTTCAAGTTTGTTTGCCAAAATATTTATTCTCGGAAGTTCCCACAATTCTTTATATTCAGGCAATATATCTTCGGTTAAACCGTCAACCGGAAGTTCACCGTTGTCTTGTTGCATTTGTTTTTTTCTTTCCGCAAGTTCCGCTTTAAATTCTTTCCATTCCTTATCGGAATAAATATATCTTACCTGATTTTGATCTACAACTCTGAAAAGAGGCATTTTGCCTTCTTCTCTGAATTTAAGATATTCACTCCACTTTAAACCTTTCTTTGTAATTTTAATTATAAGGTTATCGAGTTCCGCAATGGAATCTACAATTTGTGTTAATTGTTTTTGGTCTATAACATCGCCGATTTGTTGTCCGTCTTTTAACAATATCATCGACTGTCCGTCCAAACCTTGTTTAAACAAAAATTTATCAAGTTCTGCTTCGGTCTGTAAATACATTTCTTTTTTACCTTTTTTAACTTTATACAAAGGCGGTTGTGCAATATAAACATAACCGTTATCTATAAGTTGAGGCATTTGTCTGTAGAAAAATGTTAAAAGAAGTGTTCTGATATGTGCACCGTCGACATCGGCATCGGTCATGATAACAACTTTGTGGTATCTTACTTTATCTATGTTAAATTCACCTTCACCTTTACCGATACCTGCACCGATTGCGGTTATCATCGTCTTAATTTCTTCGTTTGTTAACATTTTTGTAAGACGAGATTTTTCAACATTCAAGATTTTACCTCTTAAAGGAAGTATTGCCTGGAATGCTCTGTTTCTGCCTTGCTTTGCAGAACCTCCTGCAGAGTTTCCTTCCACGATGAAAAGTTCTGTTTTTTGAGGATCTTTTTCGGAACAATCCGCAAGTTTTCCCGGAAGAGCGGCCGAATCAAGAGCACCTTTTCTTCTTGTAAGTTCTCTTGCTTTTCTTGCGGCTTCTCTGGCTTCTGCGGCATTAATGGATTTTTCCAATATTTGTCCTGCAATTCCCGGATTTTCTTCCAAGAATGTTGCAAGTGCATCACCGACGAGAGATTTTACGATACCTTCAACTTCGGAGTTTCCCAACTTTGTTTTTGTCTGTCCTTCGAATTGAGGGTTGGGAACTTTAACGGAAATAACTGCAGTTAAACCTTCTCTTACATCTTCTCCGGAAAGAGTTAAATTTTTATTTTTTGATAATTCGTTTTTCTTAATATAATCGTTAACAACTCTTGTTAATGCCGAACGGAAACCCGATAAATGTGTTCCGCCTTCGACAGTGTTAATGTTATTAACAAATGTGTGAATTTGTTCGTTGTAAGAATCATTATATTGCATTGCAACTTCAACATCCACATTATCTTTGTTTTTTGTGAAATATATAGGTTCTTTGTTTATAACCTGTTTATTTGTATTCAAATAAGAAACGAAACTTTTTATACCGCCTTCATAATGGAAAGTGTATTCTTTATCTTGTCTTTCGTCAATAATTGTAATATTTGCACCGGCATTTAAAAATGCCAATTCTCTTAATCTGTTAGCCAATGTATCGAAAGAATATGTTGTAACGGAAAATATTTCGGGATCCGGTAAAAATGTAACTTTTGTTCCTCTGTCGTCGGTTTTACCTATTATTTCGAGTTTTGTTGTAGGTTTTCCTTTAGCATATTCCTGTCTGTAAATATTTCCGTTTCTGTAAACTTCAACCACCAATTTTGTAGAAAGAGCATTTACACACGATACTCCGACACCGTGCAAACCTCCGGAAACTTTATAAGAATTCTTATCGAATTTTCCGCCGGCATGCAAAACCGTCATAACAACTTCAAGTGCTGATTTATCTTTATATTTAGGATGCGGATCTACAGGAATACCTCTACCGTCATCCAATACCGTTATTGAATTATCCGGATGAATTGTAACATCGATATTTTTACAAAAACCCGCCAAAACTTCATCGATAGAGTTATCTACGGTTTCATAAACCAAATGATGAAGACCTTGTTCGGATGTTGAACCGATATACATTGCAGGTCTTTTTCTGACAGCTTCAAGACCTTCTAATACTTGAATTTTCGAAGCATCATAATTCGATGCCGCTTTATTTTGTTCTTCGTTAGTCATTAACTTCCTCCATATCTTTTACTACTTAATTTCACACTTTATATTTTTTATCAGTTTTTTTCCTAAATACTGATTAAGTTTATTTATAATTTGTCTTTTTCTTAAATTCAAATCATTTACATAAACTGCCGATTTTGCAGATGCAAAAAGTACTCCGTCTTTAAAACCATTTAACTCTACTTTATTATTGCCTACTTCTTGTTGCCATTTGGACATAATAATAAAATAGTCGTCATTTAAACCTAATTTATCAGAAATTTGTTTTATTATCGACGAAACTTCCGTAAATTTCATTTTATTACGATCTCATAGGCATAACTACACAAAGATAATTTTTATCTTTTTCCGGGGTTATAACTACTGGATTTTGAGAAGTAGTATATGCAAAATAAATATTTTCATCTTCTATGTTTTGTAAAATATCTTTTATATAATTCGGATTAAAATTTATATCAAATACTTCACCTGAATATTCCGTTTCAACTTCTGCTTCTCCGGAACCCAAACCTACCGTATTTGCCGAAACTATCATTTTATTTTTTTCAAAACTTAACTTAATAGACGATGCTCTGTCTGCAACAAGTTTATCTCCGGTAAGTAAAGCCATTTGTTTTACCGCAGATATTGTATTTGCAACATTTAATTTTATTTTTGACATTGCCTTTTTAGGTATTACCTGCTCATAATTAGGAAATACACCTTCTATTAATTTTGTTTGGAAAGTTATATCTCCTATCATAACAGTCATTAAATTGTCACTTAAACTTATTTGAACTTCTTCAACTTTATCGTTAGCGGAAATCAATCTTAAAATATCAGAAACAGCTTTTGTAGGAATAATTACTTTACCTTTAATTTTTTTATCTATACCGTCACTGCTAATATAAGATAATCTTCTTCCGTCGGTAGAAACCGCTTTTATTGTTCCGTCTTCAACTATTAAACATACTCCATTTAAAACATATCTTTGAGAATCTTTAGATACTGCAAATATAGTTTTTTTAAGCATGGAATTTAATACTTGTTTTTTTAAAGAAAATACATTTTCCTTTTGAAAATCAGGTAATGTAGGATAATCTTTTTTATCTATACCCATCAAAACAAATTTAGATTTATTTGCTTTTATGTTTATTTGATTTGTTTCATCTGCTTTTATTTCTATATTACCGTCCGAAACTTCTTTTATAATATCGGAAAATCTTTTTGCTGGTATTGTAATTGCACCTTCACTTACTATTTCCGCTTTTATATAACAAGTTACACCTATTTCCAAATCCGTAGCGGATAATTTTATTTTATCTTTTTCCGTTTCAAATAAAAAATTGGAAAGTACAGGTAAAGTTATTTTTGAAGCTATCACAGGCTGGACTATTTGCATCCCCTTTATTAATTCATCTTTTGCACAAATTACCTTCATTACTTTTTCCTCCTTTTTATTTAAAAAAAATTAATAATAATAATAATAATTGTTAATAACCTGATAATTAAATTAAAAATAAAAAAAATTATAATTATCAAATATTTTTTTTACAAAATTAAAGTTAATAACTATGTTAATAATTTTTTAATTTTATTAACATATTAGAACCAAAAATTATTTTTTATATAAAAATTAAAAAATTAACAAAAATATTAACAACTAATTATCTTCTTTTATCAATTTAATAATTTTATTTATTTCGGCAGCAAACCAAGCATCATCTTTAACTTTTTTTGCTATCTTATTATAAGCATGCATAACGGTAGTATGATCTCTTCCGCCGAAAGTGTCACCTATTGCCGTAGTAGACATATCAGTTAAAGATCTTGCCAAATACATTGCTATTTGTCTGGGCATAGCAAGTTGATTGGTTCTTTTTTTAACTTTTAAATCTTTTACCGTTAAATGATATTCTTCCGCAACAACTTTTTGTATTTTATCTATAGTTATTTGTACATTTTCTTCAGGAACCACAATATCTTTTAATATTGTTTTTACAGCATCTAACGTAAAAGGTGTATTTGTAAATTTAATAAAAGACGTAACTCTTAATAATGTTCCTTCCAATTCTCTGATGTTGGATTTTATTTGTGAAGCGATAAATAATATAACATCTTCGGGAACGGAAAAACCTTCTTCTTCGGCTTTTTTCTTTAATATTGCAATTCTTGTTTCCAAATCCGGTTTTTGAATATCAACGGTATTACCCCATTTAAACCTTGATACCAATCTTTCTTCAACTTCCAATTTATCTTGAGGTCTATCGGAAGCAATAACAATTTGTTTACCGCTATCTTTTAACGTATTAAATATGTTAAAAAACTCTTCTTGAGATCTTCCTGCATTTTTTGTAAGGAATTGAATATCGTCTATTAAAAGACAATCAAGATTTCTGTATTTATTTTTAAAAGCCGGCATTTTATCCGGAAATCTTATAGCTTCAATAAAGTCGGAAACAAATTTTTCGCATGTTACATATAATATTCTAAAATTAGGAAAATTCTTTTTTAATTCATTACCTATAGCATGCATTAAATGAGTTTTACCCAGACCCACACCGCCGTATATAAATAAAGGATTAAACTGTTTTCCGGGATTTTTTGTTACCGCTTCGGCACAACCGGAAGCAAATCTGTTGGAATTTCCTACAATAAATCTGTCGAAAGTTAATTTCGGATTAAGTTGATCTTTTATTATTGAAGGAACAGGAGTATCATTGTGTATAGGTATAGTAGGAACTTTTGTCATTTCGTCGGAAATATCTTTTTCAATCTTATATTCCAACTTTATATCTTTAGAATAAATTTCCTTTAAATTTTGTTCAATATTAAATTGTTGATTTTTTTCTATCCAATCGGAATAAAACTTTGTAGGTACGGAAATTAAAAAAACACTTTCATTTAAAGAAACCGGTTTTACACCCGTAAACCACAAATTTACTGCGCCCTGCCCTACGGATAATGTTAAGTTATCCACAACCTTTTTCCATGCGTCTGTAATAGAAACTTCCATTTTATCCCCAAACTTATCCACATTGTGGATAACTATTTAAAAAAATATAAAAAACTTAAAAAAAATAAAAATAATATTTGTAAGTTTTATCGTCAAAAGAGTATATAAAATTGATACACACAAGTCAAGCAAAAAAATTACTAAAATTTTTGCTGTTTTTTAAAACAAATTTTTACAAAATTTTATATTTGGTTAAACTTGTTAATAAGTTCTTGTTTATGTAAATCAAAATCTTCTTTATCTTTACCGGTTAAAGTATAAGTTGGCGGCATTTTCATAGTAAGATAGTTGAAAAATGTTCCGTTCTTTTTGATTCTAAAATCCAAATGAGGACCTGTTGACAGTCCCGTAGAACCTACATAACCTATAACTTGTCCTTGTTTAACTCTGACACCTTTTTTTATACCTTTACCGTATTTAGACAAATGTCCGTAATAAGTTTCATATCCGTTAGGATGTTTTATTATTACAAGGTTACCGTATCCGCCGCTGTATTGCGATTTTGTTACAACACCGTCACCTACTGCCGATACCGGTGTTCCTATAGGTGCTGCATAATCTATACCTTCATGCGCTCTGTAACGTTTTAATATAGGATGAAATCTTTTCTTTTTAAAATAAGAAGAAATTCTTTTAAATTGCAAAGGTGCTTTCAAAAATGCACTCTTTACCGATTTACCGTTTTCATCAAAATATCCTTCATCACCTTTAGAATTTACAAATCTTATTGCGGTATTTGTTGATGTTGCCGTAATATATTGTCCTGCAATAATTTCCGAAGAAAGAACGGTATCTTTCTTTTCCAATGTTTTTACTTCATATATAAGTTTATAAATATCACCGGGTCTGCAGTCGGTAAGAAAATCTATATGCCATGCAAACATGTCGGCATAATCAAGAATAATAGCAGGCTTTATTTCGGAAGCGGACATTGATTCCCATAACGAATTTTCTATTGTTCCCGACACTTCAAAAATTTGTGAAGTTGTTTGCAATTCAAGTTTTTCGGAAGTTATAACATTATCGGTAGATTTATCTATGGAATAAAAATATTGTCCTTCCGGGAAAAACTTAAAATTTGTCCAAGTTTCTTCTATAGCGGTATCGGTGGAATATGTTATTTCATAGAATTCGTTAGGTTTACATTTATTAATGTTGATATACTTTTTTAATTCCGCTAAAATTTTTAAACTTTCTTGTTTGGATAATTTTGTTTGCTCGAAAGTTTTACCGAAAACATCTCCGGGTTGAATAACAACAGTTTCAACCTCTGGCATTTTTGTGATATCTATTTCCATATTATCGCTTGTACAACCTATAAAAAATGCGATAAAAAGTAATAATATATATGAATAAAATTTTTTCATATCTTACAAATTATAGCATAATAAAAAATATTTTATACCATTTTTTTGTTGATATTTTTTTACAACAAAAACAACCCGATAAAAAATCATTATTTTTCCTTGCACAACAGCCGTCAAATTATATAAAATATGCAATTATGAAAAACTATAAACTTTTATCAGGAAACGAGGCTCTTGCACAAGGAGCTTACGAGGCAGGACTAAAATTTGCAGCTTCCTATCCGGGAACACCTGCAACAGACATTTTAGAGTATTTGGCACAATTTAAAGAAGTAGATGCACAGTGGTCAATAAACGAAAAGGTGGCTTTTGAAGTATCTTTGGGAGCTGCTTTTGCCGGAGTAAGGTCAATTTATTCGTCGAAACATGTGGGAGTAAATGTTGCGATGGACCCTTTAATGACGGCAACATATTCGGGAATTAATGCGGGTTTTGTTATTGTTACCGGTGATGATCCCGGAATGCACTCGTCTCAAAACGAGCAGGATAACAGACTTGTTGCAAAGTTTGCAAAAATTCCGTTACTTGAACCTTCTTCTCCGCAGGAAGCAAAAAAATTAATAAAACTTGCTTACGAAATAAGCGAAAAGTTTGATACCCCTGTTTTATTTAGAATGACTACAAGAGTTGCTCATACCAAAGAAACTGTTGAAATAGGTACAAGAACGGAAGTTGCCGATAAACCTTTCGAAAAAAATCCGAGAAAATATGTTATGGTTCCGGCAAATGCTTACAAGAAACATATAGATTTGGAAGAAAAATTGTTAAAAATGCAGGAATTTTCCGACAATTTAGCGGAAAATTTCATTGAAATAAAAGATAAAAAGTTAGGTATAGTTACGGACAGTGTTTCATATATGTATGTTAAAGAAGTGTATCCGAATGCTTCCGTATTAAAACTTTCAATGCCGTTTCCTTTTCCGGACAAAAAAATAAAAGAGTTTTGTTCTCAAATGGAAAAAGTTGTTGTTGTTGAAGAGAGTGAACCTTTTATAGAAGAACATCTTTTACAGATGGGAATAAAATGTCAGGGAAAACATTATACATACAGAGTAGGGGAACTTAATCCGGAATCTGTTAGAGATATAGTTGAAGGTAAACCTAAAACCACATATCCTCAGGCGGGAAGAAAACCTGTTTTGTGTCCAGGATGTCCCCACAGAGCAACATTTGTTGCTTTAAGAAAAACCAAAGTTGTTGTTGCCGGTGATATCGGATGTTATACACTCGGTGCAACACCGCCGTTATCCGCGCTTCATACCACAGTTTGTATGGGTTCAAGTGTAACGATAATGAGCAGTTTAACCAAAATTTTAGGTAAAGATAAAGCAGTTGCAGTTATCGGCGATTCAACATTCTGTCATTCAGGTATAGAAGGGCTTGTTAATTGTGCATACAATAAAACTAAAGGTGTAATAATTATCCTTGATAACGGAACGACGGCAATGACGGGAGCACAGCCTAACCCTGCAACGGGAGTTACCGCTAAAGGGGAACAAACAAAGAGACTCGATTTGGTTACTTTATGTAAAGCGTGCGGTGCTGACAATGTTGAAGTTATAGGCGACAGCTCAGCCGTAATAGAATCTAAAATAAAAGAATATACCGCAAAAGACGAACTTTCTGTTTTGATAGTAAGAATCGGTCTTTGCAAAATGATAGACAGAAGTAAAAAACCTGCACCGAAATTTTATGCTGATAAATGCAAAAAATGTTATATGTGTGTAAGCGTGGATTGCCCTGCAATATTTAAAGACGAAAACGGAAACATAAAATTGAACGAAAACTTATGTGCAGGTTGCAACGTTTGTGTACAACAATGCAAATTCGGTGCATTGGAAGAAATGAAATAGTTCTTTTAAAATTTTATATTTTCAAGCAAAAAAGCCATTCGTTTGAAAAATTTAAAGCCAACCGCAGAACTCGTTTTTTTCTAACGACATAATGTAGCGAAAAAAACTCAAACATCAGCGGTTTAAAAATTTAAGAATTTATAATTTTTACTTTAAATTTTTCTGCACTCATAAACGGCTTTAATCATGCTTTTTAAATAAAAATTTTAAAAGTTTGAATAGGGGAAGGTATATAAAATGGATACAATAAACATATTATTTTGTGGTACAGGCGGTCAAGGTATTTTAACCGCAGCGGAAATCGTAGGGCTTGCTGCAATGTACGACGGGCACCATGTAAAAAAATCC
This sequence comes from Candidatus Ruminimicrobiellum ovillum, assembly GCF_002392975.1. Classification (NCBI taxonomy): domain Bacteria; kingdom Pseudomonadati; phylum Elusimicrobiota; class Endomicrobiia; order Endomicrobiales; family Endomicrobiaceae; genus Candidatus Ruminimicrobiellum; species Candidatus Ruminimicrobiellum ovillum. Next base: position 272,501 of record NZ_DGIC01000010.1, read on the forward strand.
GAAGTGCACGGTATGGCACAAAGAGGGGGTTCGGTAGAATCTCATTTAAGGTTCGGAAAAGAGGTTTTTTCGCCGATAATAGAGTGCGGTAAAGCAGATTTCTTGCTTTCCTTTGAAAAAGGTGAACATGAAAGAATGAAATTTATGTTAAAAAAAGACGGTGTGGATTTGTTTGAAGATTTTGTTAAAGGACAAGAAAAAATAACAAATCCTAAATTTTTAAATACGTATATGTTGGGAGTATTATCAAAACATTTAAAGATTTCACAAGAAAGTTGGGAAAAAGCATTAAAGCAGGTTATAAAACCACAGTTTGTAGAAAAAAACTTGGAAATTTTTAAATCAGCGATAGTATAAATAGTTGTTATAAGTCGTTAAAGAGGAGAGTTGTATGATTTACAATGAAGCAATTGAATGTGCATCCAGAGAGAACTTAAAAAATTTACAATCGGAAAGATTAGTAAAAGTTGTAAAATACATCTATGATAATTCACCTGTGTACAAACAGAAGTTTAACAAGTTGGGAATAACACCGACAGACATTAAATCTATCGACGATATTACAAAATTACCTTTTACACCGAAAGAAGATTTAAGAGATTCTTACCCGTTTGGACTTTTTTCAACGGACATTAAAAATGTTGCGGAAATTCATGTATCGAGCGGAACAACAGGTAATCCTACGGTTGTAGGTTATACAAAAAGAGATCTTAATCTTTGGGCAAATGTTGCAGCTCGTTCCATTGCTTGTGCAGGCGGTAAAAGGGGAGATATTATTCAAATATCTTACGGATACGGACTGTTTACCGGCGGTTTAGGGCTTCATTACGGAGCATTAAGACTCGGTGCAACAATTATTCCTGCAGCAACAGGGCAAACAAAAAGACAAATAAAGTTAATGCAGGATTTTAAACCGAGAATTATAGCTTGTACTCCGAGCTATATTTTATATTTGGCAGAAGAAATGAAAGCATTGGGAGTTGATCCGAGAACATCAAGTTGGGAAGTGGGAATATTCGGTTCCGAACCATGGAGTATTGCCATGAGAGATACGATAGATAAAACCTTGAATATGAAAGCAACAGATATTTACGGACTTTCCGAAATTTGCGGTCCGGGAGTTGCACAGGAATGTACGGCAAGAGAAGGTCTTCATATTTGGTCTGATTTTTTTTATCCTGAAATAATTGACCCGGTAACAAACCAGACTGTTCCTGAAGGCCAACCGGGAGAACTTGTAATTACAACATTAACAAAACAGGCAATTCCTTTAATAAGATACAGAACAAGAGATATAGTTGCAATAACTTATGAAACTTGCAAATGCGGAAGAACAGTTCCGAGACTCAGCAAAATAAAAGGCAGAACAGACGATATGATAGTTGTCAGGGGAATAAATGTGTTCCCGACGCAAATAGAACATGCTTTGTTGCAGGTTGACGGTGCTTTACCTAATTATCAGTTGATAGTTGACAGAGAAGACGGTTCGTTGGATAAATTGGAAGTGTTGGTTGAAGTTGACGAAAAATTCTTTACCGATGAATTGCAAGCTTTGGAAAATATAAAAGCCACAATTAAAAGAGCAATAGATTCCACCATAGGTTTAGGTGTTAATGTTAGGTTAGTGGAACCGAAAACATTGGCAAGAACCGAAGGAAAATCTAAAAGAGTTATTGATAAGAGAAACCTACATTAATTTTTGCTTTGCAAAAATTAGTTGAAAAGTTGAAAGGTTGAAGAGTTGAAAAGTTTTTTGTAAAAATTGCAGAGCAATTTTTAGGAGGAATAATGAAAACAATTAGCCAAGTATCAATTTTTATTGAAAATACAAAAGGAAGACTTGCAAACGTTTGCGGATTGTTGGGTGATAATAACATAAATATAAAAGCTCTTACGATTGCTGAAACTCCTGAATTTGGAATACTAAGAGTAGTTTTAAATGATACTGAAAAAGCAAAAAAAGTTTTAAAAGAAAACGGTTTTATTGCAAAAATAGCTCCTGTTGTTGCTGTTGAAGTTTCCGATACACCGGGCGGACTTGCAAAAGCATTAAAAGTTTTAGCTGATAACGATATAAATCTTGAATATATGTACGGCTTTGTTGAAAAAGCCAGTGAAAAAGCATTAATGGTATTAAAATTCGATAACGTTGAAAAGGCAATAGATATACTGCAAAAAAATAATGTTTCTATTGTAGATGACAAAGTGGCCTTGGGACTATAAAAATTGCCAAAGGCAATTTTTAGTTTATAGGGTTATAAGGTGATAAGGTTATAGGTTTGAACGACAACTGCACACAACAACGACAAAATATTGGAAGATTAGAAGATTGAAAGCAAAAAAGATTAAGAATTTTAAAAAATATAAAGCAGTTTTATTTGATATGGATGGAGTTATTGTTGACTCCATGCCATATCATTTTATTTCTTGGTTTGAAACATTAAAAAAGTATAAAGTTACCGTTTCCCCTTTTGATATTTATGAAAATGAAGGTGAAAAATGTGAAATTTGTGTTAAGAGATTTTTTAAAAGAGATAACATTAAATGTGATGATAAAATTATAGAACAAGTTTTAAAATTAAGAGATAAATTATACAAAAAGTATTTCAAAGTTCATTTGTTTCCGGATATTGAACAAGTGCTAAACAGATTGAAAAAACAAGGATTTTTGCTTGCAATAGTTACAGGTTCCAACAGAGATAAAGTAAAATCCATGTTACCTAAAAAGATAGTATCCAAATTCGATGTAATAATAGCGGCGGATATGATAAAAAGAGGAAAACCTTATCCGGATTCATATTTGACTGCGGCAAAACAATTAAAAGTTAAACCCGGTGAATGTATAGTTGTAGAAAATGCCCCCTATGGCATAAAAGCTGCAAAATCGGCAAAAATGTTTTGTGTAACGGTTACCACAAGTCTTCCCGAACAATACTTAAAACAATCGGATGTTGTTTGTAAAAAAGTTAGTGATGTTTTATAGGATATATTATAATGAAGTGTTCGGAAATATCATTATCCATAATAATGCCTGTTTATAATGAACAGGAAAACATAATGTTCGCCATAGAACAAACAATGTTGGAATGTAAAAATTTTAAAAAGGCCGAACTAATAGTTATTAACGATGGCAGCAATGATGATACCAACAAAAAACTCATTGATTTATCAATAAAATACCCCAATTTAATAGTTTTAAAAAATCATAGAAATATAGGTATAGCAAAGTCATTAAGATATGGCTTTTTAAAAGTATTAAACGATTATGTTTTGTTCAATTCGGCAGATTTGCCGTTAGATCCGAAAGATATTTGTAACATAATTGAACAAAAGTATCCTTTCGATTTATTGGTGTTGGAAAGAAAGGGGTATTCGGATTTATCAAATTGGAGAATATTTGTTTCTGTTTTCAATAGAGTTGTTTTACACATATTTTTCCCCTTGGCATTGATAGATATAGCAGATTGTAATTATACTTTTATAATAAAAAAAGATTTGTTACAAAAGGCATTTCCAAATGCAATAAGTTCTAACTTTATTGAAACGGAAATAATATTAAGAGCGAAATATTTAAATGCTGATGTTAAAACGATAGAAATAAAATATAACAGAAGAAGACTTAGCAGAAAACATTTCAGGCGAATGCGAAATATAATATACTCTATAAAAGATTTAATTAGTTTTAGATTATATAGTATACTTATTATCTTAGGTATTAAAAAGCAAAAATTTTATTAATTAATGTTTCACGTGAAACAAAACGACAATTTACAATTTATAATGTATAATTTATAATTAACAACTGAAAGACAGTAAATAAAGACAATTTACAAATAAAAACCATTAAAATGACCAAAATATTATTAGTTAATCCCCCGATATACGATTTTGCCGCATATGATTTGTGGGCAAAACCTCTTGGGCTTCTATATTTATCTTCAATATTAAAACAACAAAATATAGATGTACAGTTGTTTGATTATATGGACAGAAATTATCCCGGTGTATCAAAACAGCCGTCAAACAAATACGGATGCGGTCATTATATACAACAAGAAATAGAAAAACCCAGAGTAATAAGCAATATTAAAAGAAAATATCACAGATATGGTATTCCTTCCGATATAGCAGAAAACTTTTTTCGAAACATAGAAAAGCCGGACATTATAATAATAGGTTCCATTATGACCTATTGGTATTTGGGTATAATAGAGGTATCAAAATTATTAAAAGAAATATTTCCTGATGTCCCGATTATTCTCAGCGGTATATATGCCACATTGTGTAATGAACATGCAAGAACAATAAAAACTATAGATGATGTAGTAATAGGATCTTTCAATAATTTTAATCCGATATTAAAAAAATATAATATAGCGGCTGAATTAACTTCAAATTTTACAGATTTCCCGTGTCCGGACTACTCTTTTTACAAGAACAAAGAATACATTGTGTTAAAAACAAGTATCGGATGTCCGTTTAAGTGCAATTATTGTGCGCAATACATATTAAATAATAATACATATACAATAAAAAATCCGTTAACAATAAAAGATGAAATATATAAATTAACAGAAAACAATATACAGAACATAGCCTTTTATGATGATGCATTGATATTCAATTCGGATAAACTAATAAAAGTTATGCTGAAAAGTATGATAAAAGATAATAAATCTTTTTATTTCCATACTCCCAACGGCTTACATGCTCGATTTTTGGATGAAGAACTTGCTGAACTAATGTTCAATGCTAAATTTATTCAACCGAGATTCAGTTTGGAAACTTCTAATACCCAAGAACAGAAAAACAGCAACAATAAAGTTAGTAACAATGAGTATGAAAGAACAATAAAATATTTGAATAATGCAGGATATAAAAGCGGGGAATATATAACGTATCTTTTAATAGGTATGCCGGGACAAAACATAGAAAATATTAAAGAATCTATAGAATATGTTCATGGTTTGGGTTCAAGAATATCCTTATCGGAATATAGTCCGATACCATATACCAAAGACTGGCAAACATTGCCTCAAGAACTAAAACAAGATCCCCTCACTCAAAATAATACTTATTTTATGACATTAAATAAAGATTATGATAAACTTATTAAACTTAAAGAGTATGCTAAAAACTTAAACAAACAACTTTAGCTAAACGGCTTTATCTTTTAAATTATAACTTTGTATTTACCTTCTTTATGTACCGGTCGCATTCGCTTTTCCTTATGTACACTGCAGTCGGTAAATACTTTGTTATAATTTAAAATCTTAAAAGTCTTTGAATGCCAAGAATAAGGTAGTTATTTTAGTTGTTAATTATATATTTTACATTATAAGTTATAGATTACAGTATTGTTTCATGTGAAACATTTATAATTTGGATAAAATATGCATTATACAAAGGTAAAAACTATATTGTCTGCCAAAAACGGGATGAACTTATACAGAGGTTGTTCCCATGGTTGCATATATTGTGATTCAAGAAGTAAAGTTTATAATATGCAACATCCGTTCGAAGATATAGAAATAAAATCAAATGCTATAGAACTGTTAGAGAAATCTCTCAAAAGTAAAAGAAAGAAATGTATGATAGGTATGGGCTCCATGACAGATCCGTATATCCCCTTAGAAAAAGAAATAAAAAATACAAGAAAATCATTGGAATTAATATATAAATATGGTTTCGGGGCCACACTTATAACAAAATCATCATCAATAATAAGAGATTTAGATATTTTAAAGGCAATAAACAGTAAAACAAAATGTGTTATTCAAATGACATTAACCACTTTCGATGAAAAACTTTGCAAAATAATAGAGCCAAATGTTAGCACTACCAAAGAAAGATTTGAAACATTAAAAATACTTAATCAAAATAATATTCCGACAGTTGTTTGGCTTACACCGATATTGCCGTTTATAAATGATACCGAAGAAAATCTGACCGGTATTTTGGATTATTGTGTAAAAGCGAATGTTTACGGGATAATATGTTTCGGTATGGGTGTAACTTTAAGGGACGGTAACAGAGAATACTTTTACAAAAAATTAGATAAATATTTCCCCCGATTAAAAGAAAAATATATAAAAACCTATGGAACTGATTATATATTGAACAGTCCAAATAATAAACATCTAATGAATATATTCTATAAAACATGCCAAAAACATAATATGATTTATAATAATAATGATATTTTTCAATATTTAAATACTTTTGAAAGCAAAGAAATTCCGGAAAAACAACAATTAGAGTTATTTTGATAAGCGGTGAATGTTTCATGTGAAACAAAACGACAATTTATAATTTACAATGTATAGTGTATAATTAACAAAAATTTAAAACAAAAGTATATTGTAAAAAATTGTTAAATAATATATAATTGTTTCATGTGAAACAATTACAGGAGAATAAAATTGGATTTCGAAATTATATCATTTTTCGGAACTATATTATTATTTACCGGTTTCTTTGTGGCCTTGGAATTGTTTTTAATATATTTTTCTCCTCCAAAAAAGATTGAAATTAATGGTGTCAATAGTACTGCGCCACTAAAAATATATACAAATTATTTTTTCTTACCGTTTAGAACAAAAGTAACGGAATACCATACTTTAAAGAATATAGAATTATCTGTAAATAGAGATATGTCGAGTGCCAAGAAACATAATATATACGAACTTATTTTACATATTCCCGGGAAGAATATATCATTGAAGAAAGGAAATAAGAAAGAATTGTCGAAAGAATGTGAAGTTATTATTCAAAGTATTAATTCTTCCGGGGAATACATATTATTGAATAATTCTTCGTTTCAAATGAGTATAGTTGTTTGCTTTTTTGTTTTTATTTTATTCTTAATATGTTTTAATGGTAAGCCTGAAATTAATATTATGACAGATGGACATATGATGGAGCTTTTTATGTCATATATGATATCGGCACTTATATTTTTTGTACTTGTATTGTCAAGCGTAATATTAAATTCTTTAGATAGACATAAAAATAAGAAAACTAACACCGGTAATAAACAATATGATATAGATGAAGAAAGTATTAAAGAATGGGATAGGCTGGCTGCTGATGCACAAAAAATATATGATTCTTTAATAAAATAGAAATAAAATACAAATGTTTCATGTGGAACAATTTAAAGCGGAGATAGTATGAATTTTACGGCTATATTGGTATTAAATATACTTGTGGCTTTTCTTGGGTTTCTTATAATATATTTGTCAGCTCCAAAAAAATTTGAACTAAAAATCATCAACAATGAACTCACAGCATTGCTATATTCAACATATTTTTTCTTACCTTTTACAACAAAAATAAGAAAATATAAAAATATAAAAGAAGCATATGTCAGAAGAAGATTAACAATGGATAAACGTTCTGTATATTATGTTTATGATCTTATGTTAAAGTCTTCAAAGCGGTCAATAACCATTTTAAAGGGGTGGGACGAAGATAAAAAATTGAAAGAATATTGTGATAAAATTAATAAATCCATTAGTTTTTTTGAAGAGTATTCATTGGATATTTGTGGTGCGGACTGGAGAAAATTCACAATTTTTTTAATGGTAATATTTCCCCTTATTATAATATTAGCCGAAAGCAATTCTAAAAATTTTAATTATTCACAAAATATAGCATTTCAATACTTTTTATATATATATTTATCGACAATGGCTATAATTACTATATCTATAATGTTAAGTTTAACGATAAATCGTTCAATAGAATACAAAAAACAAACAAACGTTATATCATCTGTAAATTATATTAAAGAAAAAAATGTAGAAGAAAAAAATAGAGATATAAATTCTGAAGCTCAAAGAATGTATGATTCTATAATAAAATAAAATATATAATTGTTTCATGTGAAACAGTTAGAAGTTAAGTCAGGAGAATTATTATGAGTAAAGTAATTGCCATTGCAAATCAAAAAGGCGGGGTAGGGAAAACAACAACTGCAATAAACCTTGCAGCAAGTTTAGCTCATTTGGGGCAGGAATGTTTGTTGATAGATATGGATCCTCAAAGCAATACCACAAGCGGTTTGGGAATAGATCAAACCGGTATTAAAAAAACAATATATAATGTGCTTATAGATGAAGTTGCCTTGGAAGATATTCTTAAAACTACGGAAATGGATTGGCTCGATATTGCACCGGCAAGTATTGATTTAAGCGGTGCGGAAATAGAGTTGGTTAATATGGAAAACAGAGAAAAAAGATTGAAAATGGCTTTGGAAAAGTTCCAAAAAGTTTACAAATATATAATAATAGATTGTCCTCCTACTCTTGGACTTTTAACAATTAACTCTTTAGTTGCCGCAGATACCGTAATAATTCCCATGAAATGCGGATTTTTTGAATTGCAAGGTTTAGGTCAACTTTCAAAAACTATATTTACATTAATGCAAACATATCATTTAGACCTAGAAGGCGTTTTATTTACAATGTTTGACAGCAGAACAAAATTATCGCAACAAGTTGTAGATGAAGTTGTAAAATTTTTCGGTGATAAAGTTTATAATACCAAAATCCCGAGAACGGTTAAATTAATGGAAGCTCCGAGTTTCGGAAAACCTGTAATATTGTACGATAAAAGTTGTAAAGGAACGGAATCTTATTTGGATTTTGCTACGGAATTTTTGCAAAGACAAAACGTTATTCCTAATGCAGCACAATAAATAAACTGTAAAATTAATTAAAAAGGAGATATAAAATGTCAAAAATGAAATTAGGTAGAGGACTAGAAGCAATAATGTCACCGTTAACAGCAAATCAAAATAATGATGCAGCGGAAAAAATAGAAAATATTAGTATTGATAAAATAAAACCTAACAGACATCAGCCAAGAACAATTTTTAATGAAGAGAAGTTACAAGAGCTTGCGGAATCTATAAAACAAAACGGATTAATAGAACCTATAGTTGTAGTTCGTTCGGTTGCACCGGGAGAATATGAACTTATAGCCGGTGAAAGAAGATTAAGAGCATCAAAACTTGCCGGTCTTACTGAAATCAGAGCAATAATTCAAGAGGGCGCTTCGGATAAAGATAAATTGGATCTTGCTTTAATAGAAAATATACAAAGAGAAGATTTAAACCCAATAGAAGAAGCCAAAGCATATAAAAAATATTCTGAAGAATATAAATATACACAAGAACAAATATCATCTATAGTAAAAAAGAACAGATCGGTAATAGCAAACACAATGAGATTATTGAATTTGCCGGAAAATGTTCAAAATATGATAATTGAAGGCAAAATATCGGCCGGTCACGGCAGAATGTTGGCAAGTATAAACGACGAAAATAAAGTACAAGAGTTGGTTAACCAAATATTAAATGACGGTTTAACGGTAAGAGATGTCGAAACGAAAGTAGCTCAAGGAAAAGGAAAAGTAACAAGATTTGTTGTAACAAAAAAACAAGATGTTGAAATTACAAATTTAATTGATGATTTGCAAAGAGTATACGGAACAAAAATTGCTATTACAGGCAATGGTAAAAAAGGTAAAATTATATTCAATTACAGCAGTTTGGAAGAATTGGAAAGAATATCAAATGTTTTAAAAAAATAGTAATTAACAATTGTGTATAAAGTAGTGTGTTTTTATATAATTTGTATAATATAGTTTGCTTTGTGTTTTAGTAAAAACAATTGAAAAATCAATTGATTTTAATAATTTCAAACAAAAAATCCACAAAAAAAGATAATTGTTATTAACTTGTGGATAAGTATAAAAAATATAATCTATATGTATGTCTTATTCAGGTATATAAATGTCAATAGAAATAAATGAAGAGTTTCAAGATGCTTTAAAAATATTGTTGCAAACAAACGATAATGTTTTTGTTACGGGAAAGGCCGGAACCGGAAAAACCACTTTTTTAAAGTATCTCGTTTCACAGTTTAAGAAAAAATTTGTAATATTGGCACCTACCGGAGTTGCTGCTTTAAATGCCGGCGGTGAAACAATACATTCTTTTTTTAAATTTAAAACAGATATCACATTAGACAAAGTTACAAAAAGAAGATACGGTAAAAATTCCATATACAAAAATGTGGAAACTATTATTATCGATGAAGTTTCCATGTTAAGAGCTGATCTTTTAGATTGTGTGGATAAATTTTTAAGATTAAACGGTCCTATACCGAAGTTGCCGTTCGGCGGAGTACAGATGCTTTTTATCGGTGATTTAATGCAATTGCCGCCGGTAGTTACAAAAGAAGAAGAATTTTTGTTCCGCAATTATTATGACAGTCCGTACTTTTTCAGTGCAAAATGTATGAACGAAACATTTTGTCATGTAATAGAATTTCAAAAAGTTTACAGACAAACCGACGAGAAATTTATAGACATACTTAATTCAATAAGAACAAATCATGTAAATTCCGAAATAATAGATTCTTTAAATAAAAATGTGAACAAAAAATCCGAAAACAGAAAATTGTCGGTTTTATTGACGACAACAAACAAATCGGCGGAATTTTATAACAACAAATTTTTAGGACAAATACATTGCGATCCGTACACTTTTACGGCAGAAACCGAAGATGTGGACAATGTTTCCGCGTTTCCCGTAAATTATGAACTTAAACTGAAAATCGGGGCGCAGGTGATGATGTTAAATAACGATAGTAAAAACAGATGGGTGAACGGTTCTATCGGAGTTATCGAAGATATTATAAAAGATTTATCCGACGATAAATATAAAATATATGTTAAAATGCAAAACGGGAAAACCGAAATTGTAGAACAATACAAGTGGGAACTTTTCAGATATAAATGGAATAAAGAGTTAAATATTATAGAAACGGAAAACGCCGGTTCTTTTTCACAGTATCCTATGAAACTTGCTTGGGCGGTAACAATACATAAAAGTCAGGGCAAAACTTTCGATAATGTTTTAATAGATTTGGGGTATGGTGCATTTGCTCCCGGTCAGTTATATGTTGCACTTAGCAGATGTAAAGATTTGGAAGGTATAAGTTTAGCAAAACCAATAAAGAAGTCTGATGTTATAATTGATGAAAAGATAGACGAGCTTTTGAAAAAAAGAGAAAGAATTAATTATTTAACGGAAAAGAAAAATTTATTATAAAAGTTCATTTATAAAGTGAACATAATTGTGTATAATATTACAAAATATATTTTATAAAGGTAACGGTATGAAATTTTTCGGTACGGACGGTATAAGAGGAAAATCAAACGAATTTCCGTTTGATAACAATACAGTTTCTTTAATAGGTTATGTTCTTGCAGAAACTCTCGATAAGAAAGGTAACGGAATTTTAATCGGAAGAGATACAAGAGAGTCCGGCAAAAGAATATTAAAAGCTTTGCAATACGGTATAAATGCCGCAGGAATAAAAGTTACCGACTTAGGTGTGTTACCTACACCTGCGGTAGCATATTTGTTAAAAAACAACAATTATCAGGCGGGTATAGTAATATCCGCTTCACATAATCCGTATTTGGATAACGGAATAAAGTTTTTCTCGTCTAAGGGAAAAAAACTTCCCGATAAAGTCGAAGCAAAATTAGAAAAACATTTAGTTAAATATATTGAAGAAAAAAGAGTATTATCGAAAAACTCAAAAATAAAAAATGTTTCCGGTAAAAACTTAGTAAAGCAATATGAAAAATTTTTAATATCATTAATGCCTAAAGATGCATTGAAAGGAAAAACAATAGCAATAGACTGCGCAAACGGTGCATCATATAAAATTGCTCCGGAAGTATTAAAGAAACTAAAAGCTAATGTCGTAGTCATAAATAATAAACCTACAGGCAAAAATATAAACTTAAACTGCGGTGCATTACATCCCGAAACGGTTGCAAAAGTCGTAAAAGCAAAAAAAACTTTTTGTGGATTTGCTTTTGACGGCGATGCCGACAGAGTAATTTCAGTCGACGATAAAGGTATAGTTCGCGACGGCGATTATTTTTTGGGTGTAGTATCAAAATATTTAAAAGATAACAATAAACTAAAAAACAATACACTTGTTATAACTGTAATGGCAAACCTCGGTCTTATAAAAGCCGCAAAACAAGAAAAAATAAAAGTTGTTACAAGTAAAGTCGGTGACAGATATGTTTACGAAGATTTAATAAAACATAAATCAATTATCGGCGGGGAACAGTCCGGACACATTATTTTTAAACAACTTCTCGATACCGGTGACGGATTAATAAGTGCATTACAGTTATTAAATATATTAACAAAAGAAAATAAACCTCTTTCTCGAATGTGTGGTTGGATAAAAAAGTATCCTCAAGTTCTTATTAATGAAAAGGTTTTAGAAAAAATTCCGTTGGAAAAGTTACCGCAAACCACAAAACTTATAAAACAAATTGAAAAAAAACTTGGAGATAACGGAAGAATTTTAGTAAGATATTCCGGAACGGAAAAACTTTTAAGAGTGATGCTCGAAGGACAGGATAAAAAAGAAATTAAAAAAATAGCACAAGATGTTATAAATGTTGCTAAAAAAGAAATAGAAAAAACAGTAAAGGAAAAATAAATGATAAAACTCGGTGTAAATATAGACCATATAGCAACTCTCAGACAAGCAAGAATGGAAGAGTATCCAAGCCCGGTGAAAGCGGTTGCAATCTGCGAAAAAGCAGGTGCGGATTCCATAACTACACATTTAAGAGAAGACAGAAGACACATTCAAGATAAAGATGTTTTCGAAATAAAACAGTGCATGAGAACAAAACTTAATTTTGAAATGGCAGCTTGTGAAGAAATTGTAAATATTGCACTTAAATTAAAACCTTATTCTGTTTGCATAGTACCTGAAAAAAGACAGGAAGTTACTACCGAAGGCGGTCTTGATGTTGCCGGTCAAAAAACTTATTTGGCGGAAGTTGTAAAAAAACTTAAAGATAACGGTATAATAGTCAGTATGTTTATAGATCCCGAACCTGTACAAATAGAAGCTTGTGCGAATATCGGAGCAAATGCAATAGAAATTCATACCGGCAAATATGCAAACTTGTTTAAGTTGGGGAAAGAAAAAGCATTATCGGAACTTGAAAAAATAAAACAAGCATCAATGTTGGCTCAACAGCAAAATTTAATATTTAATGCCGGTCACGGATTGGATTATAACAATGTTTACGATATATGTTCAATAAAAAATATTAATGAACTGAATATCGGTTTTTCGATTATAGCTCAAGCGGTATTTGACGGCCTTGAAAAAGCTGTAATTGATATGAAAAAAATATTGTTAAAATATTAGTTTTAATTTAACATAAATATATGATATAATTTATAAAAATTTGCCGACATAGCTCAGTTGGTAGAGCAATCGCTTCGTAAGCGATGGGTCGTAGGTTCAAATCCTATTGTCGGCTTATTTCTTTTTTAAGGTAAAAAATGTTTTCAAATATTATAAAAAAAGTTTCTTCAAAATTTGTACTTTACGGATTACCGCTGTTTTATTTTTTAGTGGCGGTAAGTTTTTATTTGGGCACTTACGATTCCGCACAAATAAAAATAACAATAGTTCAAATCGGCGGTATGGCATTAATCTGTTCGTGGCTTATTTATAAGTTCGAAAGTGATTTTTTTTACAGTTTCAGAAAAAATATAATTGTTTTACTGCCTATAATATTATTTTTGTTATCGGGATTAATTTCTCTTTTACATTCCCCGTTTCATTTGGCATCATTAAACGAATTTATAAGAAGATTTATATATTGTTTTTTAGCAATAATAATAATAGATTGTTTTGAAGATAAAAAAAGTCTAAAAAGGATTGTAAATTTTTTAATATTTGCAACATATATTGTTTGTATATATGCGGTAATTCAATTCATAGATACAAGATATTTCCCTGCACCTCCTGCAAAGGGGTTGGATCCCTTTATTTGGAGATGGGCTTTTGGAAACAGAATATTTTCTACATTCGGCAATCCTAATTTTTTCGGCGATTTCCTTGTTGTAATGAGTCCTATAGTTTTAGCATTGTTTTTTAAAAAGAAAAGTTTTCATCTTTTACTTTTGTGGGCACTCATAACATTTTCAACGATTTTTTCATACTCAAAAGGAGCTTGGATAGGTTTTGGTGTAGGTATTATAGCTTTTGCATTTTTGTTTATAGGTTTTATATTAAACATATCAAGAAGAAAAAAAGTAATACTTATTTTATTAATGGCTTTAATAACTGTATCCGTAGTAAGCGGCGGTATATTCTTACAACTTAAAAAAAGACCGGACAGTTCATCTTTCAGAGTATTTACATGGCTTTCATGTTGGGAAATGATAAATACTCATCCTATTATAGGTACGGGTATAGGAACATTTTATTTAACATATCCTTCATACAGAAGACCGCAAATATTTTTTATAGAAGGTATGCATAATACTGAAAGCGATCATCCGGAAAATGAATATCTTGAAGTATTTTATGATGAAGGGATAATAGGCCTCGGTATATTTTTGCTATTGTTGCTTATGGTTTTAACTGTCGGTTTTAGAAGTTTATCTTATTTTAGAAAAAACAATCAGAATATAAGCACATTATCATATTTACAGTTAGGTTTTGTTTCGGCAATAGTTGCGCAACTTGCTCATGATTGTGTATGTGTGTCGTTAAGATTCGTGTCTTCGGGTGTAATGTTGTGGATGTTAATAGGGTCAATCATTTCTATTGCAATAATTTCTTTGAAAAAAGAAGGAGTCGATGACCAAAATAATATTGTTGTTCCTGTTATAATAAGAAGAATATGTCAAATTTCAGTTTTGGCTATGTCGATATATCTTATATGCATTTTTTGGGGACAGTTTCAGGCAGATGCAATACATTCTCAGGCAATACAATATTCAAAAGCCGGTAATTTTACAAAGGCGATAGAATTATATGCTGAAGTAATAAAGAAAAACCCTTCATTTATTATGCCGAGATACTTTAAAGCAAACAATTATAACGACAGATGGCAAAACGATGATCCCGAAAAAGCACTTGCGGAATATAACGAAATATGGAAATTGGCACCGAACTATGTTCAGTCAAAGTTTTTGGTTGGGCTGGTATATGCAAAACTTGTAAGTTATTTCAATAATTTTGTAAACAAATATACACAGGAAAATAACGAACAGGCAAAACAAGATGCAGCAACAAAAAGAGATTATTGTTTGAATCAAGCAATAAAATATTATAACCAATATAAAATAATAGATCCGATATTCCCGCAAACATATTATCAATTGGCAAGTTTATATGGTCAAGCGGGTCACCCCGAGTTAGCCGAAAAAGAATATTTGGATCATCTTAATTTCCCAAATTTATTGCAAGAAAAACCGCACAATTTTTATAAAGAAAATTGGAAAGAAAGAAGAAGAGAAGAATATATGCAAACATGTATTTATCTCGGTAATTTAGAGCTTTCTTTGAACAATTTGGATAATGCTGAAAAATCGTATATTGAATCTTTGAAATATGTACCGAACAATAGTGATGGCCTAAAAAATTTATCAGTTGTTTATAATAAAAAACAAGATAAAGAAAGTTATAAAGAAGTTTACAATTTGTTGAAACAGCTTTATCCCGAAGATGAGTATGTTAAACAAATGAAAGAGAATATTTAAAACAATTAAGGAAAAAAATACTTTGAAAAACATTAGAAATTTTTGCATCATTGCACATATAGATCACGGTAAAAGTACTCTTGCCGACAGACTTCTTGAATATACAGGTACCATTTCAAAAAGAGAAATGAAAGATCAAATTCTCGACGGTATGGAACTTGAAAGAGAAAGAGGTATCACGATAAAGGCAAAAGCCGTTAAAATGCAGTATAAAGATAAAGACGGTCAGGAATATATTTTAAATCTTATAGATACCCCCGGCCACGTGGATTTTACTTATGAAGTTTCCCGTGCTTTGGAAGCATGTGAAGGTGCACTTTTGGTTATAGATGCATCGCAGGGTGTTGAAGCACAAACTCTTGCAAACACTATGCTTGCAAAAAATGCCAACTTAAAAATTATTCCGGTAATAAACAAAATAGATTTACCTACCGCCGATATAGATTCCGCTTATGAACAAATGACGGATGCTTTGGAAGTTATAGATCAACCTATACTTGCAAGTGCAAAAGAAGGTATCGGTATAAACGAAATTGTAGATTCTGTTATAGCAAATATCCCCGCACCGCAAGGCAAAAAAGAAGACCCGTTATCCGCTTTGATATTCGATTCATTTTATGATTCTTATAAGGGTGTTGTCATTATTATAAGAGTGTTCGACGGTACAATCAAAAAAGGTATGAAAGTAACATTTATGGCTTCAGGTGCTCAATACGAAGTGCTTGAAGTCGGATATATGAAAATAAAACCCGTAGAATCGGACAGCCTTTCTGCCGGTGAAGTAGGTTTTGTCGTTGCAGGTATAAAAACAATACAAGATGTTAAAATCGGTGACACAATAACTGAAAGTTCAAGACCTACAACTCATCCGCATGCAGGTTATAAAGAAGTTAATCCGTTTGTGTTTGCAGGTCTTTATCCTTACAGCACATCCGATTACGACAGTTTAAAAGTTGCTCTTGAAAAGTTGCAACTTTCGGATGCTTCTTTAACTTATGTTCCGGAAACTTCCGTAGCTTTAGGGTTCGGTTACAGGTGCGGATTTTTAGGTCATCTTCATTTGGAAATCGTTAGAGAAAGATTAGAGCGAGAATTCGGTTTAAACCTTTTGGTTACCGCACCTAACGTTATATACAATGTAAAAACAAAAAATCAGATGGTAACAATAGATAATCCCGCGAAGTTTCCCAACAATGCGGAAATCCAGGAAATTTGGGAACCGTATGTTATGGCAACGATAGTTTCTCCTACCGAATATCTCGGCGGACTAATGGATTTGTGTCAAAAGAAAAGAGGCAAACAGGTTGACATGAAATATGTTAACATGAAAATTGCCATTTTAAAATACGAAATTCCATTAGCGGAAATTATTGTAGGTTTTTACGATGCACTCAAATCCGTATCTAAAGGGTACGCATCGTTCGATTACGAACATATAGCACCGCAACTCGGCGATTTAGTAAAACTTGAAATACTTGTTAACGGTGAAGTTGTGGATGCTTTTTCAGTTATAGTTCATAAAGATAAGGCACAAACTGCCGCACACTTTTTAACGGAAAAATTAAGAGGAATTATTCCCCGCCACATGTTTGAAATTCCTATACAGGCAAGAATAAATAATAAGATTATAGCAAGAGAAACAATCTCTGCTATGAGAAAAGATGTTCTTGCAAAATGTTATGGCGGTGATATCACCAGAAAGAGAAAACTTCTTGAAAAGCAGAAAGAAGGTAAGAAGAAGATGAGACAGTTCGGGAAGGTTGAACTGCCGCCGGAAGCGTTTGTTGCGGTGTTACAGATTGACAAGTAATTGCAAATTACTTGTTAACAACTTATAGCGACCTTAATATTTTGGTTATAATATTGAAACTCAGGAAATCGAGTACACCCTTACGGGATCCAAGTACACTTCATTCCTGAGTTTCTTCATTCTAACACAAAATCTTAAGGTCTTAAACTACAAAATGACTATAATTCTTTAAATTTTTATTCCTTATTAACTGAATTTATCATTTCATTTGCATATTTCAATAGATTATCTGAACACACATAGTAAATCCAAAAACTTCTATACATTTCGTTTTCTGTATCATAATCATCATAAACAAGTATTTCTTCAGTGTGATATTTTTTATTGTTTTTAATGCCTGTTGTAATGAAGCTTGTCACATTGAAACCATTTATTGTTTTACTCGATATTGTTTCCTTGATATTTGTACAAGCCAAAGATTTCAACTCTCTTTTTCCTTTACCTACATGTCCTTCAATTTGTTCTTGTTTTGTATAACTTGGTTTCTTTTCTC
Source organism: Candidatus Ruminimicrobiellum ovillum (assembly GCF_002392975.1). NCBI lineage: Bacteria > Pseudomonadati > Elusimicrobiota > Endomicrobiia > Endomicrobiales > Endomicrobiaceae > Candidatus Ruminimicrobiellum > Candidatus Ruminimicrobiellum ovillum. Next base: position 290,426 of record NZ_DGIC01000010.1, read on the forward strand.
CACCATAGTAAGTTGCTTCCACATAAAAATAATTATTTTTATCTTTCTTTTTTAAAACAAAATCTTCAAGTATTATAGTTTTCGAGTATTTAGTGTTAGGAGAACTACTATTAACTTCTAACTCTATTTTTGGTTTCTCAAAATAAATATCATTTGTTAAATATAATCTTTCCGCATAAATAAATTTAACACTAGATAAACATAAAAATAGTAGTACTAATAAATTTGATAGTTTTTTCATTTTTTTCTCCTATTATTTATAAAAATAAAAATTTTTTCTTGCATTTTCTTCAAATTCAAATTGTTGTTTTTGTAAATTTTCTATTTCTTCTTCAAGAGCAAAATATTGATCTTGTTTTTTTGAATAATCACTGACAATATTAAATACCATTACAGTAGCTGTACCATAAGTTGTTGGATATGTAAAGTTTTTTCCTGAATATCTTATATATTCACGTATTGTTTGTCCAACAATAAAGCTTTTGTTTGTCTTAATAAATATAGTAGGGTATTCTGTCCCCTTATGTCCATATGCCAATTGATTCCATGTACCATAAAAGTCACTATAACCATATTGATATTGTCGCGGAATATTTTGAATAGCTAAAATGCCATTAGGAATTACTTGTAAAACTATCATATCAGTAGTAAACAATGTATGATTTTTTATATTATCCGGCATATAGTACGGATCATAACTACAAAAATTACTTGCCATGATATAATCGTATAAACTAGCTTTCTTATTCAGTTTATTATCTATTTGCTTTTGATTTTCCTGATATTTTTTATTTTCTTTTAGACGGTTATAATATAAATTCTTTTCATAATCTAAACCCATACTGTTAATATTATTTTCTTTATCAAGCAACTTTTCTAAATTTAAATTAAAAATATTTTCTTTTATTTCTATAGGAATGAGATTGCGATCAAACGAATAAGATAATTTCTTGTATTGTCTAATAGAATTAATTGTATTTGATTCATCTATTATTTCGTTTTTTATTTTAGTTTTAATTTCTTTAATAAACTTGTAAAATTTATCTATTTCCTGACTTATTTCAAAGAAAGCTTTATTATCACATGTTTTTGTACTTTTATTTATTTCATAATATCTATTTAACAAAAGATCAGGCTCTAAATTTTTCAGTTCATCAATAGTAAATATAAATTTAATATCTTTTATTTTGTCTAGATATTCATTTGTATAAATATACTGAATACCATTTATAACCCTTGAATTTGCTTCTGCGATTTTAGTTTCATTTTTTTTAGCCATTAAATTAGTTGCGCAAAAATTTAAAGATAAAAAAATAATAACAGCATAAAGTAAAATTTTTAATTTCATTTTTCTCTCCTTTTTATTTTTGACATTTTGTAAGGTTTCTTATACAAAATAAAAGGCGACCTTCCTTAAGTGCGGTTACGAAGCCCACATAAAAAAGGTCACCCGAGCATCTATGCCATATTTCAGACATAGAATACTCTTATAAAAGGTGACACTTTTTTTGGAGTTCGTAACCGTATTTATATTGCTATAAATAGGCGAAGATTAAATCTTCCACCAAAAAAATGTATCAATATTAAGCTTTATAAAAAATTACATTTAGTAATTTTTTATTATTTTATTAAAAATCAAATATGTTTTACAATATATTTGTCAAAAATCTAGATAATATTAAATAATAAATGTTTTAAAATTAAAGTATATCTTTTGTTTTTCCATCTTTACTAACAAATTTTTTTGAATTCTTGGATAAATACTCGATAACTCCATGAAATATATTCATTGCATCAATTGTAAAAATTGTTGTTATTGGTTTTGAAATACAATATTTAATTTTTATTTCTTTTAATTTTGTCTTTGTCTTATTTTGATATGTAATAAAAGCATTATCAAAACATAGAGATTTTTCATATATTCCAGGTATATGTTTACAATTGTTAATAATATCCTTTAAAAGTTCAATTAATAGATAAGTTTTGTTTTTTGATAAATCTTCAATTAAAGTTTGTTCGGTATCATAAATTTTTTTACCTAAAAATTGTTTTTCATCAATTTTATTGTTTTGTATATATTGTTTATCTAATGTTATATTAAGATCTAATATTTTAAAACTTGGCAGAATAGTAATATTTGTTTGTACAGCTCTTAATAATGGATTTCCGTCTTTATCAGTAAAATCATCATTTGTCAATTCTCGAACAATTAACAAATCTATTTTATTAGTTATAGCTTTTTGTTTAGCACCAGCTTGATATCCTTTTCTAGTAGCAAAAATGCCTTTTAAATCGGGTATATCTTTTAATTTACCTATGAAAGCATCAATTTTATCAACACTTATTGTATTATTATAATCTTTACATTCTATTACTGTTTTATATGTTATACCTGCTATTTCATATTCCCAGTAAATGTCAAATTCTCTTTCAACACCACAATTATCAGAAATTTTTTTGTGCATTTCTATCTTGATATTTTTTTGCCCAACAATATTATCGGCTTTAATAATAGCATCAAACATATCTTTTACAAATATTTCGTAATTATATCCAGGTTTCATATATTCTCCATAGATATTATTTTTAAAAAAATGTATTCTAATACATTTTATTTTTCTGTATTGTTTTATTTGAATAAATCTAAATATTTATTAAGTTCGTAATATCTGTTTCTCAATGAGTTTGTTTTTTCTTTTAAAATTATCCACCTTTATAAACCTCTTTATTAAATTCTTATTTCAATTTTATGCTATTTTTTGAAATAAGACAAGTTATTATTTCAAGTTTTGAGTATTTTTTGAAATAAGGAGTTTTGTTATTTCAATTTTTGGTCATTTTTTAAAATAAGGAAAGGAAATTTGTCTACTTTCTTGTTTAATCTAAAGGAATCTGCTTTTCCGGCCAGCCGTAATCTTTATATTTTGTTGCTGCAATGTTATGTTTTTTTACATAATTAGCTAACACTTCTGCTCTTTTGTTCAATCTTAATTAATCTTTTTAGTGTAATCGTATTTAGACATTTTGTAACTAAACAAACAACTTATTATAAAAACCGTAACACCTAAAAAAACAAAAGTGTTCGATATTCCAATTTTTTGTGCAACAGAACCGGTAAAAAAACTGCTTAAAGAAAATGTTCCTAAAAAGCATAAAGCATTTAAACTTATTATTCTTCCCCTTTTTTCGTCCGCAACAGCAGTTTGTACCAACACATTTTGCGGCGTTATAAAAAATGTTGAACCTACCCCCAAAAAGAACATTGCTATCAAAACAAAATAGTGGTTGGAATTTAGTCCGGTAAAAATAAAAGCGGAACTTACAAATATACAACCGATAAACAAAATTCTTCGTAACCCTTTTACCGACATTTTAGATGCAATAAGTAAAGATGCAGTAAGTGAACCTACACCTGTTGCACCGAGCAAATATCCCAAAATATCCGCTTTTGAAACAAGAACATCCGCCGTATATATAGGTAAAAGCATAGGATAGCTCATAACCAAAAAACTAAACAGAAAAAGGTATACTTGTGCCGTTATTATCGGCGAATTTTTTATTGAATATAAAAATCCTTCTTTAATTGAACTAAAAATGTTTTCTTTTTGTGTTTCTTTATTTTTAAAATCTTTTATTTTCATTGCTTTTATTAGAAAAAAAGTGGGAACCAAAACCAAGAAGTTTAAAAGGAAACAATATTTTGCACCTAAATAACCTATAATAAGTCCGCCTATGGCAGGACCTATAAACCTTGCAAGATTAAAACAAGAAGCATTTAACGAAATAGCATTACCTAAATCTTTCGGATCATCCACCAAAAGAACGAAACTCGATTGTCTTACCGGTGCATCAATGGCTGCAACCGTATTTAAAAATACACCTAAAATTACTATAAGATAAAGGTTTAATAATCCGGAAAAAGCAACAATTGTCATTAAAAATGTTTGCAGTATATATAAAGATTGAACAATGATTAACAGTTTGTGTCTGTTATATTTATCTACAACCGCACCTGTAAAAGGGGACAAAATAAACAATGGTGCAGTACTTATAAAAGTTAAACTGCCCATAGTAAAAGCAGATTTTGTTATATCGTAAACAAGCCAACTAATAGCAACATTCTGTATCCATAACCCTATTTGGGTTATAGCAAGAGAAGGGAAAAATAACCTGAAATTTCTGTATTTAAATCCCCTGAAAATGTTTTTTAATCTGTTCATTTTTATTTTCATTCCAACGGTTAAAAATGTTTGCTAAAATTGCTCCGGAAATATTGTGCCATACCGAAAAAATTGCTCCCGGAACGGTAGCCATGGCAAGAGAAGCAAACGATGTTGATGCAAGGCTTGTTGCAAGACCTGAATTTTGCATACCGATTTCTATCGAAATTGCTTTAGTTTTCGGTATGTTAAATTTCAACATTTTTCCTAGCCCAAATCCGCAAGCATAACCTAAAACATTATGTAAGATAACAACGGTAAATACTATCAGACCCGTGGATAAAATTTTTGATGCGTTGTGCGATACAACACTTGCAACAATCATACAAATACCTGTAACGGAAATCACCGGAAGAACTTTTATCGCTTTTTGAGTAAATGTTCCGAAAAATTTGTTTATAATAAAACCTAAAACTATCGGTATAATAACCACATTTATAATGGAAATAAACATTGAATAAGTATCGACATTGACGGTGGTACTTAATAAAAGGTATGTAATTAAAGGAGTAAGAATTGGAGCAAGTATTGTGTTAACGCTTGTCATACTTACCGATAATGCAACATCCCCTTTAGAAAGATAAGTAATAACATTGCTTGATGTTCCTCCCGGACAAGCACCTACAAGAATAACACCGGTCATAAGTGCGGCATCAAGGTTAAACAGTTTACATAACATAAAAGCAATTAACGGCATTATGGTAAACTGCGCAACACAACCTGTAATAATATCTTTCGGGCGAACAAAAACAAGCTTAAAATCTTCAAACTTTAAAGTAAGTCCCATACCGAACATTATTATCATAAGAAGATAATTTATCCACGATAACGAAACCCATAATCCCGTTTGCGGAATAAATAAAGTTGCGGCTGTAACAACAAGAACTATCACAGCCATATATTTACCGAAAAAATTGCTGATATTATTTAATAAATTCATATTTATCTTCCGAAATAAATTTCAATTATTGTATAAATTAGCAAACAAGTTAGCAAATAATTGAAATTTGTTTTTGAGCGAAACGGATTTATCTTTTAAATAATAATTTTGCATTTCCCTCCTTTATGTACCGTTTCACTTTTGTACACTGCAGTCGGTAAATGTTTTATTCTTATTTAAAATCCTAAAATCCTTTGAGAGCAACCAACGACAAAAAAGAAATTTTCAATTTACATTAAAACTAAACTATGTTAGAATAAAATCACTAAGAAAAATAAAAAATTTAGGAGCAAATTATGAATATTAACGAATTAAGAAAAAATAATGAATTGGTAGATTTGTTTTGTTCTATAGCGGAAATACCGTCACCGTCACTAAAAGAGGAAAAAGTTATCGATTGGATTTGCAATTATTGTAAAGCAAATAATTTGCCTTGCGAGACAGACGACTATAAAAATATATACATAACAGTACCTGCAACGGATACAACAAAAAAACCGATTTTGTTATCTTCGCATATGGATGTTGTGGGAGACGATTCCCCCGTTGTTCCTTATTTGGACGGCGATTTAATAAAAGCCAAAGGCAGAACTCTGGGTGCGGATGATAAAGCGGGAGTTGCAAATGCATTGTATTTTGCAAAAGAGCTTGTAAAAAGGTCTGATATAAAACACGGCGGATTGGAACTTCATTTCACCAGAGATGAAGAAAACGGTATGACCGGTATAAAAAACACAGACTTTTCAAAAATAAATTCAAAGTATGTGTTGGTATTAGACAGTGATGCTCTCGGACAATGTTTGGTTGCAGGTGCAAGTTATGTGGATGTAAATTTAAAAGTATCAGCGCCAAAAGGCGGACATTCCGGGAACGATATCGGAGATAACACAAGAAAAAATGCAGCAAAATTAATTGCGGATTTGGTTTCCGATATGCCGCAAGGTGTTTTTTACAGTGAAAACGGGCAAGTTGTAACTTCTTGTAATATCGGCGGAATTTCTTCAGGCAACTTAAATGTTACAAATGTTATAAACACAGATGCCGCAGCAACATATTCTATAAGAAGTTCAAACAAAGTGAAAGAAAACGAACTTATACAAACCATGCAAAAAACAGTTGATGAATTTAATAAACAATATGAAGGTATTGCAACGGCAACAATTGTATTTAATGTAAAAATGCCGATGTTCGAAAAAAATCAAGACGAATACATGCCGAATTTATTTTCAAAAGTAGCTCGACAAGTCGGGATAGAACCTGAAATTTCATCGTTCCATGCGGGAGCTGAAACCCATATTTATGCCAACAAACAAAATGCTAAAGGTGAACAGTTTTCCCCGTACTTGATAGGGCTGGCAACAGTATGCAATATGCATTCCGGCAACGAATATGTTGATTATAAGACAATGATAAAAGGCCAGGAATTGTTAAAAGCGTTATTTGAAGCATATAACTCATAAACTTTTATAATACTAAAACTATTGAGATAAAACAGAATATGAGTTAGAATATATGTGTAGGAGGGCATTTACGGTTAAAATGTCGTAGCTTTGTTGTTGTGTTGTATAAAAACAAAACTATAAAAATATAAAATGCTTTTGAAAAAAACTTTGCTAAACAAGTGCATATCTGTTTTTATAACGATGGGATTAATCCTGTCGTCATCCGGCATTTCCGGTTTTGCCGCACCGGCAACAATACCTGTAAATTCGGTATATCCCGCATATGTTGAAAATGCAATTCCTTTCAATTTAGGAAAAGTTACAAACTCTGCGGATTTTTCAACATCAAAAGTTATAGTTCAAATTCAAGATTTGCATGGCGACTATCAAACACAAAAAAATATATCTTCAATACTTTCCTATTTGGATAAAAACTATGGTATATCCGATATTTATGTTGAAGGTGCTCCGCAAGGAAAACTAAGCACAAAATGGCTTGCCGATATATCCGACAATTCAACCAAGAAAGCTTTTATTGAAGCAATGATGTCCGTAGGGGAATTGTCCGGTGCGGAATATTTTTCCGTTACGGAAAACAAAACAAATATTTTAAAAGGTGCCGAAAATTTCAGTGCATATTCCGCAAATCTTTTAAGACTTGCTGAAATGAAAAGGAATCAGTCAATTGTTGAAGCACAACTTTTACCGTTACACCGCCAAATAGAGCTTCTCGGGCAGAAGAACTACGGCAAAGATAATAAAAAAATTCTCGAACTGTCTCAAAAACATAAGAAAAACGAAATTGTCACAGAAAAATATTTTAAAACTTTATTTAAGTTTGCACGTAAATACGGTATAAATACAGATAAATATCCGCAACTTTCTTTGTTTAAACAAATTCTTTCGATAAGAAACAAAATCAATACCGATACCATATCCAAAGAAACGGCAAATGCCGTAAATTTATTGAAAAAAGAATTATCTTTTGCAGAATATAAAGCACTTACCGAACTATCAAAATCTCCCGAAACAAAAAAAGTTTTTTATCTTGAATTAAGTAAATATTTACAAAAAACAAAAGATTATGAAAATTTTCCGCAAATAAAATTGCTTTCTTCATATATTCTGCTCAATTCACAAACAAACCCTATCGATTTTGTTCGTCAAGAAGAAATGTTTGTAAACGAAATAAGAAACAAATCGTCAATGACTTTAAGCGAACAAGAAGTTTTGTTTCTGGAAAGATTTGTTTCGATTTTCGAATCTTTGTTACAAAACAAAATAAATTACAGAGAATATAAAAATTATAACTATGCTTTTAGTGAGTTTGAACGTATATTAAACAAATATATAGTTTCTTCTAATCTTGATGCTTTAAAAAGTTCTATTGATACGGCAGAAAAGTTCTATTCGGTAAATACCGACCGTGACGAATATTTTGTTAAATCTATCGTTACCGGAAACGATAAAAATATATCAAAAGTAAAACCCGTACGTAATAGCAATGCTGAAAACATGTTAAAAAACGCTGCAAAAATAGATGTTATAATTTCCGGCGGGTTCCATACGGCGGGAATTTCAAAACTTCTTGAAGATAAAAAACAAAGTTATGTCGTTATTACCCCGGAAACGGTCGGCACAATTTCCGAATACGATAAAGTATACAATTCCATAATTACCCGTCAAGCATCAATGTTTGAAAGAAATGCGTTTGACTTTATTAAAAAATCTGCAGTTTTTGAAATGTCTCCGTTGTCGGTAGATCCCGTTAAAGCCGTATTTACCATAATTTTTTCCGAACAAACTTTAAGAAAGCTTCAAGCAAACAAAATGCTTGATGCAAAAATTATAGAAGATACAATAAATTCAGGTTACGGGAAAAAAGTTGTAGAAATAGAAAATATAGAAATTAATCCGGACACAATATATATAAATGCTAATGGTCAAAAACTTACAATTAAAAACGGTAAAGTATTTTATGAAAACGAACCGATAGAAGAAGAAACACCTGCTTCTGTTACCGAAACAGACGTTAGCGATGGTATTGCGGTTCAAAATGCAGTAATAGACTTTTTAATTTTGTCTGTAAGACACAACGTTACTAACAGTGAAATTGATGCCGTGTTTGATACCTTAAATAAAAATTATTTGAATGAACAAACTATAAATTTATTAAAAAATGCCGCACAAAAGTTTTCTACGGAACAAAGAAAATATATAGAAACCAAAATTGCTTTAATAGAAAATAATAATGGTAAACCGTTACTTTCAATTTATAAATCATCTCTTGCATCAAAAATTAAATTTAAACCGTTGGCTGTTGCCGTTGAAAATTTTTATTCCATTTTTATAGTTCCTTTTAAAGAACTTAATGATATGGCATCAATAGTAAGCGGTACAATTACACAGAAAGATTTTCTTGAAAAACATAAACAATATGTAAATGGTGATGAAAATACAAGAATGGTTATGGAACGAGCCCTTGATTCGATAATAAAAACTACCGTTATGTTCGGCGGAAACAATATTTTAGGAAAAGCCGTAAACTACGTTTTACATATGTTTCATAATGCAAAAGCAGTAGCTTCCCGTTCGGAAATTCAATTTACAAAAGATAAATATATAACAACCAGCATTTATGAGTTGATGAAACGAAACGGGCTTGGTGCTATTTATGACGGGCAGGGTACCAATTTCGGAGTATATTCTAAAAATGCCGAAAAAATGGAATTATGTCTTTTTGATGAACAAGGCAACGAAACAAGATACGAAATGTCTAAAAATAAAAAAGACGTTTGGAATATTTATCTTCCCAATATAAAGCCGGGACAAAGATACGGTTTTCGTGCACACGGCCCGTACGAACCGCAAAACGGACATTATTTTAATCCGAACAAACTTGCGGTAGATCCCTTTTCGTTCCAACAGGAATCCCGTTTTGTTTTTGACGATTCTTTAATAGTGTGCGAAAAAGGGAATTTGTATAAGCCCGATACAAGAGATTCCGCACCTTTTGTCCCTAAATCTATCGTTGTGGATTTAAGAAAATTGGATTCCGTTGAGACGGTAAAACCTCCGGTTTTATTAGAGAGTCAAAGGCCTGTTATTTATGAATTGCATGTAGGCGGTTTTACCGCTTTAAAACAAGATTTACCGCAAGAAAAAAGAGGCAGATTGCAAGGTCTTGCGGACGATGATGTTATTGAACATTTAAAATCCATAGGAATAAATACGGTTGAAGTTCAACCGATACAGTCCGATGCAAACGATCCGTATTCTCATGAAAGAGGTTTAAGAAATAATTCCGGTTATCAAACGGTAACATTTTTTGCTTTAAATCCGGATTTCGGTGATCCGTCAAACCCGCAGGAAAATTTAATAACTTTGAAAGAAACTATAGGAAAATTAAGCAAAAACGGTATCCGTTTCGGGATGGACGTGGTTGATAACCATACGGGAGAAGGTTCTGCTCAAACAGATCCTTCTTTATGTTACAGACTGTTGGATAATTCAACTTATTATTTGCTTAATCCCAACAATAAGGCCGGCTACGACGATGCTTCCGGTTGCGGAAATGCTTTCAATACAAACAACCCCGTAGTGCTTAATATGATGACAAAATATAAAGAAATGTATGCTCTTATGGGTGTCCGTTTGTTTCGACACGATTTGATGGCTGCTGCAGCAAGAAATGAAGAAACAAGAGAATTCGATCCTAATTCGGCATATATGCAAATATTTAATAACAGTGCAATTCTTTCAACAATAAAAGAAAAAGAGGGTATAGATGTAGTGGCCGAAGGATATATGGCAACAGGCGGTGTAAAAGGTGTAAGCTCTTATTTTACCGACGATTTCCATAAAGATATTTTTACATGGAACAGCGGAATAAGAGAAGCAATTCGTAATTTTATAATGGGAAGGTCAGGTCCTGGAGCTCTTGCTGCCGCTATTGCCGATCCCAATGAAGTAGGCAGCAGAAGACAACCTTATGTTTATTATATGGGTTCACACGACGGTCATCCTTATGCTCAACTTTTGGCTGTTCGTGAAAAAAATAATCTTGATAACGGGTGGAACAATAATGACGGTCCTAACGAGTACGGTATGGGGTTGGGATACGATAATGAACATATAGGTGAATATGTTGCCGCAGCTATGACAATTTTATCTTTTTGCCAAGGCCCGGTAATGTTTTCTATGGGAGATGAATTTTTAAGAACACAGCACGGAAACAATAATCCGTATAATCAAAGCAACGAATATTTGAATATGCGCTGGGATAATCAGGCACCGTTGGCAAAATATATGGGAGCACTTGCGAAATATCGTGCGGAACATCCTTCTTTGGATAGTTCTAAATGGAAACCTTTATCCGGAAAAGCGGTAAATGAAAACGGTGATAAAGATATTGCGTGGTTGCATCCCGATGGCGGAGAAGCACAATCTCAAGATTGGCAGGAACAACATTTCGGTTTTATGATTTCGGGAGATCGTCTTAAAGAATATGGTATTTACGATGATGATACTGTGGTTTTGATGAATATGACAGACACCCCTATTCATTGGAAACTTCCTTCTTCACAAAAAACAGGTCCGTGGCGGGTTTATTGTTCTACAAGAGATTTAGATTTATCGGCACAGGGAAACGAAGTTTACAACAATGTATATGTCGTAATGCCGGGCGAGGCAGTTGTATTATATAAAAGCAATGAGCAAAAAACAGAAAGTGTCGATGAACCTTTAAGAGCGGCACTTACAGTATCATATCCGAATTTTATTGAAAATATAAAATCAGGACCTTTAAAAAATGCAATTAAAGACATTTATTCGATTTTTGTTGCACCTTTTCGTGAACTCGGTGATATGATGGCGATTGTAAGCAGAACAATGACACAAAAAGAATTTCTCGACAAACATAAACAGTTCATAAGCGGAAACGAAAATCTGAAACTTTTTATGGAAAACAGGTTGGCATTTATAATAAAAGCTACTACTCTTGCAGGCGGTGCAACTATAACCGGAAAAGCCGTAAACATTGTTTTACATATGCTTAATAATATTGAAGCTGTTATATACTCTTTTATTGAGCGGACAAAAAATTTTATAAAAACGGTTACAATAAAAAGACAAATAAAAAAACTCGATGCGACAACTTATGTAATAAACACATCCGAATATAACAATGTTGTTCGCAATCGAATTGAAGAGCTTTCCGATATGGGTGTTAAAGTTGCGGTTATAGCAAATTATGTTGACGATAATCTCTTCCCGGAAAATATAAAGAAAGATGACTCGCTCGGTTTTACAACCGCAAAAATGTCGATCGGGGAAAATATTGATGTATACTTTACTTCAATTCTCTCAAATGCCGACTCTACCGATATTTTCGATGCTTTAAGTAATAACGGTACAAACCGCATTATATTTGAAGAAAGAGTTAAAGAAACCGAACAAGGAAAAGTCTTGCTCGGAAGATTATCTGATAAAATAATTCCGGTAAATCCGGAAATGCCGATATTTGAAAATATTGAAATTGCTTTACAATCCGAAAGAAGTGAAGAAAGAGTTAAGGCAATGAAAAAAATGCCGATAAATATGGACTATGTTTTTGAAGATGAACTTTCTTCTATTGAATCTGTACAAAACAGGGTTGCCGAAACTGTGGGTAAAAATTTCGATACAATAGTTGTTTCAAGTCAACTATCTACAGAAACATTAAGAACTTTAATTATGGAAGCACATAATAAAAATATTAGAGTAGTACTTACACACAGAATTACAAACGATGAATTAAACTTTGATATATCTTCGTTAACGGATAAAATGTCTTCTTCAAAATATATTTTAAACAAAAATGAATTTGTTGCTGTTGAAGGTGTAATTTTACAATTTGAAAGAATTGACACAAACAATGCGTTTGCAGTACAAAATATTGAAACGGCAGTGAACAATATTGAAAAAGTGTTAAATGTTTTAACTCGATCAGGTTATATCGGTGTTCAACTTGATACCGAAAATAAAATGTCGGATTTTAAGTTTAGAAATGAAGATATAGTAAACGTTTCGTTGTCGGATATGAACGATAAACGGACTTATCCGGAAGATGCAACGATATTGTTTTATGTTGATAAAAATTCAATTTCTCCCGATAGTATAATGCCATCGGATGTAGTGGATACGATAAAAAGATTTGAAAAGGCACAAACTGTTATAATTCCCGGATGGCTTGTGGATTTTGCCGAACATTCCGATGATGGTTTCAGTTTTAATCCGGTAAAGTTTTTAAGAGCAAGACTCGGTAACAGAAGCCGTATTGCCGCTACTTTGTCAGAAGCTGCAGATACCGGGAGACTTGCTGCGACTGAAAAAGGATATTATATACAGGAAGAAAATTCGGCTGTTTTCTACAAGTTGCTTTCGGCAGTAAGAAAAGGTGAAAATGTTGACGATAAACTTATAGAAGCGGCATTAAATGTTTATGTGAGTTATAAATCGTTGTCGGGTGCAACAAGACAAATAAAACTCGCCGAAACGCCGATATTAAAAGGCGAATTGCTTGACGCTTTAGTTAATTATAAAAATGAACAGAAAGGAAAAATTGTTTTAAAACAGTTTGGCGCTATAGTGCAAGGTATTCTTGAAACTACCGAATTTAAAAAGTATGTTAAAAAAGAATATTCGAATACGGATGATTTTGAAAATTATGCATTAGCTCTTGTTGAAGCAAGATTATTATGTTTTGAGTCCGGTATAGAAACAGAAGATGTTTATGGCAAAGACGAAATTCCTTACATAAAAGCATTGGAAAAGGTTGCCGGTGTAAAAATTGACGGTTTATCCGATACGGACGGCAATCGTCCTTTAAGAGAACAAATAAATGTATTATTTGAAGCAGTGAATAATACCGAAACTAAACCGCAAGATAAAGCTTTGGCTTTGGCAGACTTATTGCAATTGTTTGTTATAGATGTTCCCGAAATTAATTTTGCACAAATTTTGATAAACGGCGAAGAAGTACAAAACATTAAAGCTATTCTTTCTGCCGCATAATTTTTTATTGTTTTGGCTAAACGGATTTATCTTTTAAATTATAACTTTGTATTTGGCTCAATCGAGTACCAATCGCTGACGCTTACTTTTACGTACACTTCATTCGTTAGTTGCTTCATTCTAACATAAAATCTTAAGGTCTTAAACGACAACGACATTAAATATAAATTATCATAAAAATTGTTTAACTTGGAGCTTTATATGAAAAAAATAATATTTTTATTATTAACATTCGTTGTTTTAGTCGGTTGTTCGGGAAAAGTTGTTGAAGAAAAAACTAAGCTTATAGGTATGGCAAATCCTTGGACGGATTGCGGGACGGACTTTGAACAAGCATCGCTTGTTGCAGGTTTTACATTTCCGTTAAAACTTTCAAAATGTGATGTCAGAGCAATGAAAAATATGATAGAAATAAATTATCCGTTGGATGAAACAAGAACTGTTTGTGTTAGAAAAACAGATACCGAAAAACTTGCCAATGACGGTGATATTAGCGGAGTATATATAGAATATCCTGTAAATAAAGAAATTATGTTGAAAGGTGCCGTTCCTTTAAAAATCAGAGGAACGGAAGATAAAATCTATGTTATGAATATGGCTGCGTCAAACGGATATTATTCCGCTTACTGTAAAGACGGTATGACAATAGAAGAAATTGAAGGGATATACGATATTATCGCCGAAGCCGAAACTTCACAACTCTATTCCAACCATTAACATTAATTTTAATTATATATTAAAAATTCTTGCTAATTTCCAGGCAAACAGAGCTTTTGTGCAAAGTTGAAAAAAAACTGTCATAAGAGCAGCTTTTATTGAGGCACCAAATCCTTCTACTCGTACAAGTTTTGTAATTTTTGAAAAAATGTATATTGCAAACATGTATATAATAGGATAAATAAATATGGTTAAAATTATATCAAGTTTGAAAAAATGTTCTAAAACAAATTGAAAAACGGTTATAAGTATTGCAAAAAAGAAAAGTTTTATGGTATCGTAACGGATACCGTTTACTATTGCTGCTGTAAGCATTATTGCAGCAAAATTTGCTATTAAATAAGCTACAAAGTATATCATCATTGCCCTACTCATTTTTTGGCCTCCGAAAAAGTTTTAACTTATATTCATTATATAATTTTTTTTGCGATTAACAAATTTCTGTAATATAAACAAATATCTACTAATACTAACAGAAAATTAAATAAATACAGATAAAAAACGCCATCCATATTATAAAAATATTTATGAAACAAACCCGCAACATATCCAAGTTCCACAACATACATAAATAAAAGACTTTTACCCGCATTTTGTCTTGAAGTGTAACTTTTATAAATTGAAAAAGGCCATGCACTTGCAAAAGATAATAACATTATTATTTCAAAAACACTCATATAAATACTCCCTTCTATCCCTCTATTCCTCCGTTTTTCCGGCCAAATATCCGGTAGAAAATGCCGCTTGCAAATTAAATCCGCCGGTCGGTCCGTCTATATCTAAAATTTCTCCGCAAAAATAAAGATTTTCTATTAACTTTGATTTCATTGTGCTTTGTTCCACTTCTTTTAACGAAATTCCGCCTTTTGTAATAATGGCTTCATCTATAGGTCTTGTGGAGATAATTTTGAATTTTATATTTCTTAATCCGTCAAATATTTTTTTTCTTTTTTCTTTGTTTATTGCGGAACAAGTTTCTGTCCATTTTATATTATTTTTATCCATAAACGGTTCTATCATCTGTATCGGTAAAAGAGTTTTTAACATGTTTCTTACGGGCAAATTACCGAAGTTGTTCAACTCTCTTACAAGTCTGTCGTCCAACTGTTTGTCGTCTAAAGCAGGTTTTAAATTTACGGATATTTCAACAAGCTTTTTCTGTTCAAGCAAAGAAAACACTTGCGAACTTATCGTAAGAATTAAAGGACCTGTTAACCCGAAAATTGTAAACTCTATTTCTCCGAACAGTTTTGTTATAACTTTGTTATCTGCCAAAACTGAAATTTCAATATTTTTAAGTTTTAATTTATTTAATTTTTTTAAATTTTTATCGTCGGACACTAAAGGAACAAGTGCAGGTTGCGGTTTTATTATAGTGTGCCCCACGCTCTTTGCTAAATTGTAACCGTCACCGGTTGAACCGGTTAACGGATAAGATTTTCCGCCCGTTGCTAAAATAAATTTTGTTGCGGAATATTGTGTGCCGTTTTTTAATAAAACACTTTCTATTTTTTTATCTTTACAAACAAATTTTGTTACTTCGCTGCCGGTAATAATTTTTACATTGTTATTCTTAACAAATTTTATTAAAGCATTTACTACATCGTGAGCATCATTGCTTTCGGGAAAATATCTTCCGCCTCGTTCCAAATTACATTTTACCCCTAACTCTTCAAAAAAGTTAATGGTATCGGTATTAAAAAATTTGCCGAATGCACTATATAAAAATTTGCCGTTATTACCGAAACTATCGACAAACTCTTTTAAATCTGCACTGTTTGTAACATTGCACCTGCCTTTACCGGTAATGGAAAGTTTTATTGCAGGTCTTGTTTTCTTTTCCAGTAACAGAACGGATTTCCCTTGTTGCGCGGAAATACCCGCGGCAATAAGCCCGGAAGCCCCCGCACCTATTACTATAACATCTGCATTATTCATGATATTTTGATTTTAAATCTTTTAAAAGATTATCTATCTTTGAATAAAGTAAATTTATATCGTTTGTATCATTAACAAAAACAAGGTCTGCCATTGTGCAGCACAATGCAACTTGTTGACCTGAACCCGAAGATTGCGATTCTTTTTGTTCAAGTTCAATAAATTTTTCCAATGTTTGCGGATCGCCCGGTCTTTTTCTTTGTTGCATTCTGTCGAATCTTATTTTTTGGGGAGCATCTACATTTATTAAAACGAAATTCTTTATTGTTTTAAATGTTTTTACTTCTTCACTGTGTCTTATTGAAGTAATACAATAATCTTTACCGTCTTCAAATTTTTTCATAACGGATTTTGCCAACACTCCGTTACCGTTATCTTGTCTTAATTGTGTTCCGAACTTAATTAAATTTTCTCTTGTAGGTTCTATCCCCTGCTCTTTCATTAAAAGTCTTATTTCATCCGACAACGAAAAATGTGTAAAACCGTTATTTTTAACAATGTAATCTGCAACTGTGTCTTTACCCGAACAATACGATCCTGTTAATCCTATAATCATTTTTTCCCTGCCTGTGTTTGCGTATTAACTTTTTTTGTTTGTTGTTGTGTTGTATTTGTTTTTTCTGCTTTTTCAACAGTTTCTTTTTTTTCTGTTTGCGGTGCAACTTGCTGTTTTTGTGCAGCAGTTTTTTCTGCCGGTTTAGAAGTTTCCGTTATTTCCGGCTGTTGCCGAGTTTGTGTTGTTTGTTTCGGTGTATCGGTTTTTTCTGCGGATTTTTCCGGTTCTTTTGTCTCGGTTTGCACTTCTACGGAAGGTGTCGTCTCGGTCGGCGATACCGTATTATTCTTTTCTACCGTTTTACCGAACTTTATACTGAAAGAAAATCTGTGAGTCATTCCAATATCACCGTAGGGAACAAAAGCATAATCGAACACATAATCCAAATATTCTAAACCAAACCCGAGATTTATCCAATTAAACCCGGGAATATCTTTGTTCCTTCCTTCATAACCTGCTCTTAAATCAAAATTTAAGTTTTCCGCAATTTCAATGTTGTATTGTGTTCCGAAATTAACATATACTTCGTTATCGTTAGGAAAATTTAAATCTAAAGAAACAAGCCAATCGTTAATTACAAAATATGAAGCTCCGATCTTAAATAACAAAGGTAAAGACTCCGTCTCTTTATCAAATTTCATCTCCGTACCGAAATTTGTAAGTGCGGCACCGACAGCAATTTTATCGGTTAAATTATATTTGGCACCCAAATCCAATGCTATCGCAGAAGCGGATTGTTCTATTTTTGAATAAATATATTTTAAATTCAAACCGAAATCCAAATTTCCGTTAGAGTTTGCATAAGATAAGTATAATGCCATATCCAAAGGAGATATTGAACCGTCGGAAATTTGTTGATTGTCTATTTTATCTATATTTCCGTAAGAAACATACTGCATGCCTAACCCGAAAACTCCGTATTCGGAAGTAGGTAAAACAAAAGCCAACCATTCGTAGTTTACGTCTTCAAACCATATTGTATGAGAAAAAGAAAGTTCTTTCTTTTCGGCATAATTTAAGTTTGCGGGGTTCCAATAAACGGCATCCGTTCCATTATAAACGCTTGTAACGGCATTTCCCATACCCGCACTTTTTGCACCTATACCGAGCTTTAAAAATTGTGCTGTTGTTGAACCTATATCATCTTTTGAGAAAAAGGCTTGTGCATTTGCATAAGAAAAGAAAATCAATGCAAACATGATAAACAAACTTTTAAGATATCTCATAATCTCATATTTTAACATATTTTTTTAATATACAAAAGAAGATATTTTTTTGTATAATTAACCTATGGGTAAATTTCAATTATTAAAAGAAGATGTTCAAACTGTTTTTCAAAAAGATCCTGCGGCAAGATCTTGGTTAGAGGTGGTTTTATGCTATCCGGGACTTCATGCTATATGGTCGCACAGGTTTGCACATTATTTGTGGAAACACAAATTTTTCTTTTTAGCAAGATTATTATCTCATATAACAAGATTTTTTACCGGTATAGAAATTCATCCGGGAGCAAAAATAGGAAGACGATTCTTTATAGATCACGGAATGGGAATCGTTATAGGGGAAACTACCGAAATAGGAAACGATGTTTTGTTGTATAAAGGTGTAGTTTTGGGCGGAACATCTTTGGAAAAAACCAAAAGACATCCTACATTGGGTAATAACATTATTGTCGGTTCAAATGCTATTGTTATGGGAGCAATAACTATAGGGGATAATGCCAGAATCGGTGCGGCATCCGTTGTAACGCACAGTGTTCCCGCAAACGCTACGGCTGTCGGTATTCCCGCAAGAGTAAGTATGGGAAATACTCAAGACGAAATCACAAAATTGGAACATTCCAAACTTCCCGATCCTGTTGCAGATGCAATGAAATATGTTCTTAACGAACAAAGAAAACTCGAAGAAAGAATCAATCAATTAGAAAAAAAATAATATGAGCTTAAAGCTTATAGCTTATAGTTTGAACGACAGAACTACAAAGTTGTTGCTAACATTTTGTACTGGTCTAAAGTAAGTTTGTCCGGACGAAGCATTACATCTATGTTGTTGTCCGTTAAAAGTTTTGCTGTTTGTATTTTATCTGATTTTAAAAATGTCGATAAACAGTTTAACATTGTTTTTCTTCTCATTGTAAAGCAATGTTTTATTAACGGAAAAAGTTTTGTATTCGGTTCTTGAGGATATATGTTATAAAATTTTGCCACGGCAGACATAACTTTAGGTTTCGGATTAAAACATCCCGGAGGAACATCAAACAAAAACTCCGCATCGGCATAATATTGTCTGAATAAAGAAATGTAACCGTAATCTTTTGTTCCTTCGTTACTAATAAGTCTTGTAATAACATCTTTCTGTAACATTATTACGCCGGAAACAAAATTCTTGTTCGGTAAAAATTTTTGAACTATTGCCGTTCCCACATTGTAAGGAAGATTTGCAACAATTTTGAATTTTGTGTCGGGTAAATCAAACTTTAGAAAATCTCTGTTTATTATGGTAATATTTTTATTGTCTTTATATTTTGTTTGTAATGCTTGTGCTAAATTTGAATCTATATCGACAGCAATAAGGTTATCGGTATAATCTTTTAAAATGTCGGTAAGTGCTGCTTTACCCGGTCCGATTTCTATAACCGTATCGTTTTTTTGTATATCTGCACTTTCAACAATTCTGTGAGCAATATTTTTATCCGTTAAAAAATTTTGTCCGTGCGGTTGTCTCATGTAAAAACTCCGATTTTTATTAACTAGATTTATTATATAAAATATCAAAAAATTTTGTAAAAGTATGATATAATATTGCTGAGTAAAATTTTATTAAAAGGAGAACCAAAATGCTTATTGCTTTAATAGTTTTATGTGTGTTAGTTGTTATTGCAGTTATTTTTTTGTGGTCAACCTATAACAGATTAATTTTACTGAGAAACAGAATGAAAGAAGCTTGGAGTGATATAGATGTTTTATTAAAAAGAAGATACGATTTAATACCGAACTTGGTTGAAGTTGTTAAAGGATATGCCGCACACGAAAAATCAACATTGGAAGCGGTTATAAAAGCAAGAAATATGGCGATGTCTGCAAGTAACAAAACCATAGAAGAACAGGCTAAATCGGAAAACTTTTTGAGCGGAACATTAAAATCTTTATTTGCATTAAGTGAAAATTATCCCGATTTAAAAGCAAATGTAAACTTTTTGGAATTGCAGAGAGAACTTGTAGATACAGAAAACAAAATTCAGTCTTCAAGAAGATTCTATAACACAAATGTTTTGGCTTTAAATACTAAAATAGAAATGTTCCCCAGCAACATAATTGCAAATTTCTTCAATTTTGAAAAAGGTCAATTTTTCAACTTGGAAAACGAAGAAGAAAGAAAAGCGGTAAAAGTATCATTTTAATAAATTATTATGATAACAACTTACGATTATATCGAAAATAATAAAAGAAAAACAGTCTTGTTAATTTTATTGTTTCCTGTAAGTCTGTTGGTGTTAATGTTTGTCGCATTATATGTCGCGCTTTTACTATTCCCCGAAATGAGAGTTGATAATAGTTCCGTATTTATCCAAATTATTAATAATTATTGGATATTGTTTATTGCATGTATTCTGGTTTCTACCTTATGGACGGTTATAGCTTTTTTTGAAGGCTGTAATATGATAATAAATACGGTAAACGCAATAAAAATACAAAGAGAACCTGTTAGTTACAACGATGATATCAAAAGAAAGTTGGAAACTTTATCCATAAAAAAAGATACTTTGAAACCAAAAATACCGCTCGAAGAAATAAAACAAATTTTAGAAAATATATCAGTAAAAGCAAAAATACCGACGCCGAATTTATATATTGTTGAAGATGAATTAGGAAGAAAATCTTTGATTGTCGGAACCAAAGCAGACAGTGCCGTAATACTTACAAAAAGCTTTATAGAAACAGCAGACAGATCCAGACTTGAAGCGTTTATAACTCGCGAAATCGAACTTATTATTCAGCAAGACGCAAAAAAGCAAGTAAGTAGAATTTTAGAAAATGTATCTATAACGGCGGGAATACCGACACCGAATCTTTACATAATGGAATACGAAAAGGGTTTAAATGCTTTTGCTGTAGGAACAAACAAAAATAATTGTGCCGTAATACTTACAAAAGGATTGATAGAAACATTAGATAATTCCGAACTTGAAGCGGTTATAGCTCATGAAGTTGCACATATTCTTCATCAAGATACAAAGCTTATGATGATAGTCACATTATTAATCGGTTTTTTTACATATGTCGGCTATATTATGGTTAGATCTCTTGGCAGAGGAAGATCTTCAAGAAAAAGTAACGATAAGGGCGGAGCAATATTATTGTTAATCGGATTGGCTTTTCTTTTGTATGGGTATGTTGTGGCTCCGTTGATAAGGTTTGCCGTGTCACGAACAAGGGAATTTCAGGCGGATGCAAAATCCGCTCTTTTAACAAGAAATCCGCAAGCATTGATTTCCGCACTTAGAAAGATTAATAATTCTCCTATAGTTGACGTTCTTAACGGTAAAGTTAATAACAATGAACTTGTGGCACCTATGTGCATAGAAAATCCATTAAAGAAAAAAGTAAGTTTATTTGATTTTTTATCAAATTTATCAAGCACACATCCGCCGATAGAAAAAAGAATTCAAGCTCTGGAAGTTATGGACGGCAGAGGTTTGTTTTCATATTAAAAAAGAGAGCAAAATATAAAAATTTTGCTCTCTTAAAAATATTTCAATTCTTTAATTAAAACTTAATTTGTGTTCCGAAATATACTGCAGTACCGGGCATTTTTGCTATAGGATAATTGTCTGCATCTCTGTCTAAAAATATTTCGTATTCCTGATTTGTTAAGTTTTCTCCGTTAACAAACAATTTTATATTGTCGGTTACTTCATAACTTAACTTTGCACTAACAACGGCGAAATCACTTAATCTTTCTGCTTTGTTATCCTGACTGTAATAGTTTCCTATATACATTCCGTTCAATGCCAAAGCCCATTTACTGATTTTAAAATTTACATTTAAATCTATTTTATCTTGAGGTCTTCCTTGTGTATGTTCTCCGGCATCAAAATAAGTATATCCCGCTTGTGCATCAATAAAATTGTTAAATATATAACTTAAATATAATTCCGCACCTTTAAATTCATATTCTCCGACATTTTGTAAAAGCATCGGCGGCGGAGCCATTTTGTTGGGAGCTTTTTGTATTAAGTTATCGCCTTTCATAACAAAACCGGTAACATTAAAAATAAAGTCATCTTTTTTAAATTCCGCACCTATTTCATAATTGTCGACAATTTCTGCTTCCAATTTTTCGTTTCTTACCGGAACTAAATATAACTCGTTTAAATAAGGGCTTCTAAATCCCCTGCTGTATAAACCTTTAACCAATAAACTTTCGGTAAAAGCATATTCCAATCCTGCTCTAGGAATAAATTGTTCTCCGGAAATTTCGTTGTTGTTGTATCTTACACCTGCAACTGCAGTTAATTTGTCGGTAAAGTTGTGTTTATCTAAAGCATAAAATGCATATTCATAAAGTTTCCAATTACCGATGTTCATTCTTCCGCTTGCGGATTGAGTCAACAGCTCTCCTTCCTGTTGTTTATAATCAGCACCTAATTTCAACAAATTGTTATCGCCTATTTCCCAATCATAGTTTGCCATTGCACCGGTCAAACTGTCTTTTGAATGCCAATTGTTTGAAAATTTGTGATCACCTTCGTTTCTGTATCCTCTAATCGTTAATTTCCCTCTTGAAAAAAGTTTATCGAAATTCAATTGATATGAATTTCTGTGATAATCTTCCCAATAATTATTTAAATAAATCATACCGCCGTCTTTCGTTCTTGTTTCCGGTTCATGTTTTACACCTTGAAACTGTTTTGCTTCAAAAATTAACGAAGAGCCGTCCCTGAAAATATATCCCAACTTTTCATATAAATCTGTTGCGTTATATTGTGAATTTTCTAAATGTCCGTCGCTGGTTATTTTGTTTGCGGCAACTTCGTATAATATGTTACTTTGTAATCCTCCTACATACACTTTAGAATTTTGTGTATTGAATGAACCGAAAGAAACATCTATGCTGCCTTCAAGCGGTTTCGTAGGTGTTTTTGTTATTATGTTTATTACGCCGCCGAGTGCTCCGGAACCGTACAAAACACCGTC
>NZ_DGIC01000010.1:313593-389282 GCF_002392975.1 Candidatus Ruminimicrobiellum ovillum
GAAACTCCGCACCCGAATAACGACATAAATTCCGGTTTACCGTCAATTAATACAATTATTCTTCTGCAATTATCACCGAAACCTCTAATGGAAGGATCCGTTCTTCCGGTATCACCCGTCTTTTGAATAAGCACTCCGGGTACATTTTTTAAAACTTCCATCGCTTGTGTCGGATTAACTTTTTCTATATCTCGGCTTGTTACTTCTTGTTTTGTTGTAATAGTATTTTGTTGTTCAAAAAGTTTTTCCAAACTTAAATTAACATCAGCAGCGAATACAGTTGTGCTAAACAATAAAACACTTAACAGCACTAACCCTTTTTTCATACTAAAAACTCCTTTATAAAAGAATAATGATTTTACTATTCTACTAAGTTAGAGCAACTCTAAGTCAATATAAGACAAAATTATGCACAAGATAACATTGCTCTTATTTGGTTGACGCCTATATCCATATCGTTTGTTAGAACACTTTCTTTCTTGGATGTTCTATCAATCAATTTCGGTATTATGAACGATGCCCCGGTAATAATACCGACTGCACCTGCAATAATAATGTTGTTAGAAAGTCCTACTGCAAGAAGTCCGCTTATAGAAATTTGTGTTAAGGTGGAAATTATCATACCAAACATAGATTTGAACCCTAACCATTTTGATCTCATATTATCATCTAAAGTTTTATATACGGCAGAAACTTCCGTTAACGAAGATGTTCCCTGCCAGAAGTTCATTAGAACATACACGGAAACCAAGAATATCGGATGTCCCGTTGCTGCAAACAAAGCAAACAGTCCCGCAGATACTGCAAACGTTATTGTTCTTACCGCCTTGTTTTCCACAATAAAACTTACTTTGCTTATTAAATGCGATGCTAAAGATTGCATTAAATTTCCCGCAAAGTATACAGGAGCCAAAAGTCCCACATTTATACCTGTTGCCATAAGTGTAGGTTGCAAGAAGAAACATAAAACAACAAAGAACATATTGTTTACAACTATATTTAATGTAGCAAGAGAGAATGTCTTTTTGTCTGTAGATAACTTCTTTACGGGAGCAAACAATTCCGCAACAAAATCTTTTATATTCTTCTTTTGTGTCGTTGCTTTTTCCGTTTCAACGTTTTCTTCTTTTGGAACGATTATATTTTCGTCGTGTGTAAATAACAATGCCCCTGCCGCAATGACAATGTCCGGAATAGCAGCTATTGCAATTACCGCCATTTGACCTGTTATTGCTGCCAAGGCTCCGCCCAATAATGAAGATACGGACATTATTATCCAGAATAACGATAAGTTGGAACCGTAAATTTCTTTGAACGAATCTTTTTGTCCGAGATTATCCAACGATTTATATAAGAACGGACTTAATGTTAACGAAAGTAACGAAATTCCTATTGTAGGAAGTATCTGCGAGGCTATAAGCAGTACAGGAGAAAGACCGGACAATGTGAATGTTATTGTTCCCAATGCGTGAACGATAATAGACAGAATGATCAATGTTCTCTTTGAGAATTTGTCTCCTATAAATCCGCCAATACCCGATGTAGCAAAAGATATCGGTGCAAGTAACGACATTACCAAAGAAATAAACGGTAACCCGTATCCGTTGGACTGCATAAATACCATCGAGAACGAACTGTATAAATCAAATCCCAACATAAATTGTATGAAGGGGAAATATCTGATATTTGATTCCATTTCGTTAATTGTTGTTTGGTTAAGTCCGTTGGGATTTTCTCCCTCATATTTGTATAGAAATGCTGCTTTAAATGCTGAAAAATCTCTCTTAAAGAAATCTTTTGCTTTTAATAGCCAACCTTTCATACTGAATTTATTATTTTTTAAAACCGTTTCGGTAATGTCTGTTTTCTCGGTAAGAAATTTCGGATGTTTTTGTTCCCACTCTTTAATAATATTAATTATTTCGGAATCTTTAAAATTCTGATTTTTTAGTTCTTGTATCCATGCTGCCAAAAATTTTTCTTGTTTTTGCGGTGATAATCCTTCAATTAAAAGACCGTCCGATAAAGAATTACCGGAATATTGTTTTGCAAAATTTTCGGTTTGTATGTTTTGAATATTTTGAAAATTTTGAGCAACAGCAGAAACGGTAACTCCTTGAGGAATTACCGTTATAATGAAAAAACAAAAAGCTAAAAATAAAGATAAATATTTTTTTAAAAGAAACATCTTTAATGCAATATTACAGGGTTACATTTTTGAACTTTATAATGAGTATCAACATTAAGGAAATTAGTCATTGTTTGTATATCTTCATCAAACAATTTAGATTTATCGTAAGTAGTTCTAAACAAAAAGTCTATACCTGAATTTTTAATTAATTCTATACTGCGTTTTATATTTTCGATATTTACCGGAACACAACAAACTAAATTATACTTATCAAACGGTGCTTTTATGTCCATAGCTATAAAATCTACCAACTTTTGGTTTATAATTTGTTCCAATACTTCCGGGTTTGAGCCGTTGCTGTCAAGTTTAACTAAAAAGCCCATTGCTTTAACTTTTTTTATAAAATCAATTAAATCCGGTTGCAATGTCGGTTCTCCGCCTGTTATTACAACTGCATCCAACTGATTTCTTCTGCTTTCGAGAAAAGCAAAAATTTGCTCTTCCGGCATAGGAACTTGATACATGTTGGGATAAATAAGTTCCGGATTATGACAATATGCACATCTGAAATTGCAACCTTGTGTAAAAATAATTGCTGCGGTTTTATTCGGGAAATCTATAAATGAAAATTTTTGTAATCCGCCTATTCTCATACAACACTCCGTGTTTGTTTAAAGGGTTAATGGGTGAATGGCTTAAAGGTTATTATTTAGAAAAATTTGCAAAGCAAATTTTTACAACTTAAATTTTTCACCTTTTCACCAACAAATTGCAAAGCAATTTGTTTATCACCCATTCACCAAATTTTACATATTTGCTACTTTTCTGATCTTGTATTCTTCTTGTTTGCCGTCATTCCATTGTGATACAGGTCTTAAATAACCTACAACTCTGGAATAAACTTCGCATGTTGATCCGCAATGAGGACAAGTTTTTACTTCACCGTTTAAGTATCCGTCGTTAGGGCAAACACTGAATGTCGGAGTGATAGACATATAAGGTAATTTATAGTTTGTAAATGCCTTTTTAATAAAGTTCTTCATAGATTCGGTATTTGTAATTTGTTCGCCGATAAACATATGTTGAACCGTTCCGCCGGTATATAACGATTGTATTTCGTGTTGCAATTCCAAAATTTCAAATAAATCGTCCGTATAATTTACGGGCAACTGTGTAGAGTTTGTATAGAAAGGCGGATGATTTTGTTTAACCGCTTCCATATTTGCAAATATAATGTCGGAATATTTCTTTCTGTCTATCTTTGCAAGTCTGTAAGATGTTCCTTCCGCCGGAGTTGCTTCCAAATTATATATGTTTCCTGTTTCTTCCTGATATTTTTGTAATGTGTTTCTCATGAAAGTTAACACTTTTATTGCAAAATCTTTACCTTTTTGGCTTGCGATGTTTTCTTTTAAGAAATTTAAGCAGCATTCGTTCATACCGACAACACCGATAGTTGAAAAATGGTTTTTCCAATAGCAACCGAATCTCTGTTTAATGTTTCTTAAATAAAAGCTCATATACGGATAAAGGTTTTGATCCGTAAGTTTTTCCAAAACTTTTCTCTTTGTTTCCAAACTGTTTTTAGCTATTGTCATTAACTTATCTAATTTTTGGAAAAATTCTTCTTCTGTTTTAGATTCATAACCGAGTCTCGGCATATTTAATGTAACAACACCGATAGAACCCGTTAAAGGAGATGCTCCGAAAAGTCCGCCGCCTCTTCTTCTTAATTCTCTGTTATCAATTCTTAATCTGCAGCACATACTTCTTGCATCGTCCGGATCCATATCGGAATTAATAAAGTTTGCAAAGTAAGGAATACCGTATTTTGCCGTTGCATCCCACAACAATTTTAATTCAGGATTATCCCAATCGAAATCTTTGCTTATATTGTATGTAGGGATAGGGAAACTGAATACTCTGCCTTTTGCATCACCTTCGAGCATAACTTCCAAAAATGCTTTGTTTAACATATCCATTTCTTTTTGGAAATCGCCGTAAGTTTTAGCTTGAGGTTTTCCTCCGATTATAACTGCTTCGTCTTTATAATGTTTAGGAACTTTTAAATCAAGCGTTAAGTTTGTGAAAGGTGACTGGAAACCAACTCTTGTAGGAACATTTAAATTGAACAAGAATTCCTGTAATGCTTGTTTAACTTCTTTGTAAGATAAATTGTCGTATGCGATAAAAGGTGCAAGCAATGTATCAAAACTTGAAAATGCTTGAGCACCTGCTGCTTCACCTTGTAATGTAAAGAAAAAGTTAATTATTTGTCCCAATGCCGTTTTAAAATGTTTAGCAGGTTTTGATTCTACTTTACCGGCAACACCTTTAAAACCTGTAACCAATAAATCGTGCAAATCCCAACCTACACAATATACACCTAAAATTCCTAAATCGTGAATATGTAAATCACCTTCGGTATGAGCTTTTCTTATATCGTCGGTATAAATTTTGTTTAACCAATATGCTTTACTGACTTCCGATGATATATAGTTGTTTAAACCTTGAAGGGAATAGCACATGTTACTGTTTTCTTTTACTTGCCAATCTGCTTTAGACAAATATTGATCAACTAAATCTACATTAAACTTAGAAACGATTTCTCTCATTTTTGAGTGCTGATCTCTGTATATAATGTAAGCTTTTGCCGAAGATTTATAAGGAGAATTTAATAATACTTCTTCAACGATATCCTGTATTTGTTCTACGGTAGGATGTCCGTCCGTAATGGTTTCTTGTGCGATACTTAAAACTTTTACCGTTAATTTCGAAGCGATTTTGTCGTCGAACTCATTTGTTGCCTGACCTGCTTTTAAAATTGCCTGTTGAATTTTTTGTGAATTGAATTTTTCTTGCTTGCCGTCTCTTTTTACGATACAATCAAAAACCGAAAGTTGTTCCATTTAAATTTCTCCTGTTTTTTAAATTTTATTTTGACACTTCTATTAATTTTGAACATAATTATGGAAAGGCACCCTGGTTTTCTTGTTTCCATTTGAATTATAAAAAGTCATTCCTCGACAACCTTTATAAATATTATGTATTTGTCGGCAGGTCTTCTGGCTTAAGGGTAATAACCTACTAAACTTTATCTTCCCGCTTAAATTAAGCAGTGACTTTGTTTCAAAAAGTTTTTCGTTCCCTATCACAGCACCGGGAGTGCTTCCGATTCTAACGGAATTTCCTATTAAGTTTTATGAGAAAACACCAACAAAAGATTTCAAAAATTATAAATTGATTATATGTTTTAATTTATGGCTTGTCAATACCTAAAACACAATATATTGATTTTTTATATGGGTTTCGTAACTATATGTAGTGGTTTTTGGTTTGTAATTAAAATTAGTAGTTATTGAAAAAACAAGAAAAGATAAATTAATTTGAACTTTTTACCAAATTAAATTTTACTATCTCGGATTTTGAAAAAAGTCTCATCGGCGGGCCCCACCATCTTGTTCCTGTGGTTACATAAATGTAGGAATCACTGTCTTTATATAAGCCGCAGAAATATTTGTATAAAAAGTATTCGATGATATCAAAAGGCGGAATTTGCCCGGCATGAGTATGTCCGGAAAGTTGTATCGTTATAGGATATTTTTGACTTTCAAAAAACGGGTTAGGTTGATGAGATAAAAATATTACCGGTTTACTGAAATCTATGTTTTCTAAAGATTTCGCAACATTTAAAGGCTTGTAGTTCATTTGTATTGATGTTGGATCGGTGATACCGGCAACATAAAATTTGTCGTCTACTAAAACATTTTCGTTGTTTAAAAGCTTAAATCCTATTTTATCACAAACAAATTCGTAATTTGTTATACCTCTGTAATATTCGTGGTTCCCGCTGACGGCAAAAGTTCCGTATTTGGATTTAAAATCTAAAAGTCCGTACTTTTCATAAGTTTTTGTTATATCCGTATCTGCCAAATCACCTACAAATGCAATAATATCCGGATTTAAAGAATTTGTTATTTCTACGATTCTTTTAACAGTATCATATTTTGTTGTCACATCTATATGAATATCCGATAATTGGACAATTGAAAGTTTGTCTACAGGTAAATTAGGAACTTTTATTTCATATTCTCTGACTTTCGGATCACCGCATGTATTAATTATGGAATAAACGGAAGAAACGGCAATTAAAATTACGGTTATTAATGTTGTGTTGTACCTGAATTTCGGAGTATGTCCGAAAATGAATACTAGGTGAGATATTAACAGATATGTAAGAGATATAGAAAATATTCCGAGCCAAATGTATCCTATTTCCGTTAAAATTTTTGCCGATATTGTCGGACTGTTAAATCTCGATATTTTAAAAGAATATACACTCAAAAAAGTTATTGCAAGATAAAAAATTATAAATATTGTAAGAGCAAGTCCGTGAAGTTTTAAGTCGTGCATAACTCTGTAAATAATGTAAGCATTTCCCAATATATAAATGGATAGAAAAACTATAAAAAACACTATTCTTAATCCTATTTCTTTAACAGACATTGTCTTGCTTTTAGTATAAATTCGGTTGCCGTAGGACATAAATAATCGGGGTACGTCCAAGGAAGTTTTGTGAAACCTTCCTTTCTGTATATTGTCGTAACTTCGGCGTAAATACCTTTAGATAAATATATTCTGTGACTGAAATCTTTTGTTGAAGCAAGAATAACATTTGCCGGTGTAATATATCCCGGATCAATATTTACTATTCTGTTTTTATCTTTGGCATAAGAATCTTCAATATTGTTTGTTTCTATCTTCATATCTGCCAAAGCATCGGGCAATATAGGTTTTTCAAAAGAAATCCATTGCCTTTTTAACTTTTCACCCATTTCTTTGTTGTAATAAGTTGTAAACGTAAAATCTATTGCGGGGCTGTAAATATCTATTTTATTGTTAAACTTTTGTTCCAATACTTTATAAACTTCTTCGATATTAAAAGTTTCATTAAAAATTAAACCGAAGAAAAATTTTACTAAGTTTGGTTGATTAATGTTTCCCATAATGAAGTTATTTTACAAAAATTTAATTTTTTCAACAAAAAATAATATAATTGAATTATTATTTTAAAGGAGAAAGATATGTTAAAACCTAAAGTTTCTATTATCGGTTGCGGTAATGTCGGTATAAGGTATGCCTATTCCTTAATGATTAACGGTTGTGCAAGAGAAATAACACTTGTTGATTATTTTAAAGATAAAGCCGAAGGTGAAGCAATAGATTTGTCGCACGGCGCACCTTTTACTCCGGCAGTAACCGTAAATGCAGGTGATTATTCTAATATAAAAGGTTCTGATTTGGTTGTAATAACCGCAGGGAAAAAACAAAAACCGGGACAAACAAGAATAGATTTATTGAAAGATAATGTAAATTTGTTTAAATCCGTAATTCCCGAAATTATGAAATATGCTCCGGATGCAATACTTTTGATAGCATCCAACCCTGTAGATGTTTTAACTTATGCAGCTTATAAAATTTCTGGTAAACCCGCAAATAAAGTTATAGGTTCGGGCACATTACTTGATTCGGCAAGATTCAGATACGAAATTGCAAAACATTGTAACATAGATGCAAGAAGTGTACACGGCTATATTTTAGGTGAACACGGAGACAGCGAGTTTCCCGTATGGAGCAAAGCAACAGTCGGCGGAGTAAACATAGAAAACCATTGTATGTTATGCGATAAAAAGCAAAATTGTGACCATAAAGCCATACTTAACGAAATTTTCAGTAATGTAAAAAATTCGGCATATAAGATAATAGAGAAAAAAGGTGAAACTTCTTACGGAATAGGTCTTGCACTTACAAGAATTACCGAAGCAATTTTACTTAACGAAAATTCCGTATTACCTGTATCCGTATTGGTAAATAATTTGTATAACATTAACGATGTATATTTAAGTTTACCTGCTGTAGTTAACAGAGATGGTATCAGACAAGTTCAACAAATAGAATTTAATGAAACGGAACAAAAATCTTTTGTTAATTCCGCAACGGTATTAAAAGATTTGTTAAAAGAAATCGGAATTTAAAACGACAATTTATAATTTACAATGTATAATGTATAATTAACGACAACGACAAAACTGCTGAAGATTGGAAGAAAAAAGTATTAAATATAATTTAATAAGGAGAAGGAAATGAACGGTAAGACAGCATCAATTTTGGCAGTAGGAATTATTATTGCGGCATTTGTTTGGGGAGCATTTTTCATTTCAGCAAGAAACGAACAATCTATCAGAGTTGTAGGTCAAGGTGTAAAAACGGTAACTTCTGATATTATAAAATGGAACATGTCGATAAACAGAACGACAAACGTTGCTTATAAAAGTGAAGGCCCGTCTTGGATACAGGAAGATTTAATTAAAGTAAAAAAATATTTGGCAAGTAACGGTATAGAAGAAAAAGATATTTTAATTGAGCCTGTAAGCTCTTATGCAAATTATGGTAATAACGGCATTACCGGATATAATTTCAGCCAGAGAGTAGAAGTAAAATCCGACGATATAGAAAAAATTGAAAAGCTTGCACTCGATAATAAAGCTCTTGCAAAACAAGATATATATTTGGAATATTCCAATTTGGAATATTTTGTTTCCAATCTTGCCGAATTAAAAGCTGAAATGTTGGCACTTGCAACGGCTGATGCAAAAGCAAGAGCAGAAGAAATTGCAAAAAGTTCGGGAAATAAAATTTGCGGACTTTTGTCGGCAAAAACCGGTGTATTCCAAATAAGAAAACCGTTATCAATGGATATTTCCGATTACGGCATATATAATACATCTTCTAAGGAAAAAGAAATAGCCGTTACGGTAAATGCAACATTTAAAATTAAGTAATACTGATTTATAACAAACAAAAAACAGGGGATTTTGTTATCCCCTGTTTTTTTATGGTTTTATTTATTGTTAAATTTTGCTTTGAATCAATTTAACCATATCACCGACGGTTTTCAAAACAACAATTTCACCTACCGAAATATGAATATTAAAATGCTTTTCTATTTCTTCTATGATATTTATGTGTGCCAAAGAATCCCAACCTTGAATGTCGGATGTTTCCATATTTTCGGATATTGTTAAATCGTCTTCTTCCAATACCGACTTAAAAATTTGTTCCAACTCTTTTATTATTTGTTCTTTTTCCATTTTATTCTCCGTATATATTTTATTATCCTAAAATACTCATTTCGCATTTGTTGCAGTCAAACTGCAATTTGTATTTGTTCCCGAACTTGTCTTCCAAATACCACGGCATTTTCGGAGTATCTTTTCTGTTTTTCTTGCTGCAATAACCTTGTTCGTATCTTATACAATATCTTCCGTTCCATATTTTTTTGTCTTTTATTTCGGTATTATGTTCCACACTGTACTCGATATTTTTTACCCCGTGTTGTTTATAAAATTTTACAGCTCTTGCATTTACAACATTATCCAATGATGTTATATCTTTGTTGGGATAGGGGATGGTATTATTTTTAATTTTTCCTTTTTCTTTCGGCCTTGCTTTTTCTCTGGCAGCTCTTAATTTTAAATATAAGTTTTTGCGGAATTTTAACAAATCTTCTTCTTTTAAGTTAATGTTTTTAGGTGCTTTTATATCAACAACTTGGAATTCGTATTCTTTATCGATATTGAACTTTTTCAACAAATTATCCTTTGAAATTTTAGCATTCGAATCTTTTTTACAGGTTATAAAAGTCGTTATGTTATCTTCGTCTATTAAGGTTAATTTATATTTCGTTTTACCGTTTTCCGATATCGTTAATTTTGTTGATAAGTATCTGTAAGTAAAAGCATTTTCTATTTCGGTTATGGCTTTTGCGTTTACTATTCTATACAATTTATAATCTTTTATTTTTATATCTTTTCTGTCGATAACATACTTGCTGTTTTTTATATCAACAATGTTTATTATTTCACTTTTTGTATTTTCTTTAGAACATAAGAATCTGTCTCCTACTGCCAACTTTGATTTTGTTGCTATTTCTAAAACATTAGATCTTTGATTTTTTACTTTGCCTATGTATGTTCCGTATATGCCTTTGGAATTTAAGTTTTCCGACTTTCTTCCGTTAAAGAAATATTCCGTAAATCCTCTGTTAAACACTTTGTTTAGGTTCGGCTCAAAATCTACTACGGACGTTCCGCTTGCAAATCGTATACCATACTTTTTGTTTTTCTTTAAAACTTCGTTGGCTTTTTTGTTAGCTAAAGCAACGATATTTTTTAGGTAACTAAGTTCTCTTTGTCTGCCTTCTATTTTGAAAGAAGTTATTCCGGCTTTAAATAACGGTTCCAATTTGTCCAACAAATTCAAATAATGTATGTGTAACAAAGTATCGTTTTTAACTATATAGTTACCGTCGGCATCTAAAAGATTATAATAATGAGTACAGTTTGTAACGCAAGCTCCGTTATTAGAAGAAAAATATTGATAATTTAAAAGTTCTTTTTTTGCCTGTGTGTTTTTTATCATTTGTGCATACTTAAAATAGCAGTTTCCGCTGTATGCAACGCACATTGTTCCGTGAATAAATGCTTCTAACGGAACATTTGTGTTTTTGCCGATATACTGTATTTCTTTAAGAGAAAGTTCTCTCGGCAAAATTACTCTTTTTATACCTACTTTTGTTAAAAAGTTTATTTTGTCGGCGGTTAAACATTTGGTGTTTACACTTGCGAAAAGAGGTATCGGCGGCAAATCCAATGTTAAAATTCCCATATCGGAAATGATAACGGCATCAGCACCGCTTTTATATAAATCAATAATTGTTTCTCTTATATACTTAAAATCTTTTTCCGTATATATAGTGGAATTTAATGTTACATATACTCTTACCCAATACCTGTGAGCAAACTCAATCAACTTTTTTATATCCTCTACGGAATTCGAGCATCTGTTTCTTAAACCGAACTTGTCGCAAGCAATATATACGGCATCGGCACCACACTTTACCGCTTGTATTCCGTATTCCAAATTTTTTGCAGGAGCCAACACTTCAAAAGTTCGTAACATTTTATCTCCTATTTATACATGTTATCTATTAAATTTTGGTATTTGTCGTAAACTTTAGTTCGTATAATCGTATATTTTCTTGTCATTAAACCGTTTTCGATTGTGAACGGTTCGTCTATAAAAACTATATCTTTTATTTGTTCTATCCATCTAAAAAATTTATTTTCACCGATGAGGTTGTTAATATCTATTATAATATCTTTTTTTAATAAGTCATTAACTTTTTTATCGGTAATATCAATGTTTTTATTTTCTGCCCACTTTTTTACATAATCATTATCTAAAACTATAGCGGCGGTTAAGTATGGTTTATCTTGCCCGAAAACAACTATTTGTTGAACAAATTTTGATTCGGCACAAATTTGTTCTATTTTAACACTATCGATATTTTCGCCGTTATTTAAAACTATTATATTTTTGTGTCTTCCAACAAAATATAAAAATCCGTCCTCACTTATATATCCTAAATCACCGGTTATGAGATATCCTTCGGAATCAAAAGCTTTTTTTGTTTCTTCTTCGTTATTGTAATATCCTTTCATCACTTGTTTGCCTTTAACTTTGATTATTCCTTTTTGGCTAAATCCAAGTTTTTTACCGGTTTCCACATCGGATATAATAACATCCATATCCGGATTTATTTTTCCTACGGAATAAGCTTTTTTATGTTCTTTTGACGAGTATGATATAACAGATGCTTCCGTCATACCATAATGTACAAGTAAATTTAATCCCATGGCGCCCAGAATGTTTTCCGTGATTTTGCCTGCAACAGCCCCAAA
Organism: Candidatus Ruminimicrobiellum ovillum; assembly: GCF_002392975.1. NCBI lineage: Bacteria > Pseudomonadati > Elusimicrobiota > Endomicrobiia > Endomicrobiales > Endomicrobiaceae > Candidatus Ruminimicrobiellum > Candidatus Ruminimicrobiellum ovillum. The sequence goes on from NZ_DGIC01000010.1 coordinate 325,528, forward strand.
TGCAATTACATAAGTTGTGGGATTCATAAACTTTTCAATTATGTTTTTTATAAAACAAGTATAACAAATAACATTACAAATACTTAACATTTTTGTTATTGCTTTTATTATAATGCTCTTACTATACTTAAATTTCTGTTCATAATATTTAAGAGAAATATTAAAAGCAATATTGTTTAATATTTGAAAAACTTTTGAAGTTTTTAAACATTCTTTTTTATACTCTCCGATAATAGCATTCAATATTTTGGGAACACATAAGAGATAATACGGTTTATATTTTTTGACGGTTTTAAAATATTTTGTATAACCTGTATAAATTATTGTGTTACCGTTGGATAATAATGCCAACTCTGTTAATCTCGGAGCTGCATGAGAACAAGAAAGAACACTTACACAAGTTTTTTTATAAACGGGAAAAACTACTTTTTGATATCCCAAAAAAGTTGAAAGTAAACTTTGATGTGAAAACATAACACCTTTTGTTTTGCCGCTTGTTCCGGAAGAAAACATTATTGAAGTTAAGTCGTCCGGCAAATATTCTTTGTTTTGTTTAGATTCATATTTAACGGAATTTATTTCTTCCTGCAGACTGTGAATGTTTGAAATTTTATTGTTTTTATAAGTGTTTGTATCGAATGTGCCGGTATAAAAAACATGAATAGATGTTTTTTCTTCTGCCAACTCCGATACAACTTTCATGTTATCCGTAAATAAAGTTTCAATTTGCATTGTTTCTATAATGTGTTTTATTTCGGATATTCCCGACGTGGGATCTGCCAAAACGGATACACAATTGCTTGTCATGATTGCTTGATCTATAACATGCCATAACGGGTGCGGATTTAAACAAAGTAAAATATTACAGTTTTTTTTGAGATTTAAATTTTCAATTATTTGAGAAGTTTTATTTATTGTTTCGTATAGTTCCGTAAAAGATAAACAATACCCGGCAGATTCATCTTTTAATGCAAGTCTTGAACCGTATTCTTTAGATAATTGTTCCCAAACTTCAACAATTGAATTCATTTTTTATCCTTGTTTAAAGTGAAATGTCTACATCAAAATTATCTTTTATGTCTTTAATGTATTGCTTTGCGGCATCGTTCCAAAATGAATAGTCGGGGTTGTTTCGTTTGTCTTCCAAATGATATTTGTCTACAAGTATTTTGGCAACATAATCGGTATATTTTATTGATCCCCAATAATTTAGATGAGAATTATCGTAACTATCGTAATAAGACAGTTTTAAATCTCTAATTGTGCGATAATTATTTATATATATGAAATCAAAATTGTTTTCTTTAACAAAAGAAAAGATTTTTTCATATTTTTCATTATTCATATAGTATGGTTTTGTAAAAGTGACGGTATGGGGAACATCTATAAAAATTACAGGTATATCCAAATTTTTACAAAATACAAACAAATCTTCAAGACTTTCTTTTGTGTAAAATTCTGCACCGTTATATTTTTGATATGATTTTAAATTTTTCAAATTAAACGAAATATTGTTCCCGGAAAAATAATTTTTATATTTGCAAGCAAAATACAAATCCTTTTTAAAGTTTGTTATGCCGGTAATTGAAATTTTATGTGTGGATGTTATGGGAAACAAAAAATGAATAGTGTCTTTTATATCGAGGTTGTAATATTTTATTACATTTTTCAAAAAATCAATTTTGTTCAGTGACCACTTTATTTCGGGAAAAATATCAAATGATAAATTGTTTAAACCTACATATGTTCCGTTTTTTAATAAAATGCCCATATTATTAAACAAAAAGCTGTCCACGGTAATAAGTATTACTTTAGGTTTTTGCCTTTTTAAACACTCGATAAGCATATTTTTGACAAGCGGACCCGCTAAATATCCGAATGAACAGTTTAATGTAGTAATTCCGTATCTGTTCCATGCTACTAACGAATTATAACCGTATCTTGAAGGGGAAGGTCCCACGATAACGACATCAACACTGTTCGGCTTTAAATTGTTTACGGTCCAAATAATTTTTGCCGCAGATTCCGTAGTTGTTTTTGAGACCAACTGAGACAAAAGAAAAGCGATTATGATTGTAGAAAATAAAATAAATAAAGAATTAATAATAATTTTAAATTTCACAAAAATATCCTTTAAAACTGAGCATATACGAAATCCGTAGGATTATAATTCGGTCCGTAAATTCCGAATGACAAAATTATTGTTATTAAAATTAATAATATGCACCAATGAAACACAACAGGTATTTTATTTACATAAATATTTTTAATATCTGTTTTATTTTCTTTAATTATGTCTACTATAAGAAGTAAAACAATTCCCGTAGGTATTATGAACAAATCGTTTGTATTAAAAAAATTAATATTTAGATTAGTATTGAAATTTGAAACGATTTCGAATATCGTATAAAATCCTTCTTGTAAGTTTGAGACTATAAAGAATATATAGACAAAACAAAGAAGAAAATATACACCTATCATTTGACAAATTCTGTATATTAAATTTTTTTGAAGAGATTTATATTTTTTATATATTTTTTTTGTGTAATCGTGAACAATATCCGTAAGTATTAAATATATACACGGAAGAAGACATGTTCCGAACATTAATTTAGGGCTTAAACCGTGCCAAATTCCCGCAAAAGTCCAAACAACTGTATAAGAAATGAAAACGGGAATATGTTCGGCATTGATTTTTGAATACTTTTGTAAATAATTTTTTATAGACATAACGGGTTTGCTCCGCAGCACCGGATAAAAAATATAGTCTCTGTAAAAAGTAAAAATTGTTATATGCCATCTTTGCCAATACTGATGAAAACTTGTTGAAAAGTAAGGATTACGAAAATTTTCAGGCAATTTTATACCGAAACATTCGGATATTCCTAAAACGATGTCCATTGCGGCAGAAAAATCCGCATAAAGTTGAAATCCGAATAAAAAAATTCCTATAACAAGACAAATTGTGGGTTGTGCGGCAAAACCTCTTAAAAAGATTGAATCTACAACTGCGGCAATTCTATCGGCAATGACAAGTTTCTTAAAAATTCCCCATAAAATTCTTAATATTCCGAATTGTATGCATGAATAATCTATAGGTTTTTGAGACATTAGTTGTTCTTTAGTGTCGTTATGTCTTACAATCGGTCCCATTAAAAGTTGCGGAAAATATATTGAAAATAAAAGATATTTAAAAAAATTTTTTTCAACGGTAGTAACTTTTCTGTATACATCCACAACATAAGCAACAAGAATTAAAGTATAAAAAGATATTCCTGCCGGAACAATAATATCACGCACGAATTTTTCCGGGACATGAAAAAAGTTTCCGATTAATATATTTACTGGAAGAATAAATTTAGTAAATTTAAAAAGAAATAATCCCGCGAATAGTGCTGTTACGGTTAATATTAAAATTTTGTTTTTGTTTTTTTCGGTATGAGACTCGCTTATATAGTAAGCACCGATATAAGAAATTAAAACGAAAATAATCGTATAAATAAAACATAAAGGTCCGGAAACCGCAAATAAAAAAATTAAGCTTACCATTAACAAAAAAATCCAACGAAATTTTGCGGAAACAAAAGGGTATATTATAAATGAAATCGAGAATAATAAAATTAAACTTTGCCAAGCCGAATTCATAAATACTTACTTTTCCGATAAGATTAATTTTTTACAATTAGTGTTATTATTAAAATAAGAATAAGTAAAATTAATATTGCTAATGCTATTAAAATAAATTTAACGGTTTTAAATATTTTATTTAATGCAATATTAGCTTGAAAGAAATGTTGTTGAATGAAATTTGTTGTTGCTGCACCTAAAAGTAATAAATCGTCAAGCCAACCTATAACCGGTGCGGCATCCGCATCCAACGGAATAATAGTGTATATTATTGAAGCTATTAACCATATCCAAGACCAAAGTTTTTTGTTCTTTTCGGAATCGGGCTGCAAGTTATTCATATCTTTTTCATCTACTATTTCCGGTTCTATAGGTTCTTGATTCATTATTTCCCCAAAAAAAAAGATGATTCAGCATCATCTTTTTTTAATTATTTTTTCTTTTTGGTTGTTTTTTTCAATTTTTTTGATTTAACCGAAAGGTCTTTTATTAAGGGAACTTCCCCGCAATCCGGGAATAAATGACAGTTTATACATTCACTCCATATTTTTTGCGGTAAAACTTCTCTTGATATTATTTCATAACCCATTTTTTGAAAAAATGCAGGTTTGAAACTTAATGCAAAAGTTGTAAATATACCTAAACCTAAAGCATTTTGTTCAAGAGTTTTTACTATTTTTGTTCCGATACCGCGCCTTGCATAATTTTTTTCTACCGCAAGAGCTTTTACTTCGGCAAGATTATCCCAACTTACATGTAAAGCACCGCAACCGATAATTTTACCTTTTACTTCGGCAACAACATATTCTTGTATGTTTTCATATATAGAATTTAATGACCTGTGCAACATTTCTTTGTTGTCTGCATAAAATTCTATTATTTTTTGCATTTGTTTAACATCTTGAACTTTTGCCGGTCTTATTTTCATATTATCCTTTTTTTTGTCGTTTCTATTCCTCTATACATCCATACATCAAAATTTGCGAAGCAAATTTTATTTCGTCCAATTATATCCGGCATCAACAGCTTTAATGTTTAAAGGAATAACTTTAGGCTTTGCAGCAAAAGCAGTTTCCAAAGCCTTTTTTACATGGTCTAAACTCGGGGCTTGTATTCTTTTTACCAAAGCACCTACGGCAACCATGTTAGCTGTTTTGATATTGCCTACTTGTTTATCTGCAATTTCCGTTATAGGAATAAATGTTATTCTTTTGTCGTTATAATCCGCTTCATTTATTAATGAAGAATTTGCAATAACTACCGCATCTTCTTTCATTCTGGGCAAGAATTTGTCTAATGAAGGTTTATTTAATGCTATTAAAGCAGTAGGTGCAAATGCTACAGGAGATCCGATTTCTTCATCGGAAATTATAACTGTAGAGTTTGCTGTTCCGCCTCTCATTTCCGCTCCGTATGAAGGGAACCATGTTGTTTTTAAATCTTGTTCCAATGCTGATTGTGCAAGAAGAGTTCCTGCAAGTAAAACGCCTTGTCCGCCAAAACCTGCTGATATTATTTCTTCGTAAATTTTCATTTTATTTTGTCCCGTCTTATTTTGTTTCGTCTTTTATTACACCTAAAGGGAAAGTTTTAAACATTTCTTCTTTTACCCACTTTGTCGCTTCCAACGGAGTTTTACCCCAATCTACAGGACAATGAGATACAACTTCGATAAATGAATAACCTTTTCCTTCAACTTGATTTTGGAAAGCTTTTTTTATAGCTTTTCCTGCTTGTATTACATGAGGAGCATCACAAACGGATACTCTTTCAATATATTTTGTTCCTTTCAAACCTGCTAACAACTCACAAACATTTATAGGATAACCTTCTCTTTGAGGATCTCTGCCGAAAGGTGTTGTTTCCGTTACTTGTCCCAACAATGTTGTAGGTGCCATTTGTCCGCCGGTCATACCGTAATTTGCATTGTTTATGAATATTACGGTTATGTTTTCGCCTCTGTTTGCACAGTGAATGGTTTCTGCTGTTCCTATAGCAGCCAAATCACCGTCTCCCTGATAAGTGAAAACAATTTTGTCCGGATTTGTTCTTTTGATACCTGTTGCAACCGCAGGAGGTCTTCCGTGAGGAGCTTCCGTAGTATCAAAATTGAAATAATTGTATGCAAATACCGCACAACCCACAGGTGCTACGGCAATTGTTCTTTCTCTTATTCCTAAATCATCTATAGCTTGTGCAACAAGTCTGTGCACAATGCCATGTCCGCATCCCGGACAATATGATAAAGGAAAATCTTTTAATGCTTTTGGTCTTGATAATATTTTTTCCATGTCTTTTTTCCTACAGTAAACTATTTCTTTGCAAGTTCTTCTATTTTATCTAATACTTGTTTATCCGAAACTATTCCGCCGCCGGCTCTGCCCAAGAAATCTACCGGGCATTTACCGTTAACGGCAAGTTTTACATCTTCCACCATTTGACCTAAAGAAAATTCCACCGAGAAGAATTTTACTCCCGGTTTAGCATAACTTTCAATTATTTTGCTTGGGAAAGGCCACAAAGTTATAGGTCTTATTAAACCTGCCTTTATGCCTTTGGCTCTTGCCTGTTTAATTGCATTTTTTGAAATTCTTGAAGATATACCGAAAGCTACTATTATAACTTCAGCGTCTTCAACTTGATAAAGTTCTGCTTTAACTTCGTTTTCTTCTATAGTTTTATATTTTTTCTGTAAGTCTAAATTGTGTTGTTCCAAAACACCGTCTTGCATAAGCAAAGATTTTAATGATCTCGGTTCTCTTCCTTTGCAACCGTCCAAAATCCAATCTCTGTCTTCGAATTTTGTTTTCGGTTCTTTATTGAAATCAACCGGTTCCATCATTTGCCCTACAATACCGTCGCATAACAACATTACCGGATTTCTGTATTTTTGTGCAACATCAAATGCATTGTATGCTATTTCATACATTTCTTGTGCATTTGCAGGAGCATAAACTATTAAGTGGTAATCTCCGTGACCACCGCCTTTAACTGCTTGAAAATAGTCTGCTTGAGAACCTGCAATGTTGCCGAGTCCCGGTCCGCCTCTTTGAACATTAACAATAACGCCCGGTATTTCCATACCTGCCATATATGATATTGCTTCCTGTTTTAAAGATATTCCCGGAGATGACGATGATGTCATTGCTCTTTTACCTGATGCACATGCCCCAAGCACCATATTGGCTGCTGCCAATTCTGATTCTGCTTGAATAAAAACCTTTTTCAACTCGACCATTCTTCTGGACATGTAAGCAGGAACTTCATTTTGCGGAGTAATAGGATAGCCGAAATAAGCATCCAGGCCTGCCGCTATTGCTCCTTCACACAAAGCCACATTACCTTTTACTAATTTTTTTACCATTGTTTTTTACCTGTACACTTCTATGCAAGTATCGGGGCACATTTGATAGCAAGATCCGCAACCAACACATTCTTTTTCATTTTTTAATACCGCATAATGGTAACCGATTTTGTTAATTTCGGTTGAAAAATCAATGCATTTTTTAGGACATGCATTTATACAAAGTCCACAACCTTTACATCTGTCTTGATTAACTGTTATTTTTGCCATAGTGTTCCAATTCTATAACTTTATTTGTTTATTGTCAAATTTTAAAACAATTAGCAATTAGTAATTAGTAATGAGTAATTTTGGTATTTTTATTTTTTAGACTTTTTGCCGCAGCAAAAAATACATTAATTGCTAATTTATAATTTCTAATCACTAATTAATCATGGTGATGGCAACTGTGTCCGCTGCCGTGACAATTGTGACCTTCACCATGTTCATGACTATGATGTGAACACATTGTATCCGGATTATAGTTAAGAGTTCCGTTTAGAAAATCTTTCATCACATCATCCGCTTTTCCGCTTGTTCCCGGATATACCGTTACACCTTCCTGCGCCAAAGCAACTTTTGCTCCGCCGCCGATACCGCCGCAAATTAATGTTTCTATTCCCAACCCTTTTAACATTCCTGCAAGCGATTCGTGACCTGTTCCGTTACTTGATATAATTTCACTGGACAATATTTTACCGTTTTCTACTGTATAAACTTTAAAATTTTCCGTGTGTCCGAAATGTTGAAATACTTCACCGTTTTCATAAGTTATTGCTACTTTCATAGGCCCTTCTTTTACGGATACCTGTTTTGAAGATAACAACTTTTCTATATTTGCAACGTTTTTGTCTAAATTTATACCATCAACTTTCTCTATTTCGCCTTTATCGCATAAAGATGCTACACTCGGCTCTATAGGCAACTTATCTATAACCGAAATATTAAACTTTTTGGCAACTTCTTCTATTTTACTTTCACCGAAAACATTTATTTGTTTACCGCAATCTGGGCATTTCAGATAACTCATGTTTTCCACAAGCCCTAAAACAGGAATATTCATCATTTTTGCCATGTTGACTGCTTTTTCAACTATCATGGAAACAAGTTCCTGCGGAGATGTAACAACTATAATTCCGTCTACCGGTATAGATTGAAATACAGTTAAAGGAACATCGCCCGTTCCCGGTGGCATGTCTATAAACATAACATCTTGTTCGTTCCATATAACATCTTTCCAAAACTGTTTTATTACACCTGCAATAACAGGACCTCTCCAAATAACAGGATCTGTTTCGTTATCCAACAGCAAGTTTATAGACATTATATCTATACCTTTTTTTGTAAGAACAGGAAAAAAGCCTGTTTCTCCGTTGATAGGCCTTTCTTTTATACCGAACGATTTCGGTATTGAAGGACCGGTAATATCTGCATCCATAATAGCGGTTTTGTATCCTTTTTTATTCATTGCTACTGCAAGTAAAGATGTTACCAACGATTTTCCTACTCCGCCTTTACCGCTGACTATACCTATAATCTTTTTTATTTTTGTTGCTTCGTGAGGTTTTTCCATAAATGATTGTTTGTCATGATGTGAACATGAACAACCTTTTTCTTCATTATTCATTGTCGGTCTCCTTTATTTTTTATGTTTTTGTTTACAACAATTTTTTCTGCAATGTTTTCCTGAAAATTCACATATTTCATAGTCTCCGCCTTTCACTTTTAAACAAGAGTTGTTTATTAAGCAATCGGCAAGTTTTTTTCTTGCACTGCTGTATATTGCCTGAACGGTGGTTCTTGCAACATTCATTCTAACGGCACACTCTTCTTGAGTTAACTGTTCCAAATCTATTAAACGGATAGTTTCGTATTCGTCAATAGCCATTTCAACAACTTCATGTGAATTTTTGGGACCGAAAGTTAAATTTTGCGGAAAACTGCAAATTCTTCTGCATTTTAAAGGTCTTACCATAAATTTTGCCTTTTTTTATTGTTTTTGACATTTGTCAGTAACGGAATATATCATATATTTTTGACATTTGTCAATAATATTTATTTTTAAGACGAGAAAGTTGGAAATTTATTATAAACTTCCTGTTTTAGTACTTTATAAAAAAACAAAAAAACATAATAAAAATTAAAAAGGCAATGAAAAATCAATGAAATATTGAATTTTTATGAGTTTTTTTTATATAATGTAAAATGGTATGTTAAAATAATATATAAATATAATATATAAAATAAAAAGAAGTTTTGTCTTGGAGGCCATAAATGTTTAATAATTTTATAAAAAAATCAAGCAAGTTAATTGCTGTCGTGTTGGCTATAACATTAGCCTTTTCGCCGCTGAGTTATGCGGAGCCGATTCCTGTCGGAACATTATGGTCGGATTTTACTTCTGTGCTGTCGTCTGATGGAACGGCAGTTCTTACTGGGGACATAGTTAACACTAATCAAGAATCAACAACAAGCGGTTATATACAAACAGGAACGCTTATAATAGATGGTGGTATTTATGAAGATGATGAACTTACCGGAAAATATACGATAGATGGTAACGGGGAAGATACTTTTAGTGCAGCAGAAGGAAAAAGAAGAAGCATAATTGTAAACGATTTAACATTGAAGAATATAACGATGTCTAATTTTTCTAACGATAGTGCAACTATGGGTGGAGTCTTAACCGTAAATCCGTGGAAGGTATTAACAATAGTAAACTCCACATTTGAAAATAATCGTATTTGGCCTAATCTGGATGATGCCGGTGCAGGTGTATTATATAATGAGGGAACAACAACAATAGGTGTAGAAAATGATCCTTCAAGCAAAGTGGTGTTTTCCGGTAATAAGGCACAGGCCAAGGGCGGTGTAATATTCAATAAAGGAACATTGACAATAAAAGACAATGTAGAATTTAATTCAAATGTTGTTGATAACAGAAGATCTGAAAACAATGTTAGAGACGGCGGTGGAGCAATTTATAATACCGGTGGCGGAGAAATAACAATCGGTAAAAATGTAAAATTTGATTCTAATGAAGTTCAAAACAATAGAATAAATGGTGGAGCAATATACAATACCGGTGCAGGTTCAAAAATTGAAATAGGAGAGAGTGCTACTTTCAATAAAAATAAAACGTCCGGCACGAGAAACGATACTCATGGCGGTGCAATATATAACAATGCATCAGCAGAAATAGAAATTGGAAACGGAGCAAATTTTATCGAAAATGAATCCAAAAATGCCGGTGGAGCAATTTATAATAATAATGCAAGTGTAGTTATGCATGACAATATAAATTTTTCAACCAACAAGGCAAGAACGGATGGCGGTGCAATTTACAATAACGGTTCCGGCACTATAAACTACTTAGGAGAGAGAGCTTCTTTTGCATATAATGAAGCAGCAAACGGCGGAGCAATTTACAATAATGCTTCAAGTGGCAATATAAACTTGAACAATAGGTCATCTTTTACGTATAACGGAGCCACACAAGGCGGAGCAATTTATAATAACAGTTCAAATATGACTATCGGAGAGCGTGCATATTTTTCATCTAATACCGCAACACAGGCAGGTAGTGCAATATACAATGTAGGTTCCAATAAAAAAATAGAAATCGGTAAAAATGCCGTATTTGATAATAATAAAACAAGTTCTTTGGCATCTATGACAACAGGATGGATATATGGTGCTATATACAATAGACAGTCCACAATGACAATATCCCAAGGTGCAATATTCAGTACCAATACAGTTACAGCTTATCCCGGTACATCTGTTACTGCTGCAGGAGGAGCAATAACAAACGATAAAGGCGCTTATATGGAGATTGGTGTCGGTGATGACGAAGATCTTAAAACACAATTCGTTTATAATAGAGCCGATAAAGGTGGCGCAATAGATAATTATGACGGAGCTAAAATAAAAATAGGAAATAAAGCGGAATTTTTGGAAAATACGGCAAATGATATGGGCGGTGCAATATACAATGAGAAAAATGCTAATTTGACAATCGGAAGTAATGCAAAGTTTTCAACAAATACGGCAAATGATATTGGCGGTGCAATATATAATAACGATAATGCAAGAATAGAAATCGGAGATAATGCAAACTTTGAACATAATACAGCATTAAACGGTGGTGCAATATATAATACAAACAATGCAAGAATTGTAATACATGACGATGTAAATTTTACATCCAATACCGCAACAAATACATCCGGTGGAGCTATATATAATTATAGAAATGCTTATATTGAAATCGGAGATAATGCAAAATTTACTTATAATGAGGCACAAAATAATGACAATAGTGCAGGTGCAGCGATATATAACATGGAACAATCCACTGTGAAAATTGGAAATAATGTAGAGTTTTCTTCAAATACAGGTCGCGGAACAGGAGTAGCGATAGCTAATATTAATGCATCGACTACGACAATCGGCGAAAATGCAAAGTTCTACTACAATAAATCTACGAGTGACACCGATATGGATGTTACAAATAAAAGATATAGTGTCGGCGCAGCAATATATAATGACAACAAAGGTATTGTTAAAGTCGGTAACGGTGCAGAGTTTATAGGTAATACGAATAACAGTGCAAATGCTAATTATGAGGGTGCGGCGATATATAATACGGATACGGCTTCTATGTCAATAGGAAGTTCGATATTTAAAAATAATTATTCAACTGTTAACGGAGAAACTAAAGCAAGAGATATTTATAATGCCGGTAATTTGACTTTTACGGGTGACACAACTATGACCGGTGGAATTACCAATAATGATCAAGCAAATAAAGGAATAACAACAATTTCAGGAAATGTTACTTTAAAGGTTGGATATGATGAGACCGGACGAGCTGTAGACGGAGCAACATTTAAACAAAAAGAAGTTGTTGTAAATAGAGGTGCATCATGGATTTTGAATGTAGCTTTAAACGATAATGATTTTAAAATAACGGATACAGTTAAAAATTCCGGTAAAATTTATGTTAACGGTGATGGTGACTTATATTGGAGTACGGAAGGAACAGGAGATTATTATTATAACGGAAACATAAACATCAAAGGTACCAAATTGGAACATGGTACTATGTATATTCAAGGTGATGGTAATACTGTTACAAGAGATGCCGGTACAAATACAACCGTAAATAAAATTTTAGGTGATGACACTTATGATAATAACACCTTAAATAATAATGGAAATTTAACTTTAAATTTATCGAATTCGGATGGCTATACTTTGAAAAATTTAGTATCGACAGAAGACACCGGAATATTTAATATAAAGTTAAATACTAGAGATGTAGTTTTGGATTTAGATGGTAAAACCGTACAGCAGGCAACAACAGATTTATCAGGTACAAGATCGTTAACGTTGCAAAATGCGAAGATAGAGTCGGATTTGGTAAATAATTTAACCAGTAACAAAGGATTAACTATAGAAAATTCGGAAGTTGTAGGACAAATAACAAACAATAAGTCAACAATAAATATATTAGATAATTTTGTTATTCAAGAGGGAATAACGAGTGATTATAATGCAACAAAAAATAAAATAAACATAGGTAAAAGTGATAAAGCCGGTGTTGTAGAATCCTCAAAAACAATAGCATATCAAACAATAAATGTTTCCAGCGGCAGCTTAACAATGAATAAAGGCGGAGTGGATGGTAAAATATTGGACTCCGTAATATCTGTAACAAATAACGGAAAATTAACGGCAAATGCAAGTAATATAAGCACATCAGACGGACAAATAGATAATAAGGGTATAGTGGAATTTACCGGTGGAAGAAACAAGAACGATATAACAGGAACAGGAAGATTAGAAGTATCAGGTGATGTTGAAAATAAAACAGAAACAACAATAAATCAAAAAATAATAAATATTAATGATGGTAACAGTTTAACAGCAAATGCAAACGATATAACCGCAACAAACGGAATAACAAATGCGGGAACATTAAAATATACCGGCGGAACAAATAAAAATAATATAGGTGGTGACGGAAACTTAACTATAGACGGAACGGTAACAAATACATCAGGGAAAACAATAAATCAAAGTTCAATAACAATAACCCAAGACAGTAAATTAACGGTAAATGCAAGCAACATAACTACAGGAGCCGACGGAATAGGTAATGCCGGAACATTAAAATTTACCGAAGGAACAAACAAAAACACAATAACCGGAGCCGGGAAATTAGAGATATCGGGTAATGTAGAAAATTTAGCGGGAACCGGTATAAATCAAAAATCAATAGATATCAACGACGATAGCAGTTTTACTGCAAATGCAAGTAATATCACTGTAACCAACGGAATAACAAACGCCGGAACATTTAATGCAACCGGTGGTACGGTGGGTTACAATGTGTCCGGAACATCGTTAGAAAATTCAAAAGTAAATATACAGGGTGATGTTACGGTAGCTAGCGGAAAAAGAATAACCAATAGTGCAGTAAAGATAGAAGGAAATAAATCTCTTAAATTAGAAAAAGAAAATAGTTTAGATACATCTACACTGGAAATAACAAATGGTTCTACATTAGATATAAAAAACAATAATATAGGTGAATTAAATAATGTAAGCATAACCGGAGCAACTTGGAACTTAAAATTGGATGTAAATTTAGAAGAATCAAGTGCAGACAAGTTGATAATAGATACAGTAGCAGCAAACAGTATAGCAAAAATAACGGATATAGATTTTATAAGTAGTACTAACATTAAAGCGGAAAACAAAATTCAAATAGCAGACAAGAACATAAATGCAGAGTTAGCAAACGTATTAGCAGATAAAAGAATAAACGGAATATATTACAAGATAAGTGTAGATGGTACAGAAACAGATTCGACATGGTTAAAAATAGTAGCAGATACAGCCAAATACGGTGGGCTTGCAAATGCAGTGTATGATGGAGCTCAAACATATGAAGTTGTGGAAAATGATACTGTAACATCATGGATAAAAGGAACAAGAACATTAAAGAATGATTTAGAGATAATCGGTGGCGGAAACACGTTAAAAGCAACACCGACAAGCGGAACACTTGATGGTATTATTGTAGCCGAGAATACAAAATTAACAGTAAAAGATTTAGAGGAATTTTCAAAGTTTAGAACTGCGATAAAGGTAAATGCCGGTGGAGAATTAGAAGTATCATCGGTAAACTTTAGTACAAATACAGCAACAACATACGGCGGAGCAATTTATAATTCAGGTAATGCTTCAATTTCCGATTCGGGATTTTATGCTAATAGTACAACCGGTAGTAGTAATCAACCTGCTGGCGGAGCAATTTATAGTTATACCGGTTCATCTTTAACAATAAACAATGTAAATTTTAGCACAAATACCGCAAAAACATTTGGTGGAGCAATTTATCATTCCGGAACTAAATTAACAATTACCGATTCTGAGTTTTATGGTAATAAGGTAGATTCCAACGGTGGGGCAATTTACTTAAGCGGAAATTCTTCTGCTACAATAACAAATACAAATTTTATCAAAAATGAAACGACCAGGGCTTATAGTTCCGGTGGAGCAATTAGTAATGGTGGTTCTCTAATAATAAAAGATGCAACTTTTAGTACAAATACCGCCATAGGTTCCGGTGGAGCAATTAACAACGGTAAAAATTTAACAATTTATAATAGTACATTTGAAAATAACAATGCAGGAACGCGCGGTGGAGCAATTTATAATGAAAGAGGTAATGCTTCAATTTTCGATTCGAAATTTTATTCTAACAGTGGATCTACCGGTGGAGCAATTTCTATTAATTCAGGTAATGTTTCAATTACCAATTCGGAATTTTATAACAATCGAGCAAGTGGTGGTGGTGCAATACACAATATTGGTTCTGTTATTGTTGATAATTCGAATTTTTATGACAACAAAGCAGATGATACTGACGGTAAGGGTGGAGCAATTCTTAACCATGGAGAAGTAACAATTAAAAATAGTTCGTTTGCTAATAACATAGCAAAACAATATGGAGGAGCAATATACAATGGCTCTTCCAAATCATTGACAATAAACAATTCTGTATTCAGCGGGAACACGGCAAACGGAGAACTGAACGATATATATAACGATGGTTATTTGACATTTGGAAGTGGAACAACGACATTTGAAGGTGGAATAGTTGGAGCCGGAACATCTTCACAAATGAACATTAATACAGGAGCAACATTAGTAAGTGGTAGCGAAAGTACAATAAATCAATCACAACTAACTAACTACGGAACATTGATAAATGCAGGCTCTCTATCAGTAACAGCGTTAAACAACTATGCAGGTGCAACAATAACAAATGACGGAACGATGACATTGACAAATGCAACAGTAAATGAAGGAACAATAACATCTAATGCCGAAGATATAGTTATAGCAGGAGGGAAAATAACCAATAAGGGTGGAACATTTAATATAACCGGTGGAACATTGAGCGGATACAATATATTTGGTAGTGGTAGTACCGGAACAAATAAAGTGAACATAAATGGAGATGTAACGATAGCAAGTGATAGAAAGATAGAAGACAATATAGTAACAATAGAAAACAATAACAAACTTACTTTGGAGAAAGAAGATAGTTTATCATATGGTACAGGATTGACAATAACTGATGGAGCAACATTAGATATAAAGAACGATAATATAGGAACAGTAAAAAGAGTAAGCATAACAGCACCAACATGGAACTTAAAACTTGATGTAAATATAGACACATTAACTGCAGACCAGTTGGATGTAGTAAGTGTAGTAGCAAACAGCAATGCATTAATATCGGATATAGGTTTTATAGGAACAAATAATAATCTTAAAGCAACAAATCAAATTCAAATAACAACGACAAATAGTATAAATGCAACAACAGCTTCTGATACTTATAATATAGGTGGAATAAATTATAAAGTAACAGCAAGAAATGAATCTGATAGTACATGGTTGGACATAATAGCAGCAGGATACGGCGGGCTTGCAAATGCAGTATATGACGGGGCAAGTGAATATAATTTGACTGAATATGCAGATTATTTAACAGCTTGGATAGTGGCGGATGGAGTAACGCACAATGCATTAAAGGACGATTTAACAATAAATGGTAACAATAACATATTGGTAAGCACAACATCGGCACAAGGAATAATTGTAAGTGAAGATACAAAATTAACAGTAAACGATTTAGAGGCATTTAGAGGTTTTGAAAGAGCGATAACGGTAAATACAAACGGAGAATTAGTAATATCAACAGTAACATTTACAAATAATAGCGGAAATGCAGTGATAGCAAATGAAGGAACGGCAGAACTTTCAAATGTAACATTTAGTGGAAACGATGCAGATATAGATGTAGCAAATAGTGGGACATTGAATATAACCGGAACAGATAAGACAACGACATTAGAGAACGGTATAAGCGGAACAGGAACAACGATAGTAGCAGATGGTGCAGAATTAGTAAACGGAGCAGACAGCACAATAAGTCAAAAAAATATAACGGTAAGTGGGACATTAACAAGTGGTAACGAAACAAGCGGAGCAATAAGTACAACAGAAAAAGTAAGTGTAGGAGCAACCGGAAAAGTAACGACAAATGCAACAGCAGTAAGTGCAACAGGCGGAATAGACAATGAAGGATTAGTAGTATTTACCGGCGGAACAAATGCAAATGTTATAAATGGAACCGGAAACTTAACTATAGATGGAACAGTAACAAACGAAGCAGGTAAAACAATAAAACAAAGTTCAATAACAATCAATAACGGAAAGAGTTTTGAAGCAAATGCAAATGATATAACCACAACAGATAAAATAGAAAACGAAGGGACATTAACATTTAACGGAACAGGAACAAATGCAAATGTTATAAATGGAACCGGAAACTTAACGATAAATGGAACAGTAACGAATGAAAACGGAAAAGCAATAAATCAAAGTTCTGTAACGATAAATAGCGGAAAGAGTTTTACGGCAAATGCAAGTGATATAACCACAACAGACAAGATAGGAAACGAAGGAACATTAACATTTAACGGCGGCAAGAACGAGAATAATATAAGCGGAACAGGTAAATTAAGTATAACCGGAACAGTAGAGAATGCCGCAGACGTAAATCAAGGTTCAGTGGTGGTAGAAACTACCGGTAATTTAACAAATGATGAAGGAAAAACAATAACTGCAAACTCTTTGAGTAATAACAATGTTCTTAACAATGATGGCGATATTAACATAACTAACAGCATATTCAATTATAAAACTATTATAAGCACGGGAAACATAACGGCAGGAGGAACATTAAACAGTCGTGGATCTGCCACGTTTTTGAGTAGCGGAACCGTAACTGTTGGTGCTGTAAACAATTCCGGATTGTTTTCCAGTACCGGAACTATGACTGTGTCCGGAACGCTAGAAAACGGATCTTCCGGAACGCTTACAAGCAGTGGGACATTGTCTGTAGGAAATAAAATATACAATTCGGGAAAGATGATAAATCAAGAAGGTTCTCTTGTAGAAACAAATGATGTTTCACAAACCAGGAGAGATACAAGTATTTTTGAAAATTATGGTACTTTGAAATCTACAGGAACAATTTCAAATAGCGGAATAATAAATAATTATGAAGGGGCAGAAGTTTTAGCCAACAACATAACGAACGATGCTTATGGAAGAATGACAAATTATGGTTCAATAACATCCACAGGAACATTTACAAATGCAGGCACAATAACAAACGAAGGAACAATAGAATCTGAAAATGCGATAGCAAACAGCGGAACAATAACATCTAATGCAGACGGAATGAAATCAGAAATAGCAAATTCCGGAATATACAATATTAAAGGCGGAACGATAAGTTATAAGGTAACAGGTGAAAACGGAACAATAAACATAAATGAAGAAGAAGTAACAATAGCAGAAACTGTATCCGGGAACAATGTAAATTTAGGTACAACACTTAAATTGAAAGAAGAAGGATATTTAGTAAATACATCAACATTAACAGTAAACAGTGGAGCAACATTAGATCTTCAAAACGATAAGACAGGAACAGTAGGAGCAGGAATAAAAATAACCGAAAATGCAAATTGGAATTTGAAACTTGATATAGATTTAGCAAACGAAACAGCAGATAATATAAATGTAATTGAGATAGGAGATAACAGTCAGGCAACAATAAACGCAATCAAGATTTTGTCTGATAAAGCTTCCGAAACATTGATTAAAATAGCAAACTTGGATATAAATGCTCAAACAGATCCTAATCCATACATATATACGACAAATATCAGATACAGAATAGTTGTGGATGAAGAGCAAGCGGAAGGGACATGGTTAAAGATAGTTGCAGACGGATACGGTGGGCTTGCAAATGCAGTATATGACGGAGCACCAAGTTATAGTGTAACGGAAGATATAGATACAACATCGTCTTGGATATTGGGACAAAACACATTAAAGAATGATTTGGTAATAGAAGGAAATAATAAGATAATAACAACATCTACGGTTGACGGAAGTTATTTAACCGGAATAAATACAGGTTCACATAAACTGACAATAAAAGATGTAGCCGAATATTCAGGCTTTAAAAGTGCAATAACAGTACAATCGGGCGGAACATTGGAAGTATCTACAGTAACATTTAAAAATAATACGGCAGAAGGATTTGGCGGGGCAATTCATAATAACGGCGGACAAGTAAATATAGGAGACAATGTTTCTTTCAGTACTAACACATCAACTCATTATGGCGGTGCAATATATAATTCCGGAACAGTAAACATAGAGAACAACAGCACATTCAATTATAATTCTTCTTCCGGTGACGGCGGGGCAATATTTAATTACGGAGACCTTGTAATAGGAGACAATGCTGCTTTTGTTTCCAACAAGTCGGTTGGTGTAGGCGGTGCAATTTTTAGTGATACCGCTAACGGAAATTCCGCATTAATGACTATTGGTGACAATGCTGTTTTCAGTTCCAATACATCTGACAAAAGCGGTGGTGCAATATATTCTTCTTGGTTTGGAAATGCAACTATAGGCGATAATGCTGTTTTCAGTAACAATTCGGCATTGGGTTCCGGAGAAAATGGTCGCGGCGGTGCAATTTATAATGATGAAGGATATTTAACAATAGGTGAAAATGTTACTTTTGATTCTAATTCAGCCAGAGTAGGTGGAGCGATTTTTAACAGAGGATTGGTAACAACAATAGCAGACGGCGGAACATTCAGTAATAATTCGGCTGCGGAAAACGGCGGAGCAATTTATAATGAAACGGATTATAATGATTCCGGTGTTGTAAATGGTGTAGCAGAATTAAATTTAGTATCAAAAGAAAGCGATATGGTGTTTACCGGAAATACTGCAAACGGAGAATCCAATGCAATATACGATGACCACGGAATAATAAATTTATGGGCGGACGAAGGTAGAAGTATAATATTTAACGATAAAATAGTATCCGCGGAACAAGGAGTTGTAAGGGCAACCAGTACAATAAATATTAACCCGACAATATCATATGAACGCATTTCTCTTTTTAATGAAGCTCCCTATTATGAAGTTACAGAGGTAAGCGTTACCGAATCTTCCGGAACAGGAAAAGTTGTATTGAACGAAGATATGAGCGGATATAAAGGTAATGTTAACCTTTATGGCGGAACATTGGAAATGAATGCTGATTATGATACTAACGGATATAAATTCTTTGATACAGAAAACTTTATAGTTCATGCCGGAACATTCACAGCAAATGCAAGCAGTATGTTACACGGTTTTGTAAATAATGGATTAACAGTATTTTCGGGTGGAACAAATGCAAGCGGGAATAATATAACCGGAACAGGAGAATTAGATATAACCGGAACAGTAGTAAACGACGGAAGTATAACACAAACAAGAATAGATATAGCGGACGGAGCAAAATTAACAACACATAATAAATTAGATACATATACAAACGACGGAGAAATAGCAAATGAAGGAACATTGGAAGTTGCAGTAAGCGGTGATGCACAAAGTGCAAATAAGATAACAGGAAGCGGAGAATTGTTAATATCTGCAGGAACATTTGATAATACAGAAATAGACGGAAAAGTAGGAAGTATTGAACAAGGTAAAGTAACAGTAGCAGAAAATGCAGTATTAACATCAAGTGCAAGTTTGATAACAACGGAAAACGGAATAGATAATTCCGGAACATTGAAATTATTTGACGGAACAAACACAAACGAGATAACCGGAGATAACGGAAGATTGGAGATAGCGGGAACAGTAGAAAATGCTGCCGATGTAACACAAAATCATGTAGAAGTGGTAAGAGGCGCTAAATTAACAAACGAAGAAAATAAAACCATAAATTCAACAAGAATAATGAATAGAGGAACGATAGATAATTCCGGAAAAATAACAGCAAAAAATTTTGCTAACAATTCAAATTCAATACTGACAAACGAAGGTGAAATAGAAGTTGAAAACGGAATAGGAAATAAAGGAATTATAACATCAAATGCAGATAACATTAAAGCTACAATAGAAAACATCGGAACAGGAACATATAATGTAACCGGCGGAACAATAAGTTATAAAGTGACAGGTTTTAACGGCGAAAACGGAATAATAAATATTAATGATAGTGAAGTAACAATAAGTACTTCAATATCAAATAATACCGTAAATTTGGGAACAACATTAAAGTTGGAAAAAGAAGAATATTTAGTAAATACATCAACATTGACAATCGGAAACGGAGCGACATTAGATATTCAAAACGAAAAGATTGGACAAGTATCGGCAGTAAAGATAACCGATGCAAGTTGGAATTTAAATTTGGATGTTAAGTTAGATGATGGAACGGCAGATACATTAAACATAATAGAGTCTGTTTCCGGTAAAGCATTATTAAATTTAAACTTTATGGAAACAGAGAACAATAAAGCAGAAGCGTCAATACAAATAACAAATGAAAGTATAAATGCAAGAGTAACACCGGAAGAAGAAATTGAAGATGTAATTTATTCAATAGTAGGCGGAATTAAGTATAAAATAACGACAGAGAATATAGATACCGGAGACAACAAAGGGACATGGTTAAAAATAGTAGCGGACGGATACGGCGGATTAGCAAGAGCGGTATATGATGCAAAAGAAGTTTATGAAGTAGAAGATGATGTAGATGAAACATCGGCATGGATATTGGGCAACAATACGATAAAGAAAGATATGGTAATAAACGGTAATAATAAAGTGATAACGACAACACCGGAAAGCAGCAGATTTTTAACAGGATTAAAAACAAGCACGAATACATTAACAATAAAAGATGTAATTGAATATTCCGGATTTGACAGAGCTGTGGCAGTAGAAAAAGATACTGAAAATAATAAAAAAGGAACATTAAATGTTTCAAATGTAACGTTTACAAAAAATACCGGTGAAGCTGTGATAGTAAATGAAGGAACGGTAAATCTTTCAAGTGTAACATTTGGTCAAAACTATACAACAACAGATGTAGAAAATAGCGGACAATTAAATATAGTTGCGGATGGAGAAGGAACGACAACGACATTAGAAAAAGGAATAAGCGGAGAGACAGGATCAACGAGAATAGAAAGCGGAGCAGAATTAGTAAACGGAACAGAAAGTAAAATAAATCAAAAACAAATAGAGATATTCGGAACATTAACAAATAACAACGAAATTGCAAATACAATAACATCTAATGATATGTATATAGGTAGTGATGGAAAATTAACGACAAATGCAAGTGCATTGAAAGTAGTAAATGAAATATCAAATTACGGAAACATAATTTATACCGGCGGAACAAACAGTAACGAAATAATCGGAGAAGGATATTTAACAGTAACCGGAGATTTGATAAATAACAAATCAATAACTCAAAGCAGTGTAACAATAGCAAGCGGAGTAACGGAGAACAGTGAAGAGTCAAGAATAAAGACGACAGGTGAAGGTATAGCAATAGCGGAAGGAGCAAAATTATTAACACACGGAGAATTGGATACACATAGCAGCGGAACGGGAAAGATAGCAAATGAAGGAACATTGGAAATATCTGTAGCCGGCGATGTACAGAATTCAAATGTGATAGACGGAAGCGGAGAAATGTTGGTAAGTGCGGGACAATTCGATAATATGTACGATGCAGAAACTGGAAGCGGAACGATAAAACAAGGAAATATAGTGGTAAATAGCGGAGCGGTATTAACATCATCGGCAAGTGCGATAACGACAACAGACGGAATATCAAATGAAGGGACGGTAATATTTTATGACGGAACAAATGAAAATATAATAAGCGGAAACGGAGAATTAAATATAGATGGTGTAGTAACAAATGAAGCAAAAGCAGAACAAAGCAAAGTAACAATAAATGACAACAAAAAACTAACAACAAGTGCAGATAATGTAGTAACGACAAACGGAATAGTAAATTCAGGAACAGTGACATTTAATGCAGGAACAAATAAAAATGAAATAACAGGAGAAGACGGAAGATTAGAGATATCAGGTGAAGTGACCAATGATGCAAATGTAACACAAAAAGAAGTTGAAGTTATAAGCGGAAAATTAACAAATAATGCAGAAAAAACGATAAATGCAACTTCAGTAACAAACAGCGGAGAGATATTAAATAACGGAACAATAGATGCTGCAACAGTAACGAACAGCGGAAAAATAACATCTAATGCCGATAACATGAAAGCGGAAGTAGATAATGCCGGCGAATATAACATTACGGGCGGAACTGTAAGTTATAAGGTAACCGGAGATAACGGAACAGTTAATATTAGAGCCGATGAAGTGACAGTAAGTACAACAGTAGCAGGGAACAATGTAAACTTGGCAACAACACTTAAATTGGAAGAAGAGAATTATTTAGACGATTCAACAATAACGATAGAAGAAGGAGCAACATTAGATCTTCAAAACGATAAGATAGGAACCGTAGGAGCGGGAATAAAAATAACCGAAGCGACATGGAATTTAAAATTGGATATAGATTTGGCAGACAAGAAAGCAGATACATTAACGATATCGGAAGTAGAAGTAAACAGTATAGCGAAGATAAACGGTATAAAATTGTTAAATGACGGAGCAGCCGAAACATTAATTCAAATAGCGAATTTAGATATAAATGCACAAACGGAACCGAATCCGTATACATATACAACAAATATCAGATACAGGATAGTTGTGGATGAAGAGCAAGCGGAAGGGACATGGTTAAAGATAATTGCGGACGGATACGGCGGACTTGCAAATGCAGTATATGACGGAGCATTAAGTTACAGTGTTACTGAAGAAACGGATGATACAAAAGAATGGATATTGGGTAACGATACATTGAAAGCCGGTATGACTATAAACGGCAACAACAGAATATTAACCACAACAACCGGATTAACCGGAATAAAAACAAGTTCATATGCATTAACGATAGAAGAGTTGAAAGAATTTTCAGGATTTGAAAATGCAATAACCGTAGAAAATATAGACGGAATAAAAGGAAGTTTGGTCGTATCAAGCGTAGCATTTACGAACAATACCGGAAATGCGGTGATAACAAATGAAGGAACAGTAAATCTTTCAAGCGTAACATTTAGCGGAAACAATACAACCGCAGATATAGCGAACAACGGAATATTGAATATAGACGAAGGAGTTGTAACGATAGAAAACGGAATAAATGGTGAAAACGGAACAACAAATATAGCAAGCGGTGCAACATTAACAAACGGAACAAGCAGCACAATTAAACAATCAAGTATAACAATAGCAGGAACATTAACAAATGATAACGAAACTGCAAATGCAATAGAAGCAACGGATGAATTTGCAATAGCAAACGGCGCAACATTAAAGACAAATGCGGGAGCAGTAAAAGCGGATAACGGAATATCAAATGAAGGAACAATAATGTTTACCGGCGGAGAGAATACGAATGCAATAACCGGAACAGAGGGAGAATTGATAATAGATGGAGAAGTAATAAACAGTGCAACCGTAGCACAGAAGAATGTAATAATAACAGCAGAAAAGAGTTTAACGACAAGTGCGGACAAAATAACAACAACGGGAGAGATAACAAACAGCGGAACATTGATATACACAGGTGGAACAAACGAGAATATAATATCAGGGGCAGGAACGTTAAATGTAGAAGGTGCATTAGTTAATAATAAGAATATAAGCCAAGATACAATAAATGTAAATAGCGGAATGTTCGCAAACAACGCGGCAATAAATGTAGGAACAGGAATAAATGTGGCAAACGGAGCGGGCTTAACAACAAATGCAGATAATATTAATGCAGTATCTGCGACAATAATAAATAACGACGGAACATTAATATTTACGGGTGGAACAAATAAGAATGAAGTAAGCGGTTCCGGAAACTTAACAATAGACGGAGAAGTAGTAAACGAAGGTAAAGTAGAACAAGGAAAAGTTGCTGTATCAACAGATAAAAAATTGACTACAAATGCAGACAATGTAGTAACAGCAAACGGAATAGTAAATATCGGAACAATAACATTTACGGGCGGAAAGAATACGAACGAAATAACCGGAGGCGAATATAGTGACGGAAGATTGGAAATTGCAGGAGAAGTAGAAAACGATGCAGATATAGAACAAAATGAAGTTATAGTAACAAACGGTAAGTTAACTAACAATGAAGGAAAATCAATAAATATAAACGATTTAACAAATAAATCGGAAATAACAAATGCCGGAACAATAAATTCGTATGATTTGATAAATGAAACGAATGCATTATTAGATAATACGGGAACATTGGAACTTATAAATATAACAAACAACGAAAATGCGACAATAAACAATGAAGAAGGCGGCTCAATAGATACAAGTAAGTTATCTAACAGCGGAACAATAAATAATGCATCGGAATTTGTTGCGGCTGAATTAACAAATAATGGAACAATAACAAGTTCCGGAACAATAACTTCAAATAAAATAGAAAACAACGAAAACGCAACAATAACCAATAAAGAAGGCGGAATAATAGATACGAATGAATTTTACAACAGCGGAACAATAAACAATGAAACCGAATCGGAAATAAAGGCAACAAGGATAACAAACAGCGGAACAATAACGAACGAAGGTACAATAGAAAGTACAAATGTGATAGAAAACAGCGGAGAAATAACATCTCATGCAGAACATATTGTAACCGCAGAAATAAAGAATAACGGCGGTAAATATATTGTTACCGGCGGAACAGTAAGTTATAAGGTAACAGGTAACAACGGAACGATAGATATTAAGACCGATGAAGTAACAATAGCAAACGACATAGAAAACAATACAATAAACTTGGAAACTACACTTAAACTACAAGAAGAAAGTTATTTAAAAGATAGTTCAACATTGTCAATCGGCGGGACAAATTCCGTATTGGATATTGAAAACGGAGAAATAGGAACGGTAGATGCGGAAGTGGCTATAACAGCTGCAAATTGGGAAATAAAACTTGATATAGATTTACAAAATGCGACAGCAGATATGTTAAGTAATGTGGCTGATAACTCCGGCACGGTAATGATAAGTGCATTAAATATTTTAACAGATAAAGCAAACAACGATAAGATAAAGATAGCTAATGCAAATATAGTAAATATCGAAGATGAAATATATTATTTCTCTACAGATTTAATGAACTATAAGGTAGTATTAACAGGTGATGAAAACGGATCATATTTACAATTAACGGCAGAAGGATACGGCGGACTTGCAAATGCAATATACGACGGTGATGAGACATATTCGGCAACAGAAAACGATATGGTAACGGCATGGATAAACGGTAAAAATTATTTAACAAGTGATTTGGAAATAATCGGCGGCAACAATGTATTAACAAGTACAACAAATGTTGAAGGTGTTGTTGTAAGCGATAATACAAAGTTAAATATGCATGATTTGGCAGGATTTAACGGATTCAACAATGCATTAAAAGTAAATGAAAACGGTGAATTGATAGTATCAACAGTAACATTTGCAAATAATACCGGAGATGCGGTAATAGCAAATGAAGGTAAGGTAACATTATCATCAGTAACATTCAGCGGTAACGAAACAACAACAGATATAGCAAACGACGGAGAATTGACAATAAGCGGAGAAGGTGTAACATTAGAAAGAGGTATAACCGGAACCGGAACGACAACAATATCAAGCGGAACATTGATAAACGGAGAAGGAAGTACAATAAGTCAACAAAATATAAATGTAGAAGAAGACGGAACATTAATAACAGATGCTGATACGGTAGTTTCGACAAACGGAATAACAAATGATGGAATAGTAGCATTTACTAACGGAACAAATACAAATAATATAACCGGAACAGGAGAATTGGTAATAGACGGAACAGTAACAAACAGTGCAAGTGTTAAACAAAGTACGGTAACCGTAAACAGCGGAAAGAGCTTAACAACAAATGCAAATGATGTAGAAACAACAATAGGTATAACAAACAACGGAGAATTAGTATTTACCGGCGGAACAAATGCAAACGCAATCACCGGAGAAGGTTATTTAGTAACTACCGCAGATTTAACAAACAACGGTAATGTAACTCAAAGCAGTGTAACAGTATCTGCAGGTACATTTGAAAACAGCGGAGAAATAGTAACAACAGGTACAGGAATAGCAATAGAAACCGGGGCAACATTGATAACACATAACTTGTTAGATACGTACACAAATGACGGAGCAATAACAAACAACGGAGTATTGGATATATCCGTAAGCGGTGATGCACAGAGTGCGAACATAATAAAGGGTGACGGAGAATTGTTAATAAGTGACGGAAGATTTGATAATACCGAAATAGAAGGAAAAGCAGGTAGTATAGAACAGAAGAAAGTGACGGTAGAAAGTGGATCGGTATTTAGTTCATCTGCAAGTGCGGTAACAACAACAGAAGGAATATCAAATGAAGGAACAGTAATACTATATGACGGAGAAAATGTAAACAATATAAGCGGAACAGGAAAATTAGAAGTAGCCGGTAAAGTGGAAAATAACGAAGAAGCAACAATCAGTCAAAAAGATATAGAAGTAAGCGGAGAATTAACCAATAATAATGATACTGAAAATGCGATAACGGCTACAAACAGAATAACAGTTGTTGAAAACGGTTCAGTAACTACAAATGCAAGTGCAGTAGTTGCAACCAACGGAATAGTAAATGCCGGAAGTGTAACATTTACCGGCGGAACCAATACTAATAAGGTAACAGGTGACGGAGAACTTAATGTTACGGGAGAAGTATTAAATAACGGAGAAGTTAAACAAAGCACAATAACAGTAACTGAAAGCGGAAGTTTAACAACAAGCGCAGATACAATAAGAGCAACGGAAGAAGTAACAAATGATGGCAATTTAATATTGACCGGCGGAACAAATAAAAATGTTATTAACGGAACAGGAACAACAACAATAGATGAAGAATCAAATGTTGCAAACACAACCGGAACAATAAACCAAAAAGAAATAAATGTTTTGGGAACATTAACCAACACCAACGATAACGGCGGAGCAATAACGGCAACGGATAAAATAACGGTTGTTGAAAACGGTTCGTTAACTACAAATGCAAATGCAGTAGTAGCAGAAAACGGAATAGTAAATGCCGGAAGTGTAACGTTTACCGGTGGAACCAATGCTAATGGAATAAGCGGTTCCGGAAACTTAACAATAACCGGAACGGTGGAAAACGCTGCAAACATAGAACAAGGCGAATTAGAAGTAACGACGAACGGAAAATTAACAAATGATGCAGGAAAGACAATAACAGCTGCAATAATAACAAACAGCGGAACAATTAACAGCACCGGAACAATAAAAGCAGAAAATATAACGAACGATGAAAATGCAACAATAGTAAACGAAGGAACAATAGAAAGTACAAATGCGATAGAAAATGCCGGAACGATAACATCTAATGCAGATAATATTAAAGCGGAAATAAATAACAGCGGAACATACAATTTAACCGGCGGAACGGTAGGTTATGAAATAACCGGAAACAACGGAACAATAAACATTAAAGACGGTGAAATAATAATAGATAACTCTGTATCAAATAATAATATTAATTTAACAGGAACAACATTAAAGTTAAATGATGAAAGTTATTTGGCAGACACAACAACATTGATTATGGGAGACGGTGCTACATTAAATACACAAAATGAACAAATAGGAAATGTTGTTGCACCGATAACGGTAGCAAGCGGTATAAATTGGAATTATCAGTTAGATTTGAATGTGCAAGAAGAATCAGCGGATATGTTAACGAATATAACTGCAGAATCCGGAAGCCAAGCAACAATAGATGATATTAAATTCTTAACGGACAGCAATAAAGCAGAAACGACAATTCAAATATCAGAATCTAATATATATGCAATAACATCACCGGACATTTATACAACAAATATCAAGTATAAAGTAACTGCAGAAAATACCGATGACGGAACATTCTTGAATTTAGTTGCAGAAGGATACGGCGGACTTGCAAATGCAATATATGACGGTGCAACAAGTTATAGTATAACGGAAGATACCGATTATGTTACCGCTTGGATAGAACAACCTGAAGGAGTAACAAACAACTTCTTGAAAGAAGATTTAATAATACACGGAAACGACAGCATATTAACAAGCACAACAGGAGTTGTCGGAATAAATGTAGATACACATACATTAACAATCGAAGATTTGGCAGAAATGTCCGGATTTGAAAATGCAATAACAGTAGAAAAAGTCGGTGAATCTTCAGGAACAGCAACGATAACAAATGTAACATTTACAAATAATACCGGCGATGCGGTAATAACAAATGAAGGAACAGTAACATTATCATCCGTAACATTTAACGGTAACCAAACAGATACCGATATAGCAAATAACGGAGAACTAATAGTAACCGGAGAAGATGCGGAAACAGTATTGGATAAAGGTATAACCGGAGAAGGAAACACGACAATAAACAATGGCGCAACATTAACAAACGGAGAAAACAGCACGATAGAACAAGATAAAGTAACGATAGACGGAACATTGATAAATGATAATGATTCTCTTGAAGCAATAACGGCAAACGATATAACAATCGGCGAAGACGGCTCTTTATTAACAAATGCCGGAGCCGTAAGCGCAGAAAACGGAATAGATAATTCCGGATTGATAACATTTGTTGACGGAACAAACAGAAACGAAATAACAGGTACAGGAACAATAAATATAGTCGGAGATGTAATAAATGATGCTGCCGTTCAACAAAGTACCGTAACTGTAGCCGAAGGTGCAAGTTTAACAACAAATGCAAGCAATATAGAAACAACGACAGGAATAACAAATGTCGGTGATTTAATATTTACCGGCGGAGAGAACAATAATGTAATAAGCGGAAGCGGGACATTAACGATTGAAGGAAGTGTAACAAATAATGATGATAAAGGAAGTATAGAACAAGGAACGATAGCGATAACAGAAGACGGAAGTTTGGTAATAAATGCAGATAATATAGTAACAGAAAACAAGATAACAAATGCGGGAGAAATTGAGTTTACCGGCGGAACAAACGTAAATACAATAACAGGCGAAGGAAGTTTGGAAGTAAGCGGAGAAGTTGTAAACGAAGGAAACATAAAACAGAGCGAAGTTACAATAACAGAAGGAGCAAACTTAGAGACAAATGTAAATAATATAGCGGCAACAGACGGAGTAACAAATGACGGAACAATGACATATACCGGAGAAGGAACGAATAAGAACGAGATAGCGGGCGAAGGAAACTTAACAATAGCCGGAACAGTAACAAATTCAACCGGAACGGCAATAAGCCAAAGTTCAGTAACGGTAAGCGGAAGTTTCACGGCAAATGCAGATGATATAACGACAACAGGTGATGGAATAGCAAATGAAGGAACATTAACATATACCGGCGGAACAAACGATAGTGATATAAGCGGCACAGGAGAAACTGTAATAGCCGGAGATGTTACAAATGCAGATGGAACAACAATAGATCAGGATAAGATAACAGTAAATGATAACTCGGAATTTACAACAAACATCGGAGATGTAACAACAGACAGCGGAATAGAAAACAGCGGAGATATGATATTTGTAGGCGAAGGTGAAAACAGCAACATAATAACCGGAAGCGGAAACTTAACAATAGAAGGAACAGTAACAAACGATGATGAAAACGGAAGCATAGAACAAGGAACAATAACGATATCAAAAGATGGAAGTTTAACGATAAATGCAGATAATATAGTTACAGACAACGAAATAACAAATAGCGGAGACTTGGAATTTACCGGCGGAACGAATGTAAATACAATAACCGGAGACGGAGACTTGAAGATAAGCGGAGATGTAATAAATGATGATGATAAAGGAAATATAAAACAAACTACGGTAACGATAGACGAAGGAGCAAGCTTAGAAACGAATGTAAATAACATAGTGGCAACAGACGCAATAACAAACGACGGCGAAATGACATATACCGGAGAAGGAACGAACAAGAACGAAATATCAGGAAGCGGAAACTTAACAATAGACGGAGAAGTAGAAAACTATATCGGTACAACAATAAGTCAAACATCAATGACTGTAACCGATGGCAGCGGATTTAAGACAAGTGCGGATGACATAACAACAACAGACGGAATAGAAAATGACGGCACATTAACATTTACCGGCGGAACAAATACAAACGAAATAACCGGAGATGAAGGTAAATTAATAGTAGAAGGCGATTTAACTAATCAAGCAAATATAACACAGAAAGAAATAGAAATAACCGGCGGCGATTTTGAAAACGAAAGAGAAAGTTTAATAACGGCAGATGCAATAACGGTAGCAGACGGTTCATCATTAATAACCGATGCAGCAGATTTGAATATAAATGACAGTATAACAATAACCGGAGAAGGAACGGTATTGAGATTAACGGATGAAGAAGAAGCTGAAATAGCTGCAACAATAATCGGAGCAGGAAAGATAGTAAAAGAAGGTGAAGGAACGGTAACATTAAGCGGTGATAACTCATATACCGGAACAACAACAATTACGGGCGGTGCAATAGAAATAGCAGCAGAAACCGGAATAAGCGAAAATACAATATATATGGCCGGCGGAAAATTAATAATAAACAGTGAGAATGAAGTTAAATTGGCAAATGAGATAATGGGAACAGATAAAAACGATGTAAATATAGAAGTTGTTGGTGCAGACACGATATTAACCGGTGAAATATTCGGAAATAAAGATTTGGTAAAGACAGGAAACGGAATATTAGATTTGCAAATGGACTCCAATTCATATACGGGAGATACTGTAATAAATGAAGGCGGAATAAGAGGAACAACAGAAAATATCAACGGAAAAGTTGTAGGCAGCGGAGATGAAAAATCATCGGTTGAATTCTACGACGAAGAAGGCGAAGTTACATTAAACGAAATTGTCGATATGGGAACATTCGATAAGACCGGTGCTGCAACAATGACGGTAACAAATAATTTTAAAGCGATAAATGCAAATATTACAAACGGAACATTTGTAATCAACAATGATTCTTCAATGGGTGGAAGCGGAAGCACTTTTGAAGTAACCGATACAATGAAATTGACGGATTCTATATTAAAAGGATACGGAGATATAACGGCAGGCGATTTGATAATAGGTAAAGATGCGTCACTTGCACCCGGAAATTCAACAACTACATTCAAAGTAAACGGTAACTTAATATTTGAAGATAACGGAAACTATGATGTAGAATTCGGACAATTCGATATGGATAGTGAAGGTCACTATAATGATAATACTCAAGTGTCCGGAACAACAACAATCGGAGAAGATGCAACAATAACATTGAACAACTTGGAAGGGAAATATTATGTAAAAGAAACAATAGAATTAATAAATTCAGAAACATTGGCAGACGGATACGAATATAAAGAAGGTAATGTTGAATTCAATGATAACGATGCAACCGATTTAAGACCGGGATATGATACAAGAATATCAACAAGAGTATATACCGAAGGAAATGTATTGAAGATAGAGTTACAGAGAAAACAAAGTGAATATTCGCAGGCAACAGATTTTGATAGAAGTCACAACGAACAAGAAGCGGCAAATGCAATAGATGCTGTCTCAACAGGAAACGGCGGAGATATAACATTACCGTTAGATGTGATGGAACATTTCTACTATTATGAAGATCCTGAAACGGGAGAAACAAATATACCCGCATTGAAAGCTGCACTCAACGATGTTGCCGGTGTAATACATGCAAATGCAACCAACTTAACTTTCTTTAATTCAAAAGCCGAACATGTATACGATAAGATTAAAGAAAGAACAAGTTATGCACCATGCACAAAAATTCACGATAGAATATGGGGAGAATATTATTATAATACGTATAATGTTGAAGAAGATGACAACTCACCGAAATTTAATACAACTACAAACGGATTCTTAGTAGGATTTGATATTGTATCATCTAAAAAACAAGAAACGGAATCTTCAAATGAAAATTACGAAAACAGAGAATTGAAAATAAACTATGTAAACGGTAACAGACAAAACGAATATTTTGTTGACGGTAATGAAGTAGGAATAAACGAATATTTCGTTGACGGAAACATAGTTCCAAAAAAATATTATGTAAGAGGTAATGAAGACGAACCTATAGAATATTTTGACGGTAACGAAATGAAAAAGAATGAAAAGTATGAAGCTGTGCCGCAAGTATATTTTGTTGATGGCAATGATATAAAAGTAAACGAAAAATCTGCGGAAAAACCGGGCAAATATTATGTTACCGGTAATGAAGAGGCTCCGAACGAATACAATGTTGATGGTACCGAAAATGATGCTGATGTACAATATGAAGATGAAGCGGAATCAAAAGGACAATGGATAGTAGGCGTTATGGGAGGATACGGGACAAACGAATTGAAACAGAGAAAAGATAAAACGTCTATGAATGATATTAATTTAGGTTTATATGGCGGATATGAAAATGATAAATGGTTATTGAAAGGTATGTTGTTGGGCGGATATGAACAATATACGATAGATAGAACAATAGAGTTTATGGATAGAACCGCAAACAGTGATCATAACGGCTACAGTGCAGCATTGGATTTGGAAGCAGGGTACAAAATAAGTTTGAATAAAAAAGACAGTCAGGCAAGACATAAGATGTACTTGAAACCGTTTGTGGGAGTAATCGGAAGTTATATGAACAATGAGGGTTATGAGGAAAAAGGTGCCGAATCATTGAATTTGAAGATAGAAAATTATGATGCAATGACGGCAGAAGCAAGAGCCGGACTTGAAATAAACGGAAAAATAAAGAAGTTCGGTTGGTATGCTAAAGCCGGAGTAAGACAGTTATTAACCGATAAACGTAACGAAATAGAGATATCGTTATTGGATTTTGCCGATGAAACCAAGATGAAGATATGGAGTGCCGAAAATGCTCAAACGACATTGACCGGCGGAATCGGAGCAGACTATGATTTATCTGAAAACTGGACAATATTCGCAAACGGTTTAGGAAATTTTGCAGATGTGTCAACAAACTATTATGCAAATATAGGATTGATATATAAATTCGGATGCAAACATAACAAGAAAGTTATGAATGAAAATAAAAAAGAAGAAAGAGTGATAGAAATAGTTGATAACAATGCAAATGAGGAAGAAGAATTAAGAAAACAATTGGAAGAAAAAGAAAGAGAATTGCAGGCTGCTAAAACTAAAGAAGAACAAGAATTAAGAGACAGAGAAAAAGCTTTACGGGAAGCTGAAGAAAGAGAAAAAGCATTACAAGAACAATTGCAAAATTATGAAGCTAAAATCGTAAGTGAGCAAGAAGCTCAACAAATGAAAGAAAAGACTATTAAAAGTATAAGAATATCAGGTCCTACATTTAATTTCGGAACCACTAAACTTAGTGCGGACGGAAAAGGAAAATTGAAAGAGGTGGCAAACGAGATACAAAATTATCCGGATGCGGAAGTATTGATAGAAGGTCATACAGACAGTGTGGGAAGTGATGAAGTTAACCAAAAGTTGTCCGAACAAAGAGCTTCTTCGGTGGCAACATCGTTAAAGAAAGATCATAAAATTAAAAATGATATTTCCGTAATCGGTAAAGGGGAAAAAGAACCTATAGCTTCAAATGCAACAAAAGAAGGAAGAGCTAAAAACAGAAGAGTGGAAATAATTCTTACAACAGCAGAATAATCAGATGTATGGAAGTATAGACGGATAGAAGTATAGACAGCAACAAGTAATAATGTGGATTAAATCCGTAATTTATAAAAATTAAAAGATCGGAAGAGTTTTTCTTCCGGTCTTTTTTATGGTTGTTAACAACTTGTGGATAACTTTTGTTTTTAATACATATTTACCGAGTATATAAGAACCGTTATAGTGACGGTTGATAAGTATTTCGGTTGTTATTAAATAGAAAAAAATTGTTGACAAGTGTCCGGTTGGCAGTTATACTTGTATTGCCCTTGGTGATGTAGTAACAAGTAAAACTTGTGGTACGGACTGCCATAACTGTCCCTTTCACCAAGGGCTTTTTATTTGCATAAAAAAAAGCACCTTTCGGTGCTTTTTCAATTTATAATTTACAATTTATAATTTATAATTAATGTATTTTTGCTTTGCAAAAATCTAATAATTTAACAAAAATTGCTTTGCAATTTTTACCGACATTGTACATTTTAAATTATACATTATACATTGTCGTTTAGTAGTTTATAAGATATTCATCAATTTCCCATTGATGAACTTTTGTTCTGTAAGCATCCCACTCATCAATTTTTGATTTAGTGTAAAGATTGAATGCATGGTTTCCGAGAGTTTCTTTTATTAATTCACTTTTTTGCATTGCTTTAACGGCATTAATTAAATTGTGAGGTAAGTTTTCTATACCTGCTTTATCTCTTTCTTCTTTTGTCATTTGATAAATGTTTCTGTCAACGGCGGGTTTTATTTTCATATTTTTTGTTATTCCGTCAATTCCGGCAGCCAAACATGATGCTAACAAAAAGTAAGGATTTGCAGAAGGATCCGGATTTCTTAACTCTATTCTTGTGGAAGCGCCTCTTGCCGCAGGTATTCTTACCAACGGACTTCTGTTTCTTGCAGACCAAGCAATATAAACAGGAGCTTCATATCCCGGAACCAATCTCTTATAAGAGTTTACAAGGGGATTTGAAATTGCAGAGAAAGATTTTATGTGATACATTAATCCTGCAATATATTTATATGCTATTTTTGAAAGTCCCAATTTGTCTTTTTCATCGTAAAAAGCATTTTTACCGTTTTTAAATAAGGATTGGTTTATGTGCATACCCGAACCGCAAATACCGAATATCGGTTTAGGCATAAATGTTGCATGTAGTCCGTGTTTTTGTGCTATTGTTTTTACAACAAGTTTAAATGTGTTTATGTTATCCGCGGTTTTTAATGCGTCCGCATATTTAAAATCTATTTCGTGTTGACCTCTTGCAACCTCGTGGTGTGCGGCTTCTATTTCAAATCCCATATCTTCAAGAGTTAAACACATTTCTTTTCTTGCACTTTCACCTAAATCTATGGGGGCTAAATCAAAATATCCGGCCGCATCATGAGTTTTTGTCGTGGGTTTTCCCTGCTCGTCGGTTAAGAACAAAAAGAATTCAAGTTCGGAACCTACATTAAATGTATAACCTAACTTTGCGGCATTTTTTAAGCTTCTTTTTAAAATGTTTCTCGGGCAACCTTCAAAAGGTTTTCCGTCGGGAGTATAAATATCGCAAATTAATCTTGCAACTTTACCTTCTTCCTGTTTCCACGGGAATATTACGAATGTGTCGGGATCGGGATATAAATACATATCGCTTTCTTCTATTCTTGCAAAACCTTCGATTGAAGAACCGTCGAACATACATTTGTTGTCTAATGCTTTTTCTATTTGATTTGCGGTTATTGCAACATTTTTAAGTTGACCGAAAATGTCGGTAAACTGTAATCTGATAAATTTTACATCTTGTTCTTTAATGATTTTTATTACGTCTTGTTTAGTATATCCCATGATATCTCCTTCCGGAAATTTATGATTAGAGTAACATTATATTAAAAAAGAAATATGTTGTAAAATTTTTATAAAGAAAACTTTTTTACGTCTTCGGTAGATTGTTTGATTGGCTTGATTGTTTCACAACCGCCGACACATCCGCCTTTACATACCATAACCTCTATCAGGTTTGAATTGCAGTGTCCGTCGGCATAAGCGGATAATTTAAGAACACTTTTTTTGTCCAAATCCGTAATGAGTTCATCTTTAATAAATTTGGTATCTATTCTTAAATAATGCTTTAATGCTTGAGATACACCTCCGGTAACGGCGAATTCCCTTGCATATTTTGTCGGGGGATTTTCCGATGAGGTTTCTTGGCATAAATCTATATTTATATGTTTTGTATTAATTATTGCTTTTAGTTCTTGAAAAGTTAAAACATAATCCACCAACGGATCTTCCTGCGCTTCTTTTCTTTTTGATAAGCAAGGTCCTATAAATACCGTAATACAATCAGGATATTTTTGTTTTGCTATTTCTGCCGTATAGTGCATAGGAGTGTAAGTATCGGACACAAACGGTTTTAGTTTTTCAAGATGTTTTTTTACCAATCTTATATAAGCATGGCAACATGATGTTGTCATAAATTGTTGTTTGTTTACCACCAACTTGTTTTCAAATTCTTCCGCTTCTTTTTTTGCGGTAATATCCGCGCCTAAAGCAACTTCAAAAATATGTTCAAAGCCTATTTGTTTCAGAGCGGTTGTAATTTTGCTTATAGGTGCTCCGAACTGTCCCGTGATTGAAGGTGCTATTAATGCTACAAGTTTTTTCGTATGTAAAAGTTTTAGAACATCGAGCAGTTGTCTTCTTACCATTATGGCACCGAACGGACATGCTCCTATACATTTTCCGCAACTTATACACAAACTGTGATCAATGTTTGCCCTGCCTTTACCGTCTTTTTTTATTGCATTTACCGGACAAGCTTCTTCACAGGGAACAACAAGTTTTAAAATTGCGTTGTAAGGACAGGCTTCTTTACATTTGCCGCAGTTTTTACATTTGTCCGTATCTATATGTGCTTTATGATCTTCGAAAGATATTGCACCGAAATTGCAGGCATTTATACATTTTCTTGACAAACACTCTTTACATATTTCGCTTACCATATATCTGCTTTTAACGCATGCCGAACATGCGGATTCAAGAACGGTTAAAAGTTTATTGTTCGTTTTATATTTTTTTTCGTTTTCAGGTTTAAGATAATCGGACAAAGGCAATGCTTCATCAACATCGTTTATTGAATATCCCAGAGAAGCAAGAGTTCTTAATTTTAAAATAGCTCTTTCTTTATATACGCAACAACGAACCTGAGGATCATTACCTTTAGGTATGATGTTAAAAGGCAAATGGTTTATGTCATCAAGATTGTTTTCAAAAAACAATCTGCAAATTTCTTCCAATACTTTTGTTTGAAAATATTCCGAATAATTTATTTCTTGTTTCATAATAAATATATTTTAGCAATTTTAAATTAAAAAAGGAAAACGGATGCAGAGTTTGTTGGCGAACAACTGCATCCGTTTTCTTCTGAGGAGAAAGTAAATTCTCGTCAAGACTTTAAAACTACAATTAGAAATTATTAATTATCAATTAGTAATTTCGGTTGTCCTTCGGGCAATTTTTAGAAACCTATTTGCATTCTTATAGAACCTACGAAAGCAGAATTATCTGCTCCTTGTTCTTCAGACATTCCACCACAGATATTATTTACATATTGAATACTTGGTGTAACGGCTAAATAGTCACTTATATTCCAGCTGTAATAAACTTCTAAATGATCTTCCGCTTTGAAATCTAATCCATAAGCATCTTTTGCTTTATCGGAAACCATCATTTGACCGAAAGCCAAACCTATGATATCTTCATCGCCCAATGCTTTAATTTTTGCTTGTGCACCGATACTCCATGTTTGGTTGCAAGGAGACTCGTAGTCACCGTCAAGAGTGCTGATTGCTGAAGAAACGGCATCATCTCTTTTCCAACTGTATCTTGCAAATACACCGAAAATATCTGAAAGTTGTTGATCTATACTGACACCGAATCCGTAATCGGTTGTCTTTTCACCATCTTCCCATTTCATACCGCCATCAAGCAATCCCCAAACATAAACTCTGTAATTTCCTTCCATATCTTCTATAAAGCCCGGTTTAAAGTTTACTTCTGCGGAAACAAAACCGTGTCTTGTGATATCATCATTATTAACTTCTTCGCCAGGTATTTCAACTGTATTTTCTACATTAAGATATTGTGCTGCAACATCTATGAAGTCCGTTTCATAAACCGCTTTTAAACCGATAGCATTATCTCCGAAAGATATTACAGGTGCATTTCTGAAAATATCACCTAAAAATTGTGAAGTTTCATCGTTTGCATAAGCATTATCATCTAATGATGATGTAGGATCTATAACACCGAATGTCATACCGAAAGCATCGTTGAATTTATGTTCGAACCATGCTTCTGTTACTGATACCTGATTACCTGAATCGTCCGCATCTCTGTTGATTCCCGAAAAAGCCGTAAAACGGGAGTTTGCATCGCCTGTTCCTGTTTCTAAGTGCAAAAAAGCTGTGTTGTTATCATCAAACTTCTTTTCGATTTCCAAATCTACGGAATATGAACCGATTGTAGGTGTTTCATAAAATAAACCGTCTGTTGCTGTGGAAACATTTGATTTTTGCAAAGATTGCAAAATCAAAGTAATTCCTCCGTTAATTGAAAGTCCTTCTAAGAGACTTTCGGCTTCTGCCGCATAAGCATTAGAGAAGCCAAGTGTTACTGTTGCTGCCAAAAATGCCGCTACTGCTAACTTCTTCATTTTTTTCTACTCTCCTTTTTTATTTTTTGCCAACTATTTTTTATTTTTACTTTTTCTCATAAGTTGTGTCATACAACTGTCTTTTTTTAAACAACTTCCGCAATTGTTGTCACAACCGCACCCGCAATCACATTTACCGCCTTTCACTTGTTTATATATTTTTTTTATAAGGACAAAAGCGCAAAGAGCAACTATCAATAAAACAAAAATTGTTTCCATTACTACCTCCAACGACTTTTTCTTGAGGTATGGACCAAAAATTTCTACGAAATTTTAGTGGCTGGAAGTATGGATGTATGGATAAAATCGCTTTGCGATTTTTTCTATTCTTCTATCCCTCTAGCCCTCTATACCTCGTTGTTAGGCTAAAAGCCTAACAACCTTCCGCCCTGATATACAATGAACGATAACAAGTATCCTAAAACTGTTGTCCAAGCAAAAAGTATTATCAGCCATTTTAATCTTGAACCTGCCTCTCTATAGAATACAGCTATTGCAACTATACAAGGAACATAAATTAAACAGAACATCAAAAATGCCACGGATTTTAACGGACTCCAATCCGGATCGGAAGCGATTTTATCCGCTAAAGAATTTACCGCTTCATCATCTTCAACATCCGTTTCACCCATAGAATAAATTGTTCCCAAAGTACTAACTACAACTTCTTTTGCTGCAAGACCTGCAATTAAAGCTATACCCATTTTGCCGTCAAAACCGATAGGTTTTATTACAGGTTCAATAAAGTGTCCCAATTTTCCGATATAACTTTGATCCATTTGAGCCGCTGCAACTTCTTCTTCGGAAACTTCTCCCAACTTTTCTTCATCTACTTGAGGGAATGTTAAACCCGCCCAAATAATAATAGACATTAATAATATGATGGTACCGGCTTTTTTAAGATACATCCAACCTCTTTCCCACATTTTAAGTAAAAGACCTTTTATTGTAGGAACTCTGTAAGGGGGAAGTTCCATAACGAAATATCCCGGTTCACCTTTAAACAATGTTTTCTTAAATACCCATGCGGAAAAAAGTGCTATAACAACACTTAATGTATAAAATATAAACATTGTGTTTGCTGCTTGTGTTGAACTTTTACTGAAGAATGCCGCTATAAAAAGTGCAAATATAGGAAGTTTTGCACCGCATATCATAAACGGTGTAACAAGAAGTGTAATAATTCTGTCTTTAGGATTATCTATTGTTCTTGATGCCATCATTGCGGGAACTGCACAACCGTTAGTTGCAATTAACAAAGATGCAAACGATTTTCCGTGAAGACCGAACTTTCTCATAACTCTGTCCATAATAAACACCGCTCTTGCCATATAACCGGTATCTTCAAAAAATGCGATGGCAAAGAACATACATATAATTTGCGGGAAGAACCCTAATACTCCGCCGACACCGCCGATTATACCGTCAACTATTAACGATTGGAAAATGCCTTCGGGGATAACACCTGTTGCAAAATCGGATAACCATTCGATACCTGCTTCAAACCAACCTACTATAGGTTCGGATACCGTAAATGCAAATTTAAAAATAATGTACATTACAAGCAAGAATATAGGAACAGACCAAATTTTGTTTAAAACAATTTTATCTATTGCTTCGGTAAAATCTTTTTTTACGGATTTTGATTTCGATAAAACATCACTTACAACTATCTTTATCCAATCGTAAATTTTATCTGCAAAAACGGCCTCAAGATTTTCGTTATGTAAATCAAAAATTATTTTGTTACTCTTTTCCACCTGTTCGATTATTGCAGAAGAGTTTTTAGCACTTTTGATTTTATCCAAGGCATAAGGTTCTTTTTTTATTAACTCTACCGCTAAAAAATTAACTGGATATTTTAATACAAGGTTTACATCTTCGGATATAATTTGGCAAACAGTATCTTTTTCCTTATTAATTTCTTTACCGTAATCTATAGAAACAGATTTAACAGTTTTTTTCTTACTTAAAACATCCGTTACCGTATTTAAAAGTTCTTCAGTTCCTTTGTTTTTACTTGCGACTATAGGAACAGCAACTACATTATATTTTTCTTCCAACTTTTTATAATCTATTTTTTGACCTTT
Organism: Candidatus Ruminimicrobiellum ovillum; assembly: GCF_002392975.1. NCBI lineage: Bacteria > Pseudomonadati > Elusimicrobiota > Endomicrobiia > Endomicrobiales > Endomicrobiaceae > Candidatus Ruminimicrobiellum > Candidatus Ruminimicrobiellum ovillum. The sequence goes on from NZ_DGIC01000010.1 coordinate 366,675, forward strand.
GTTTTCCAAAATATCGGTCATATTCATTGCGATTATAACGGGAATTTTTAATTCCGATAACTGTGCATATAAATAAAGATTTCTTTCAAGGTTAGAAGAATCTACAACATCTATTACAAGTTCCGGTTTTTCTTCTATCAAAACATTTCTTGCTACTATTTCATCTTCTGAACTTGCCGATAAGCCGTAAATACCGGGCAAATCTATAATTTGAAGTTCATAACCGTTTTTTGTTACAAAAGCTTCTTTTTTTTCAACGGTAACACCGGGATAATTTCCTACATGTTGTCTTAACCCCGTTATATTGTTGAACAAACTTGACTTTCCGCAGTTTGGGTTACCGGCCAAACATATTTTTACTTTCTTTAAATTTTCCACTTTATTTTAAACCTCTTTTACCAAAATTTTTGATGCACTATTACTGTCTAATGCAATTTTTCCGCCTTTTAATAAGACGGTTATAAATCCGGATTTCATATCTCTTAAGATTTTTAATTCTTCACCCGGCACAAACCCTAAATCTATTAGTTTTTTTCTTTCGTCCGTGGCTATATTGTCAAAAGCCAAAAATCTTAAGGATGTGTTTTCTTTTCCGTTCAATAATGTCATCATTAAACCTCCACTAAAATTTGTGAAGCTTCATCTTTTCTGAGACTTAAGTTGTAACCTCTTATTGTTACTTCTATAGGATCTCCTAAAACAGATTTCTTTGTTACAACAACTTGTTCACCTTTCAAGATACCCATAGAAAGTAATTTTTTCGTTAAAACCGAATCAGATGTCGTTATTTTTTTTACTTTGGCAGGTTGATTCAATTTTAAATTACTTAAAATCATCTCCATTTTTTTTCTTTCTCCTCCTGTATTTTCCTTACCATCTATTTTTAGCTAACATTAAAAATATTAGTTTTTATTATATTTTTTAGTTTATATTATAAATATTAGTTTTATCTAACTTAAAGATCAAAAAAATATAAAGCACCAAGTGCTTTTTTAATATAATTACAAATTATCTTTTAAACTCTTCCACCGAAAGTAAATCCTATCGCTTCCACAGCCGACTTTACTTCTTCATCAGTAGGATTACCGTCAACATAAGCAACGCCTTCACTTAAATTTACAGTTACTTCCTTTACTGATTTCAAATTACTTATTGCTTTTGTTGCATTAGCTTTACAATGGTTACAAGTCATACCGTTAATTTTAAATGCAATTTTGTTACCATTATTTTCCATAACTTCCGCCTCTTCTCTGTGTTTCTTAAATAATATTGAATTTGCTAAAAGAGCAAATAATATAAACGAACAAACAACTTTAAAATAATAAAAACCGCCGTGATGATTATGTGCAGCCATACCGAAATTAGAAACATCAAACCAACTTGCAGGCAAAAAGTTGTCCATAATAAGTCCGCATCCTATCGCGCCTATAACAAGTGTTATTAAATAAATAATAAATGTTTTTTTGCCTAACACTTTACCTATAACCATCATTGAAGCAATGTTTGCAGCAGGACCTGCCATAAGTAAAACAAGAGCGGTGCCCGGGCTCATACCTTTCATCATTAACGCTATTGCTATAGGTATGGAACCGGTAGCACAAACATACATGGGAATTGCAACTACAAGTATTAACAACATTGTTAATAAGGTGTTACCTTTAAATATTGTAAAAAAGTTGTCCGGAACAAAATAGGCAATCAGTCCTGCAATTATTAAACCGAACAACAACATTTTACCTATATCTTCCATCATTTCAACATAACCGTACTGAAAAACTCTTTTTATTTTTTGACCGAACGAAAGTTTTTGTTCTTCCGTGTTTTTTTGAGCCGTAACTTTAGCGGTACTTTCTTTTGAAGTGAAAACGTTTGTTACAAGGCCTGCAAAAATTGAAGTAAAGAATGCCGCTACAGGGCGAATTATTGCAAAAGGAAGTCCTAACAACGAATATGTTGCAATTATAGAATCTATACCTGTTTGCGGTGTTGCTATAAGAAAAGAAATTACGGAACCTTTTGATGCACCTTCTTTGTATAATGCCATTGCCGTAGGTATTACACCGCAAGAACATAACGGTAACGGAATACCGAACAATGTGGCATATAAAACAGATACCCAATTATTTTTTGATAAATATTTTGAAAACAGTTGCTGCGGAACAAGAACATGTAAAATTCCCGCAAACAAAAAACCCAACAGCAAATAAAACGACATTGCATTAAATATTGAAAAAATAACATTTACTATCTCTTTTAAAAATTCCACTTTATATACTTTCTTCCTTATTTATTAGTTTTTTTAGTATTCTTTTTACCTATTTTACCTATAAAAAATATAAGTTTTGCCAATGTTTCATCACTTATAGTATGTTCCATTCTACAAGCATCTTTTAAAGCAACATTTTCATCAACACCTAAAATTTTGGTAAAAAATTGAACTAAAACATCTTCTTTATGTTGAATATCGTCTGCAATTTTTTGACCTTCGGGAGTAAGTTCAACATAACCGTATTTTTCATGAATAATAAGACCTTTATCGGCAAGAACGTTTAGAGCAATATTTACACTTGAATTTTTTACATCCAATTCTTTACTGATATCTTTAACTCTTGCTATTTTGTTTTTTCTTATGAGCATACCTATCGTTTCCAAATAATTTTCCAAAGATTCGGTAAGTTTTTTGTTCATAAAAACTCCTTTAAGTAAACAAAACTTTTTTAGTTTTTATTGAAAATGTTATATTAATCTAACATTTTAATAATTGTTTGTCAATAGGCAAAAAATAAAGGCGACACCTTTTTAAGATATCGCCTTTAAATATTTACTGTTTATAAGATACTTTTATTTTTTAAAATATCTTTTTAACAAACCATCAAAACCTTTACCATGTCTTGCTTCATCTTTTGCCATTTCATGTACTGTATCGTGAATTGCATCGTAATTTAATTTTTTTGCTTTTATTGCAATTTCCATTTTACCTGCACATGCACCATGTTCGGCTTGAGCTCTGAGTTCAAGGTTTTTCTGTGTTGAGTTTGTTACTACTTCACCTAAAAGTTCAGCAAATTTTGCAGCATGTTCCGCTTCTTCAAAAGCATATCTTTTAAAAGCATCTGCAATTTCAGGATAGCCTTCTCTTTCTGCAACTCTGGACATTGCCAAATACATACCTACTTCTGTGCATTCTCCGTTGAAATTTGCTCTTAAACCTTCAACAATTTCTTTGTCTTCAACTTGTCCGTCACCTACTTTATGTTCGGTTGCATAAGTTTTCTCACCTTCAACTATAGCTTCAAGTTTATCTGCCGGTGCTCCGCATATAGGACATTTATCCGGTTTTGCACCATCTTCGCTTGTCCAACCGCAAACTTTACATACGTATCTCATTTTACTACCTCCGTTATAAAAACACAAAGTGTTTTTTCTTTTTTATACCTCTATTCATCCATGCCATCTATACATCAAAATTTGCAAAGCAAATTTTAGTAATTTTCTACAAAAAGTTCCTGATATGCTCTTGAATGGTTACATGCAGGACATTTTTCCGCAGCTTCCTTAGATTCATAAACATAGCCGCAGTTTCTGCATTTCCATTTTACAACACCATCTTTTGTGAATACTTTTTCATATTTAATATTGTCTAAAAGTTTTCTATATCTTTGTTCATGTGCTTTTTCAACTAATGCAATATATTTGAAACAATCCGCGATTTCTTGAAAACCTTCTTCTTCGGCAATTCTTGCAAACTCGGGGTATGCTTTCGTCCATTCTTCGTTTTCGCCGTCTGCTGCAGCTTCAAGATTTTGTATGGTTGTTCCGATTATTCCCGCAGGAAAAGTTGCCGTAATTTCGGCTGTTCCGCCTTCTAAAAATTTAAAAAATTTCTTGGCGTGTTCTTTTTCGTTATCTGCGGTTTCTAAAAAAAGTGCAGATATTTGTTCGTAACCTTCTTTTTTTGCTACGGATGCAAAAAATGTGTATCTGTTTCTTGCCTGCGATTCACCGGCAAAAGACTGTAACAAATTTTTTTCTGTCTTTGTTCCTTTAAGGCTTTTCATAAGTTTTCCCCTTTTGGATAGTTTGTCAACCTCTTTACTCTACTAAAAAAATATAGAATTTTCAAATAGATTTTGATTTTTTAAACAGTTGTTTCCGTTATCCAATCTCCATGAATGTTACAGTGTTCGATAACGGATATTTTTTTGCCCTTGGCATTTAAAGAAATCGAACCTTCCGGCTTTAAATTATGTGTTAATGCTATACCGCCAACATATTCATTATCCGCATAAAACATTATATTTGTAATATAATGTTCCGGCATCATGGGATGCTCAAGTTCACCGACTTTTACTTTTATTTCTTGAACATTTTCACTTACATTATTTATGGAAATAACAGGGAGATGTTTTTTGTGGCTTTCACCGGTTGTTACAATATCTTCATTTGTTTTTAATGCATCATCTTTTAGGTTAAATACTTTTGAACTTGCATTACAAACAGGACATTTTTCCGGTGCAGTATCTTTTAAATGAATATAACCGCATACCGAACAAACTAATGCTTTTTTCATATTTTCTCCTATTTTAATTTTTCAACTAATTTCATTCCTGCCTGATAACAATTGTTAAGTTCTTCTTTATTCGGTTTAAACTTTGCACCTATTTGATCTATAACTTCTACACCGAAAGAAGTTAAATTTGTCGCTATTTCTTTTACGGCACCGCCGGCCCAACCGAAAGAGCCGAACGAAACAGCAATTCTGTTTTTAGGTTTCATACCTTTAATAAAATGTATAAAACCTGCAATATAAGCCAACATTTCATTATCGTGTGTAGATGAACCTATAACAAATGCTTTTGCTTCAAGCATTTCGTAAGCAATTTCGGCAAAATCCGTTTTTGCAATATCAAACATTTTAACTTCTATATTGTTATCGGTTAATGCTCTTGCAATTTCTCTTGCCATAATTTCCGTGGAACCCCACATTGTTTCATAAACAATAACAGCTTTGTTTGTTACGGTGTTTTTAGCCCAAGATAAATATTTTTCTATAACTTTATTTATATCTTTTCTCCATATAAGGCCATGGCTCGGTGCAATAAAAACTATAGGCAAATTCATTTTTAAAATATTGTTTATGCTTCTGTCTATCATGGCACCTAAAGGCCACAATATGTTTGCATAATATTTTGCAACTTCTTTATCTATTAGTCCGCAATCAACTTCATCGGTAAAAGTCTTGTTTGTCGCTATATGTTGACCGAACCCGTCATTTGAAAATAATACTTTTTGTTCGGGACAATATGTCATCATACTATCCGGCCAATGAACCATCGGTACTTCAACAAAAGTTAAAGTGTTATTGCCTAAATTAATTTTGTCACCGGTTTTCACTACTGTTATATCGATATTCAAGTTATAGTATTTTAAAAGTCCTTCTTTTAATTTTGCCGTTCCGTAAAATTTCGCATTTTTTAAAACTTTTGCCATATATTCGATTGAACCGCTGTGATCCGGTTCCAAATGGTTTAATATAACATGTTTTATTTTTTCCGGTTCTGTGATTTCGGAAATATTTTTTATAAATTCTTCTTCAAAACCTTTATGAACAACATCTATTAAAGCAGGCTCGTTATCGTTAACAACATATGAATTATAAGTAACACCGCTTTTTGTGATAAACGTGTTGCCGTGAAAACTTCTCATGTTCCAGTCTATTACACCGACGGAATATACACTTTTAGTTATTTGTTTCACCTAAAAACTCCTTATACGTATTAATATATCAGTCGTATTTCTTTTCTTTGCACAAACTTGTTAACCATATTCCAAGCAAATATATTCCGATAAACAGGTAAGATAAATTGACGACAATTGCATTTATGTTATAAAAAAAAGAACAAACAACAAAAGCAATTGCGGCAAGAATGCCGACAGGTAAAAAAGCACATAATATTGCTAAAGGATAAGTTACATAAGGGGTAAAATTAATTTGTTCTTTTGCGAAAGTTAAATAAATAACAGCTATCAACACAAGTTCTATGCAGTAGAAAAAGTTATGAATTATTTTTTTCATTTTTTCTCCTGTAAACGAAAATAAAAATTTATTTCGTTCAAGTTTATGTCTACATCTTTTCAAAAGAATCTTTGCCTACCTGACAAACAGGACATACCCAATTTTCAGGTAATTTGTCAAAAGGTGTTCCCGCAGGTATTCCGTTATCCGGATCTCCCTTTGCAGGATCATATTCGTAACCGCATATACTGCATTTGTATTTTTCCATTTTAAACCTCCTATATAAAATTTATATACTTTTTGGCAAGTATATATATCTTCTAAATTATAGTATATTTTGAAAGTTTTTTGTATAGAAAAACGGTCTTAAAATAAAAAGTTCAACAATTGTATCTTTTATGCTAAAATAAAAAGATATGAGCAATATAGAATTGTTGGCACCAAGCGGTAATACGGACTCTTTTTTAGCGGCAGTATCTGCCGGCGCGGATGCTGTTTATGTGGGTTTAAAAGATTTCAGCGCAAGAGCAAAAGCCAAAAATTTTTCTTACAAACAATTAAACGAAATTTGTTCTTATGCACATCAAAAAAATGTAAAAATTTTTGTTGCACTGAATACTTTAATAAAAAATTCAGAACTTAAAGATGTTATGAAAAGTTTGGAACAAATAAGTTTATCGCAAGCAGATGCTATTATTGTTCAGGATTTAGGTGTGGCTTACTTATCAAAAAAATATTTTCCCGATATAAAACTTCATGCAAGCACACAACTTACAATACATAACAGTTACGGCGCGATACAGGCAAAACAGATGGGATTTGAAAGGGCTGTTTTAGCAAGAGAACTTTCTTTTGATGAAATAAAAAACATAAAAAATAAAAGTAATATAGAACTTGAAATATTTTGTCACGGGGCATTATGTTTTTGTGTTTCGGGACTTTGTTTGTTTTCAAGTTTTATAGGCGGATACAGCGGTAACAGAGGACGCTGTACACAACCTTGCAGAAGATTATGGACTGTTGACGGGAAAAAAGGATATTTTTTATCTCCTAAAGATTTTCAGTTAGCCGATTATATTAAACAAATAAAAGAGACGGGTGTAACATCGTTAAAAATAGAAGGCAGATTGAAATCTGCGGATTATGTAGCTAAAACGGTTAAGGCTTACAGACTATTAATAGACAGTAACGAAACAAATTATGAACAAAATTTAGAACAGGCAAAGGATTTGTTGTCTCTTGATTATGCAAGGCAAAAAACGACATTTAATTTTAACATAAAAAGTGAAGATATTTTTGAACCGCAAAAATCTAAAAATATAGGATTGTATTTAGGAATTGTTGAAAATAAAACGGATACAATATTTTCTTTAAATACAAAAACAGATCTGTTAACAGGTGATACCGTAAGAATAGTTGATAATAAGAAAGATAGAAGTGTTGTGTTAAAAATAGAAATTTCGGATAAAAAAGATAACGGTTATAAAATTCAATATAAAGATTTGTATTTGGAAAACGGATTCGAAGTATATAAAATTGCCGACGCAGAACAGCAGAGGTATGGAGGAATAGAGGAACGGAAGGATAGAAACGACAAGGGTGAATACACAAAAATAACAAAGTCATTCAATATTTTATCGTTTCAACCTTTAAACAAAGTTTCACTTCCCGATTTATTTATAAGAATAAACAATGTTAAGTGGATACCGTTATTAAAAAATGCTAAAGCAGACACGATAATAAAATTGTCAAAAGAAAATTTAGATATAATAAAAAATTTTCTTTCGCAAAAAAACATAAATGATTTATATTTTGAGTTGCCGCCTTATATAGAGGAACAAGATATAAAAGTTTATGAAAATTTTATAAATTTTGCTGCGGATAAAAAATACAACAAGTTTTTTATAAATAACATATCGCAAATTTATATGTTTAAAGATAAAAAAAATTTGCTGTATGCAGGACAATATTTGTATACTTTAAACAATTACAGTGCGGAATTTTTATCCGAATATAAAATAAATGCTTTTGTATCATCTTGGGAAGATGACTTATTCAATATAAAAGATTTATCGAAAAATTTAAAAAACAATTTGATTGTATATTTGTCCGGCTTTCCGGAAATAGTAATATCTAAAATGAAATTTGTTCCGGATATCAGGAATAAAAATATAAAATCCGATAAAGATGAGTTTAAAGTTGTTTCAAATAAAGATAATATTATTATTCCGAAATATCCTGTAAATTTACTTGCATTTAAAAATAATTTGTTAAAAGCGGGAATAAAATCTTTTGCGATAGACTTATCTTATATAGACCCCAATGTAAATTATTTAACACAAGTAATCAAGGTATTTAATAATAATGTTTATATGAGTTCCGCAAACAAATTTAATTTTGAAAGAAAATTAAAATGAAAAAATTCATATTAATTTTATTGTTCATTTTTTTATTCTTCCTTAACATTTATGCCGATAAACCTAAATATGTTTTTCTGATTGTCGCAGAAGGGTTGTCCGTATCGAACGAAATTGCTTTAAGTAATTTTTTATACGGAAAAGATAAAATGTTAGCTTGGAACAATTTTCCGTTACAGACATTTATGACAACTTGGAGCATAAATTCTTATATCGGGCAATACAACAAAACTAATTTTGACAGTGAAAAAGGATATGATACAAATCTTGCCGGAACAATACCGTATCCTTACTATAAAAACGACAAAGCAGAAAAATATTTTAAAAATTCCGTTCCAACCGATTCCGCCGCTTCTCTTACGGCTATGTCTGTAGGACAAAAAGTGTATAACAACAGTATTTGTTACGATAAAACAAATAAAATTTTTATCCCTAATATTGTCGATAAAATAAACGAACAAAAAGAATATAATACCGCATTGATTACAACTAATAATTTTTATTCGGTTGCGCCGGCAAGTTTTTTCAGTCATAACAAATCAAAAAATAATTACAATAAAATAGCCGAAGAAATATTATCAAAAACAAAACCGGAAATAATTATCGGGCAGAACGATATTTACGAAATGAATAAATTTGCCGCATATAACGGTTATTATTGCTTGTCTTCTTCGGAAATAAATAAACCGCAAGTTTTTAATTTGGTTAATAAAAAGTTATTTGTAAAATTACAAAAATATTGTGTGCCTAAACCTACGGAAAATTTTACTTTGGACAGTTTTGAATATCGGTTTTCCGACAATAAATTTTCCGATGTTGTTTCGTATTGTATAAAAATGTTGTTGGAAAAAAAGGCTCCTTTTTTTACACTTATGGAATTTACGGATATTGATAAGGCAAATTGTGAAAACGATTATAACAAAATGTTGGGTGCGGTTTATGATTGTAATAAAACCGTAGAACTTATTTACAATTTAGTAAAGTCAAATTCAACTGATATGAATTTGAATAATACCGTAATAATTGTTGTTTCACCGTATTCATCGGGAATGTTAAGATTTAATAAATTTCTTGCAAAAGGAATTCTTCCTCGACCTAATATAATGATTGACGACAAGACATTTTTGAAATGGGATACAAGCATAGATTATAAAACAAAAGGCAACATAAACGAATTGACGGGTTGTTATTGTGCAGGGGCAAAATCAGATTTGTTTAAAAAATACATAAACGAAAAAAATATTATAGATAATACCGATATCTATAATGTTTTAAATGATATTTTTATTAACGATTAAGTTTTAATAAGCATAACTTAAGTTCAGTGCCAAAGAAGCCGATGACGGAATTTCGTTGCCGTCGAGAACAGTTGTGTTTGAACTCATTCCCGCCGCGATTTCAAAACAAAATCCGAAAGTATGGATTCCCGTACCTAAGGTATATTCGATATCGGTTTTTGATTCTGATATGTTTTTACTTATACCTGCTCTTAAAGGTAAAGCTACAGCTCTGCTGTTTAACAATAAATACTCTACACCTAATGATAATTCTTGTGAATCAAAACCTTCTACAAAAGTTTTATTTTTTAATAAATCCAAATCACATGCAATAGTAAGCTTTTCGATCGGATTGATTGCAAGCCCCGCTCTTAATTGGTTGCCTAAATAATATTTGTCGCCTATCCATTTTAATTCCGAATCCGACGGTTTTTCAGGTCTTTCGAAATAAGGATTGTTTATATTTCTTGCGGTAATACCGAATTTAGGATTTAGAAAAATATCTTTGCCTGTAAATTTGCTTATATCTAAAAATGCCCCCAAATCGAAACTTATTTGGTTTGACGCTTTTGTATCTTTAAAAGCGTCCCATTCGGCTCTTGCTACTTTTTGATCGTCTTTTAAAATCATAATGCCGGCTTGTCCCATTTGACCTTGAATGTATTTTATGTTCCCACCCACCTGCAAACCTTCCAAAATTTGAAAACCGCAACCCGCACTTACTTCGGTGAAAATTCCGGCATCAATAAGAACTTGAGACTCGTTATCTTTATAATTTCCGGAAAGGAGATCCTTTAACAGTGTTTCCATTTTTGGGAAATCTTCGGCTATGGTATCTGCCATTTCCTTTATTTCTTCAACCGTTGAATTTGATGCATCGGTCATATTAACTATTGCATTTGCAAGTTCTTGTGAAGATATTCCGGATAAATTAAACAAGTTAGCTACGGAATCAGTTAAATCGAACTTGTCTAAAGTTTCTTTTATTATGTTTGCTGCATCTTGTTTTTCATCCGTATCGGGAGAATCAAAATTATTTATATTCAGTCCGTTTTTAGGAGTAACAAGCCCGATATTTTTTTTATCGATAATCGGTATTATTCCGGAACTTCCGTAAGATCTTACAGAGACGGTAAGTTTACCGAGCTTTGAAGCCAGCCCCGCATTTACACCGGCTACTGCTCCGATATTTTTTAAATTTAATTCTTGCAATGCGATTAAAGCGTCAAATATCGACATCATATCCGTTGCTGATGCATAATCGTTATTAGCAATTTTATCGGCAACATCTTTGTATTGGTGAACCATTTGATTTATTTTATCTATTAATGTTAAAACTTTATCCGTTGTTTCGATTTCCGCGTTTACATTCAAAGATATATTGCTGTTGTAGTCGGAATTTGCAAGAAGAGCGGGATTATAATACTGAGCATCGGTTCCGTAAGCAACGGCCACACCCGCACCGCCCATACCCATGGCTCTTGTTCCTACGGTTTGCCATTTATCGGCATAGGAGTTTGCTGTGGCAGACACTAAAAAAATTAATGCAAAACAAAAAAATTTTTTCATAGAATTTTATTAGTTCTTGCTTTTATGTTTTATTGTTTGAATTTTTATGTTTCTTATTGACTTTACATCGTCATCTTTTTTGAACTTTACTTTGAGTTCGTAATCTTTTTTGTTTACTGTTCCGAACACGGAAATTCCCTGAGTATTTTCATCAACCGGATATGTAGAGAAAACGGAAAAATAAGGGTTTGTTCTCGCATCAAACGGATAATCATTGTTTATTGATACTTTGTCATTTTCAAGATAAACACCGTTTTCTTTATAATATTTTATACTGGCATTCATCAACGCCGAACATAAAACCTTACCGCTAAAAATCTGTTTAGAAGTTTGGTAATTGTTATATGTCAGTTTCATCGATATAACTACTATTACGACTAATGCACAAAAAACTAAAAAAGATATAATCGTTTCTTTTTTCATATTTAATGTTGTTATAACCCTTTACAATAATTATAGCACAAAATTATATAAAATTTCATTAGTTTTAAATAATTCAAGATAAAAAACTTATTGACTTTTTAATATATTTTTATTATAGTTTTTATGTTCTAATTGTGAGACTTTTGTATATTTGGGGGAGCTCATGAAAAAACCTGATGTTATTAAGCAGGTTGCAGAATGTTCGGGACTTACACAAGGTCAAGTAAATTTAGCCATAAAAGCTTTGGTTAAAGTTATTCAAGACAATTTAATAAAAGGGGAAACGGTTTCTTTATCTGGGTTGGGTTCGTTTAAATCTAAAGACAGAAAGGCAAGACAAGGTAGAAATCCTAAAACCGGAACGATAGTTCCTGTTCCTGCCGGTAAAAAGGTTTCTTTCAAACCTACAACTACATTAAGAAAACTAATACAAAAATAATGGCAATATTAAAGATAAAACCATCAAACAATTTGGATTCGCTACCCCCTTATTTGTTTTCAAAAATAAACAATTTGAAGTTGGAGTGTTATGCAAAAAAACTCGATGTTATAGATTTGGGAATGGGTAATCCCGATATGCCCACGCCTACACATATTGTTGATTGTTTATGTGATACGGTAAAACATCATAAAAATACTCACAGATATCCTCAAGCAAAAGGTATGCCGAAATTCAGAAAAGCGGTTGCCGAATGGATGGGCAGAAGATTCGGAGTAGAGTTGGATTATAATACCGAGATAATGTCTCTTATAGGTTCAAAAGAAGGTATTGCACATTTGTGTATGGCATATCTTAATGTGGGAGACTATATTTTGGTATGTGATCCGGCATATCCGGTTCATTTTAATGCTGCTGTTCTTGCGGGAGCAAAAACATATTCAATGCCGTTGTTGGAAGAAAATGATTTTCTTCCCGACTTTACAAAAATTCCGGAAACTGTAGCAAAAAAAGCGAAAATGATGATTTTGAATTATCCCAATAATCCGACGGCAGCCGTTGCGGATGATCCTGCTTTTTGGAAAGAGGCTATAAGATTTTGTAAAAAATATAAAATACTTTTAATCTCGGATAATGCATATTCCGAACTTATTTTCGGTGACAATACGTCCCCGTCAATATTCGAGTTTCCGGGTGCGAAAGATGTGGCTCTTGAGTTTCACTCTTTTTCTAAAACATTTAATATGGCCGGTTGGAGAGTAGGTTGGGCTTGCGGAGCAAAACAATTACTTTATCCGCTTGAAAAATTCAAATCTTTTTTGGATTACGGAGTTCCGACTTTTATTCAACTTGCGGCTGTTGCGGCTTTAAACGGTTCTCAGCAATGTGTTAAAGAACAAGCTGCAATTTATGAAAGAAGAATGAACAAGATGGTTGACGGATTAAATAAAATAGGTTGGCATGTAAGAAAAACAAAAGGAACAATGTATGTTTGGGCAGGCCTTCCCGATAACTTAAAAAAAGAAGGTTCTTTATCGGTGGCGGAAAGACTTCTTAAAGAAACAGGTGTTGCCGTATCTCCGGGAGCCGGTTTCGGCAAATGCGGTGAAGGATATGTAAGAATATCGTTGGTAACACACGATAAAAGGTTTCATGATGCATTGTTAAGAATAAAAAAATTTACATTAAACGGAAAATAAATTTATGAAGAAAAGTTTAAATATTGGTTTAGTAGGTTACGGAACGGTAGGAAAAGGTGTAGTAAAAATTTTGGAAAAAAACAGTGCTATTGCTTTGAGAAAAGCAGGCGTAAAGATAAATGTTAAATCTATTTGCGATTTGCGTCCTATAGATAAACCAAAATTGTATGTTAAAAATTTCATGGATATAATAAAAGATCCGGAAATAGATATTGTTGTTGAACTTATCGGTGGATATGAACCCGCAAGAACTGTTATTACCGAAGCTCTTAAAAACGGTAAAAGTGTCGTTACCGCAAATAAAGCGGCATTGGCAAAATATTGGGATGAAATATTTTCTTTGGCGCAAGAAAATAAACAGATGGTATATTTTGAAGCATCCGTGGGAGGAGTTATCCCGGTAATACAAGGGTTGAACGAAGGTCTTGCAGGTAACGAAATAAAAAATATTAAAGGTATTTTGAACGGTACCACAAACTTTATATTAAGTAAGATGACAAACGAAGGTATAACTTATGCCGATGCATTAAAAAATGCACAGGAATCAGGTTTTGCCGAAGCTAACCCGACGGCAGATGTTAAAGGTCTTGATACGGCAAACAAACTTGCGATATTATCTTCTCTTGCTTGGGGAAGTTGGATAAAAGTTGAAGATATAAGAGTAAAAGGTATAGATCAACTTGATATAGAAGATGTTAACATAACAAGAGATTTCGGTTATGTATTTAAACTTATAGGTTCCGCTATAAAAACGGATAAAGGTATAGATTTGTGGGTGGAACCCTGCTTAATAGATCATCATCATTCATTTGCAAATGTTCATAACGAATATAATGCAATTATGATAAAAGGTGATGCTGCGGATGATGTTATGTTTTACGGTAAAGGTGCGGGACAGTTGCCTGCGGCTTCGGCAGTGGTTTCCGATATTATAGATTTATCGAAATATATTGCCAACGGAACGGCGGGTGTTGTTCAAAATGTCGTATATTCGAAGAAAAAAATAGTTAAGTTCTTGCCTCACGGTGACAGTAAAAGCGATTATTATTTAAGATTTTCCGTAGTTAATAGACCGGGAGTACTTTCGAAAATTTCAGGTATATTGGGTGAACACGGAGTATCTATAGCAAGTTTGTATCAGGATGACAGAAATAAAGATAAAAAAGTTTCAATTATAATTACAACTCACAGAGCTTTAAGTAAACAAATATCGGAAGCTTTGAAAGAAATAGATAAGTTGTCGATAATAAAAGCCAAAACCGTTAAATATAGAATAGAAGAGTAAACTTTTCGAGGTAATTATGGCCGCAATATTTATGATATTTTTTTCTGTTCTATTGGCGGAACTTGGCGATAAAACACAAATAGCAACATTATTGTTTGCGACCGATTCAAAAATTTCACCTGCGTATGTATTTCTTGCTTCGGCAGGAGCATTGGTTGTAGCATCTGCGATAGCTGTACTTGCAGGAACATTTGCAAAAACATATTTACAACAAATACCGTTAAAATTAATAAGCGGTATTTGTTTTATTTTGATAGGAGTTTGGACAATTTACAGTCATTATAAGGGGTAGCAATGAAAAAGAGTGTAAGAGTTTTTGTTATCACTTTGTTTTTTCTTTTAACATTTTCCTTTGCAGGGTATGCGGAAAAAATAATTATGAATGACGGAACCGAATACGAAGGAAATATTCATCATCAGGATGATAATGTTGTTTTTGTTGTTTGTAAAGAAGATCTTATAAAGTTGAATAAAGCAGACATAAAAGAAATCAAAGAGGATGAAAAAACTAAAAAAAAAACTGGTTTGATGATTGATGATAGTGATGTTGTTGAAGATAACAATGAAGTAATAGTTCAAATAGGATATGATTTTTACGGCAAATATTTACATAAAGGTCATGAAAGCGAAACGGATTCTTCAAAAGGTTTAACACTTGCAGCAAAATATTATCATTATTTTCTTGATGAGTTCGGTATAGGTTGCGGTATAAATTTTCAGAGTTCAAGAGATCTTGAAGATATCCCCGGAGAAGCTTATTTTGTCCCTGCTTACATATCATTAAAACTTCGTTCCGTTCCCACCGAACCTTATAAATACGGTTATGTTGTCGGTAATGTCGGTTATAATTTTTTCTTTCCCGTTGCCGATTACGATACATATCTTATTGATGAAAAGGGAGGTTTTTTTTATTCGATAGGTGTAGGTATTGTATACAACAGTTTTTTGTTTGAAGTAACCGGT
This sequence comes from Candidatus Ruminimicrobiellum ovillum, assembly GCF_002392975.1. NCBI lineage: Bacteria > Pseudomonadati > Elusimicrobiota > Endomicrobiia > Endomicrobiales > Endomicrobiaceae > Candidatus Ruminimicrobiellum > Candidatus Ruminimicrobiellum ovillum. Next base: position 382,263 of record NZ_DGIC01000010.1, read on the forward strand.
GCAATTCATAATGGTAATGCAAGGCTTAAATCCACAAGTTATAAAATAGACATAGAATACAGAACATATACATTTTCCGTGGGATATGTGTTTTAAATAATTTTTCTTCCCGAAAAATTTTATAGATAAAATCTTTATTTATATTGCATTATTAAATATGATATAATCAATAATATGAATATAAAAAATCTTTTCGCAGCATCATTTTTTTTATTTTTGTCTGTTAGTGCTTTTGCGGGAAACAAAACGGTTGTTTTCTTCGCGGAAAGTTTTGACGGGGTATCTGCAAAAGTTATTCAAAAAATAGAAAGTTCCGATAAGTTTTGTTTGGCCGTTGCTTTTGATGAAGACAAATATATAAAAAAGGAAATTCAAAATTTAATCGTTTCGCATAAAATAGAGCCTGTGCTAAACATTGTGGAACCGTATTTTCCGTTGATATCGTCACAAATAAACATAAATTCTTCCGATGTGTTCGATAAAACCGATATTTGTAAAGATATTTTGTTTAATTATAAAAAGACTTACAGAACCGCATTTGAAAGAAATAAGCATGGTCTTTATTTGAAAGGTGCGGCATTAAACGATGATGTTTTAGAACTGTTTTATAAAAATAATATTTTGTGGACAATGGCAAAAAACGAAAACGAAAATCAAAGAGGCTTGTTTATAAAAAACGGTGTTGCTTTATTTGTTCCTTACAAAAATTTTACGACGAGTGAAACAAAAATAAAGCAATGGTTTGATAATATAAACAATGTAAAATTTGTTCCGATAATATTAACCGCTTCACATACTAAAAATGAAAAATTTATGCTGGCTTTAGTAAATTTTGTTAACAAAAACAGTGGTTTGGATGTTGAGTTACCGATAAATGCGGCTTTTTACGGATACAATTCAAAAACAATAAAGAACAATATTTTATTGGAAAAATTATCGTCTGTTCCAAAAGAAAATGTTTTGAAATTGTATTTGGCAGATAAAGAAATCAAAAATTACGGCAAGAAACAAAATGAAGAAGTGTATACGATTTTATGTGATGAACTTTCAAACATGTACAGTTACAATGTTATAAACGGAATTATAAATAATAAACAAAATTCAATTAAGTTGTTTGATATATCTTATACGAATATTTTTAGAATGTTGAATAAAAAAGCACCGAGTACAAAAGAAATAAAATATGATTTGTCGGATACCGAAAATACCGATACGGATAACGGGGATTGTAAGTTTACAAAAAATAATAATTCCATAATTATTGATAACGAAAGTAATATTTTTACAACTTTTTCCGTTGAAAAAAACAATGAATATATTTCGTTTAAAACGGATGCAGATTTAAATGTGTTGGACAGTATTGATATTTATATTGATATGAATAGTATTGCTTATACCGGTTCACAAAAAATGTTAAAACCGGTAAATGCTTTTTTTGTTCCGGAAAACAGTTGGGAGTTTGCCATAAGAATAACAAAACAAAATATTTATATTTATAAATATTTATCGTCGGGTGCAGAACTTATTGAAACAATTAAAAACGAAGCCGGAAATTCTTCCGTAAAAGTTTCCGCAAATATTTTAAAAGGTAATCCTTACAATTGGAATTATCAGACGGTTGCAATAAAAGACGGGGAAGTTTCGGATTTTATTGAAAATAAAGAAAAGAAAGAAAAAATGTTTAATGTTTTACCTTTGCAAATAAAGATGTACAATTATATTGATTAAGGTTTGAGGTTAGAATATGAAAAAATTTGTTGGTTTATTATCGTTGTTTTTTGTTTTTGTGTCTGTTTATTGCTTTGCAAAAAATGAAATTAAAACAGCCGACATAACCGTAGAGGCTCAAAAATTAAATGTTATTTTTGACGGACAAGGTTATGACGGTATGAATTTATATAGCATATCGGGCAGCAATTTTTTATCTTTAAGAGAGTTGGCGAGTTTTTGTCAGGCAAGATTAGAATGGTATTCCGTGAGTAAAAAGGTTTCAATGAAATTTAAAAACAGATCCATAGATATTTTTTATGATTCGAGAAAAGTTTCTTTCGGTAAAAATAAAGTAAAACTGAAAATGCCTTCCGTAATGATAAATAAAGAAGTTTATGTTCCGGTCGAAATTTTGGAATTAAAATATTTCCCTGAAATGTTGGAAGCGGTTGTTAACTTGGATACGCAACACAGAATACTTAATGTTACATCCATATCCAATATATCTGCCGTAAGATATTACACAAAAGAAAATAATACCGAGATTGTTATTGAACTTGAAGAGCAAATGACTCATACAATAAAAAAAGCTAAGAATTCTATTGTCGTTGCTTTTCAAAGAGGTAAAATTATAAAAGATAGTGTTGTGGCAAATAACGGAGCAATAAAAGATATTTCTTATGAAACAAAAGGCAGGGAAGCTGTTTTTACAATAAATTTAGCTCAAACTCCTAAGTCCGTAAGAGTTCAAAACTTCAAAAAACCTTTTAAATTGGTAATGGATATAGAACATACAAAACCGGTTGATATGGCAAAACCGACAAATATATATATACCCGATACCGTAGCGAGAATAGATAAAAAAACAATAAGTGCGGTAGAAGAAAAAATTATAGACGAGAAAAAAGAACAAAAATCGAAAGATGTAAAATCGGAAGAAAAAGTTCAAATTGAGAAAAAATCCGAAAATGTTTCCGAAATACAAACAGAACAAAAAGTAATTGAACAGCAACAGGAAAAGCCTGAAGATATCGGTAGTGATACCGAGGTTGTTTCGATAGATACAAGAATAATTGCAAATGATTCTCAAATATATGATAAACCGGTATTGGAAGAGGAAGAAGATGATTCGGAAGCACTTGCAAAAGTAAAAGTTGTAACCGTGGAAGAGGATCAAATTATAGATGACAGTTATGCAATAATTGACGATACGGAAACATTTAAAGATATAATACCAAAAACAAAAGAAATTGCTAAAGATGCAAAAATTATTGTACTTGATGCCGGTCATGGCGGTAAAGATCCCGGTGCAGTCGGACCGCACGGAACGAAAGAAAAAGATGTCAACTTGGCTATAGTGTTACAATTGGAAAAAATATTTAAGAAAGATAAAAATTATAAAGTTATACTTACAAGACAAGATGATACGTTTATTCCTTTGGTAGAGAGAGCAAACATTGCAAATAAAAATAAAGCGGATTTGTTTATATCCGTTCATTGTAATGCTAATTTGAACAGAACGGCTTCAGGATTCGAAATTTATTTCTTGTCGGAAAAAGCATCGGATAAAGAGGCTATTTCAACAGAAACTTTGGAAAACTCCGTTATTGCATTGGAAGACAAATCCGATGAAAAAAAGACGGTATTGCAAAATATGTTGTGGTCAATGGTTGTGAACGAATATATAAACGAATCATCGGAACTTTCAAGTTTTGTTATCGCGGAAGCTTCCGGAAGATTGAAGATACCGAGCAGAGGAATAAAACAGGCAAATTTCTATGTTTTAAGAGGAACACAGATGCCGTCTGTTCTTGTTGAAACGGCATATATAAGTAATTATACCGAAGAAGCAAAACTTAATACGAGCAGTTTTCAAAAGGCTGCTGCCGATTCGATATATGAAGGTGTAAAAAAATATTATGCGAGAAAAGCAAATAAAAAGTAATAAACCTATAGGTATATTTGATTCAGGTTTCGGCGGACTTACTGTTATGTCTGCGATATCTAAGCTTTTGCCGAAAGAAAATCTTATTTATTTCGGCGATAGTGCTCATGTGCCTTACGGCTCGAAATCAAAAAAAGTTGTTACAAATTTTACTGTTAATATATCAAAATTTTTGGAATCAAAAGGTGTAAAACTTATAGTTGTTGCTTGCAATACCGCTTCCGCATTCAGCTTAAATACATTAAAAAAAGTTATAAATGTTCCTATGATAGGTGTTATAGAAGCAGGTTCTGTCGTTGCATTGCAAAATACAAAAAACAAAAAAATAGGAGTTATAGGAACGGAAGGAACTGTTAAAAGCAATGCTTATGCTAAAGAGATAAAAAAACATGATAGAAAAATAAATTGTTTTTCCAAGGCATGTCCGTTGTTTGTTCCTTTGGTTGAAGAAGGGTGGAATAAAGGTAAAATTACCGAAGAAATTATAAATGTTTATTTAAAAGAATTGGTGAATAAAAAAATAGACACATTGATTTTAGGATGTACGCATTATCCGCTGTTAAAAGGTTCAATACAAAAAGTTATAGGTAAAAAAATAAAAATAATAGATTCTGCAACGGCTATTGCAATGGCCGTAAAAAATTTATTGAAAAAAAACAATCAATTGAAAAATTTCGGATCGGGTAAATATGAATTTTATGTAAGTGATGATCCTGAAAAGTTTAAAAATTTGGGCAGTAAATTTTTTGACAAAAAAATAAATAAGGTTATAAAGGTGGAATTATAATGAAATATAAACTTTCCGTATTTAAACATTTTTCATCGGCACATGCTTTAAGAGGATATAAAGGTAAATGTGAAAATTTGCACGGACACAACTGGAAAGTAAGAGTTTGCCTTTGCGGAACAAAACTTGACGAAATAGGAATGCTTATAGATTTTACCGATATGAAAGCACATCTCGACAAAATAATGGCAAAATTAGATCACAAATTTTTAAACGAAACTGAACCTTTCGATAAAATAAATCCAACGGCGGAAAATATTGCAACGTTTATATTTAACGAAATGAAAATATTTGAAACGGAAGATATAAAGGTTTGTGAAGTTGAAGTATGGGAAAGTGAAACATCTTCCGCAGTGGTATCGTTATGAAACAAAAGGCAATAATATTATTTTCAAGCGGACTCGATTCTACGACAGTTTTGTATTATGCAATGAGCAAAGGTTATGATTGTCATTGCTTAATATTCGATTATGGACAAAAACACAGTAAAGAAGTAGAAAATGCTAAGAAATTTGCAAAAAGTTTAAAGTTGAATTATCATGTTGTAAAAACATCTATTCCTTGGGATATGAGTTCGTTGATAAATAAGGATAAAAAAATTCCTGAACATAAACAAATAAAAGAAGGTTTTGTCCCGTCAACATATGTTCCGGGAAGAAACACCATATTTTTGTCGTATGCAATTTCATATGCGGAAACAATTAAAGCAAAAAAAATATTCTTGGGTATAAATGCGGTAGATTTTTCTTCTTATCCGGATTGCACCCCGCAATATTTGAAATCTATGCAACAAGTAATGAAAGCACTAAACAATGGTATAGAAATTTGTGCTCCCATAGAAAAATATTCTAAGGCTCAAATAATAAAGTTGGGAACAAAACTAAAAGTTCCTTATGAAAAAACTTGGAGTTGCTATAACGGTAAAACAAAACCGTGCGGTAAATGCGATTCGTGTAAATTAAGAGCTAAAGGTTTTAAAGAGGCAGGTATAGATGATCCGGCACTTAGATAAATATCTTGCACCTATAGATGAAGTATTTTTCTCTTACCAAGGTGAAGGAATATATGCCGGAATACCACAGATTTTTGTAAGATTTTCCGGATGCAATTTAAGGTGCAATTATTGCGATACACCGAATTCATTAAAAATAAATTCCGGTTCAAAATGTTTTACAACACAGGCTTTGTTTGAATATATAACTGATATATATAATCAAAACAAAGATAAATTTTATGGCAACAAACCATCGGTTTCTTTTACCGGCGGGGAACCGTTAATATATACAGATTTTATTTTAGAGTTAATGCAAAAATATTTGAAAAATAAATTTTCGTCATATATTGAAACCAACGGAAGTTTACCGCAACAAATAAAAAAAATTTATAACTATTGTGATGTTGTATCCATGGATATAAAGTTTAAGTCTGCATGCGGTAAAGATTTGTTTAAAGAACATAAAAAATTTTTAGAAATTTCCCAAAAAAAAGTTTTTGTTAAAACAGTTATAGCAAAGGATACCGAAGAAAAAGAATTTGTAAAAGCCGTTAACACTATTTCAAAAGTGTCAGATAAAATTCCGCTCATTATTCAACCCGCAAGTTTTGATAATATTACAAATCAAAAAGTTTTAAAATTTTATTCTATAGCAACAAAAAAAATAAAAAATATCAGAATATTACCGCAATTACACAAGTTGTGGAAAATGAGATAAAAATTGCAAAGCAATTTTGAGGTATAGATGTATGGAAGTATGAAAACAACAACGACAGGTTATTGGGTTATGGGGTTATAAGTTTAACGGCTAAAATAATATAGTTGAATAGTTTAAAAGTTTTATGTTTTGGAGAAACAACAATGACGATGTGTAAAAGTGAGTTAGAAACTTTTGGAAACAAATTCGTAAAAATATTAAATGAAAATAATCTTATAGCAGGTTTTGACGATACTTGTTTTAGGGATTATTTATTGCAAATATCATTAAAAAATAAATTGATTAAATTAGGTAAAATCGGGGTTTATTATAAACCGTCAAAGAAATCTTTTTCGTTAGTTACCACAAATATTAAAGATAAAGAATCCGTTGAAATTATAAATAAATGTTGGGATGAAGTTAACGGATTTAAAACATTTAAAGAAGAGTCCGGTATTTATGAGGCATTTGTTGACGGTTCTTATATAGACGGTAAAACAGGATACGGTGCAGCGATATTTTTAGGTGATAAAGAAATAGAAAAATTTTCCGGAAGGCTTGATGATACTTCAACAAGACAGTTTGGAGGAGAACTTTATTCGGTTACTCTTGTTTTAAAATGGTGTGAACTGAATAATATAAAGAAAATAAGAATAAATTATGATTATTTGGGGATAGAATATTTTGCTACAGGTAAATGGAAACCTAAAAACAGTCTTGCTCAAGAATACGTAGAAATTGTTTCTTCATGTGATATAGATATATTGTGGCGAAAAATAGATAGCCATACAGGAAACAAAAAGAACGATTTGGCAGATAAATTAGCTAAAGAAGGCGCAAATAAGTAAGATTTTACAAAAATTTCACAATGTTTTTTAGAAAAGTTT